>DLAJ01000020.1:88011-97484 GCA_002493905.1 Lachnospiraceae bacterium UBA7050 | reverse complement strand
AGAGGAAGCAGATGTTTTGAATGTTGCATTATTCGGATTTACCGCAAAAGCATGGCGGGATGAAAATCCTGAATTGGCAAAAAAGAATAATGTGAGAGACTTTGCTTCCATTAACGAACTTACAGTTTTATCTAATTTGGAAACACATAATGCGCAAATGATCCGTGAGGGCAGAAATAAGACAGAAAGATTTCAGATTTTGAAAGAGATTGCAGAGTATCAGTTGAAGGTTCTTAAAGCGGCGGAACAGATAAAATTGATTGAGGAAAAGTGATATACGAATATTGCGCTTGATTATCATTCAGCTTGGAGAGGGTTATATGAAATATTCAATGAAAACAAAACCATGTATGGGAAATACATATTAGTATGAGTGGCCTGTTGGACAACAATACATTAACATCTGGCGACCTTGTTTCGATTGATAATACTTCTAAGGATGGCAGTCATAGATAATCATTATCGGGTGAACTTGCACAATCATGAATGGGGCACCATTTGAAGACTTGGAAAATATAAGGCATAGGCGGTAAAAAATTATTTAGTGCCGCCAGACGGGACGCAGATATTAGCGGATTGATGTTTAGGATATCTAAACAAAAGCGGCTTAATCAGGTATGACTGGACATACAAATATCCTTTCAGGGCAGGAAGGTGGCAGAATGCGCATTGCGATTTGCGATGATGACATGATTTTTACGGAAAAATTACAACAGCTTGTGGTACAGGGGTTTAAGGAACGGGGAGCGGAGCCGGAGATCAAGGTCTACCATGAGGGAAGTGTGTTTTTAGAGGAGCAGCCTGAATGCGACGCGGTGTTTCTGGACATTGACATGCCCGGCGTGAATGGTTTTGAACTTGCCGGACAGATGGGGGAGGCGCTGATCGTGTTTGTTTCGTGTCATGACGAACTGGTGTATTCTTCACTGAAATTTCGTCCGTTCCGCTTTATCAGGAAATCACGTTTGGAGGAGGAGCTTCCCGAGAGCTTAGAAGCGATGAACAGAGCGCTCTTAAAACGGATGGCGGGAAAGAAGCTGCCGTTTCAGGCGAAAACCGGGGAAGTGTTTTTGGATACGGGAGAGATTGAATATATTGAGATATACGGGCATTGGCTCCAGGTTCATGGAAGCGGCGGCAGAGATATTGTGTGCTACGGAAGCCTTTCGGAATTTGAGCGGCGGCTGATGCCGTTTGGATTTGTCCGTACGCATAAGAGCTATCTTGTAAACTGTAAATATATTTATTCTATAGAAAAAGGGCAGGTTGTCTTAGATGACGGAACCGGAATCCTTTTAAGCCGGTACAAGGCGGAAGCGGTTCGGAAAGCCTTTCTGAATTACATGCGCGGCGAAACATGAGCGTTGCTATGATCAAACCCAGAATTTGTGACGCTGCGTGTCCCAAAATCCACAATAAGCAAAATGCCGCTTAAGCGGCGGAAGAGAGTACCTATGAGCTATCTGGATAATTTTATGGAGCTGGCGGCATCCGTCACGGAATGCCTTATTGTTGTAAGACTTTGCAATGAATGTCTTACCATGAAGAGTCAGAAGCTGCGCTGGCTCAAATCAGCGTCGTATTTTGCATTACTGCTTGCAACGAATCTTCTGTTTGGCCAGCGGATGCCCAATCTTGCCTTTATTCTGCTCTTTTTGATATCGGGCGGATATGTGCTGCTGTTTTGCGAAGGAAGACTGTATGAAAAACTGCTGATTGTCCTTTTCCCGGTCATTACGATTCTGCCGATTAACCTTCTGCTGATGAATATGTTCCGCGTGTGGTCGGGCGTTTATGATAAGGGGGTGATTCTGCCGGGCGGTGCCCTCCGCTATCCGTTATTGGTATTCAGCAAGCTGATGTTCTTTTTTGTCTGCGAGATGCTGATCCATGTGCGCAGAAAGGGGCGGTATCAGTTAGACGGCATCCAATGGCTGATTCAGTTTTCCTGTCTTATGATCACTTATATGATTAGCTGGTTTTTGTGGCATATTTCGGTTAATGAGCATGAGATGGTGTCGCTTGTGGGAGTGAACCTGCTGATCGCCGCCTTGAATATACTGTGCTATCTGATTATGGGGAAAATGCACCGTGACAGTATGGTAAAGGAGGAGTACCGTGTCTTAAAGATCAATCTGGCCGCGCAGGAGCGGTTTGTCGATGAGGCAAGAGAGCGCTATACACAGATGCGGACGCTGCGTCATGATATGCGCCATTATCTGACGACGGCGGCGGAGCTGCTGTCGGAGGAGCGGACGGGGGAGGCGAAGGAATATATCGAAACACTCTTAAAAGAAAAAATTGACAGGGCTGCGCCGGGAGTGGACACGGGAAACGTGGTGATCGATTCTGTCGTCAACAACCGGATCGCCATCTGTGCAAAGCGCGGTATCCGTGTAAAATGCATGATTGATTCCCAGTTTGGCAGCGTCAGTGATATGGATTTAAGTATTGTGCTCTCCAATGCGCTTGATAATGCAATGAACGGATGCGAGGGTGTGGAGCAACCGGAAATCAGTCTGACGATCGGCAGCAGGAAAGCCTTTACGCAGGTGGTCGTGAAAAACACAATTGCAGAATCTGTTTTGTCAAGAAACCCGAAACTGGAGACGGATAAGGAGGATAAGGCGGTCCACGGCTTTGGTATCGCATCCATGCAAAAAATTGCGGAGAAGTATTGTGGAAGCCTGGAGTTTCGGGAGGAGGACAATGGCAGTGTTTTTGTTGCCGAAATATGGCTGTAGGGAAACGCCTTAGGCGCTCCAGGCCGGTTTTAGAAGGGTTTATATCTGGGGAAGACGGACCTCCGGTGGTTCTGCAGGCGGTTCCCTCAGAAATATGCCGTTTATGCTGGAATATGGCTTTTTGTGAGATAGAACTGGTAAATCCAAAGGCGCAGAATTATAATGAAGACTGCGTTTTTGGATTTTATCTTTTTACGGAGGGGAAACATGCGGCGCATGGGGATCAAAACCATCCTGTTCACGGCGGTCTTGGCAGTTACATCAGGCTGGACTACAGGATGTGCGGGTAAAGAAGACAGGGAGCTGCCTGTGGTAAAGCTTTCAGTCTGGTGGAGTGACGAGGAAGACAGGGAGCTGATTGATGAAAGAATCCGGGTGTTTCAGGAGGAACATGCGGATGAGGCGGTCTTTGAGATTACGGTCAGTAAGGAAAACGTGATGAACGTGAGGGAGACTGTGCTGAATAACGTCAATGCGGCGGCGGATGTTTATATGTTTGCGGACGATCAGTTCGAGGCGTTACGACAGGGAGGTGCGCTGTTAGAGATCAGTGAGGATGTGCAGGCGGTGATTGATGCGAACGGCGGAGAGGAAAACGGTGCCTGTCAGGCGGCAATGTATGATGGAAAACTATACGCGTATCCGCTGGCAGCGGGAAACGGTTATTTTTTATATTATAACAAAGCGTACTATACGCAGGAGGATATTATAAGCTTTGACAGGCTGCTGGAAATAGCTGCCGAAAACGGAAAGAAAATGACGATGGACTATTCCAGCGGCTGGTACATCTACTCCTTTTTTGCCGGAGCCGGCTTAGAACTGGGACTGAGTGAAGACGGGGTGACGAATGAGTGCAACTGGAATGCGGTCGACACGAAGTACCGGGGCGTTGATGTTGCCGAAGCAATGCTTTCGATCGCGAAGCATGACGGCTTTATTAGTCTGGACGACCAGAGCTTCTTAAACGGCGTGAGAAACGGAACGATTATTGCGGGTATCAACGGACCGTGGAATGCGGAGGCGGTCAGGGCAGCATGGGGAGAGGATTTCGGTGCGGCAAAGCTCCCGTGCTATACGCTTGCCGGAGAAAACGTGCAGATGAGCAGTTTTTCGGGTTATAAGCTGCTCGGCGTAAATCCTTATTCGGAGCACACGGAATGGGCAATGCGGCTGGCGGAATGCCTTTCGGATGAGCAGATGCAGCTGGGCAGATTCGCTTCGATTGGGGAATGCCCGTCCAATATGAACGCGGCGTCTTCCGCAGAAGTACAGGCGTCTCCTGTGATTGCGGCACTTTCGGAGCAGTCACAGTTTGCGCAGGCTCAGCATATCGCAGATGCGTACTGGAATCCCTCCTATATTTTTGGCATTACCATTGCGGGAGGAAACCCTGACGGGCAGGACTTACAGGCGCTGCTGGATCATATGGTTTCTGAGATCACAAAAGACTCCCGTTGATACGGGAGTCTTTTAGACTCCCATTGATACGGGAGTCTTTTGGACTCCCATTGATACGGGAGTCTTTTGCGGCTGTTAAATAAGACCGCATATAACCATCGTATGAATATGTGCCGAAGCGTCACAAATTCCATTGATCGCAGAGCAGAATCTGAGATTCTGCCCGCGTTCCTCAGCAAAAAGCGCTTCGGAATGGGGGAAAAAATGAAACTGATCAAACGAATTCCGTTTCAGATGTTTATCCTGGATCTGGCCGCAGGCATTGTATGTATTGCGGGCATGCTGATCATGCGGTATAACTTAAATGAGATCGCGGACAGCTACGAGCAGAAAATTGAAATGAGTATCAGCGACAGGCTGGATATGTCCAATATCTGCCGGCAGATGAACCGGCATCATATGATTGTTTCGTGGCATACGCTGGCGGACAGTGACGAGGCGAGGGAGATGTATGAGGAGGAAGCGGCGCAGTTACAGGAAACAATTATGAATCAGCTGGACGATATGAAAGCGGCTGTGTCTACGGACGACAAGGAAAGGTTGTTCCATGCGGTGTATTCCAACACGATCAGCTATTTCAGCAATGCTGAAAATGTATTTTTGATGAGTTCCGGAGGAAGCAGTGCGACTGCAACATATTATGTCAACTCTTATCTGGCGGAATTTATTGATCAAATAACGGATGATATTGATTTGGTGGATGAATATCTTGCCGGGGAGATGCATGCTGCAGAAAAGAAAATGGAGCGCAGCATACGCATTGCAGAGGTAAGTGAAGCAATATGCATTGCCTGTATCTGTGTCGTGCTGGCGGTCTGCATGGCGATGTGCATCGGCATTACATCGAAATTGGAGAAATACAAGAATCAGCTTGAGGAAGAGAACGAACGCAAAACGCAGGCACTGATCGAGCATAACGAGAGAATGCTGCTCCTTCAGGAAAACACAATCATAGGGATGGCAAACCTGATCGAGAACCGGGACAATGATACGGGGGAGCATGTCAAGCGCACGAGCCGGTATGTGGAACTTCTGACGCGGGCGGCGCGAAGAGCCGGATACTGTACGGAGCTTTTAACGGATGATTATGCAGAGCTGCTCGTCAAAGCGGCGCCGATGCATGATATCGGCAAGATCGCGGTTTCCGACGCAATTTTGCAGAAGCCGGGGCGCCTTACGTCCGAAGAATTTACCGCCATGAAAGAACATACAACGGCGGGGGGACGTATTATCGCGGAAGTCATGGGCGGTATCGAGGAAAAAGAGTATATTGATATCGCTGTGCAGATTGCGGAGGGGCATCATGAAAAATGGGACGGAAGCGGCTATCCGAAGGGAATAAAGGGGAAGGACATCCCTCTCTGTGCCCGGATTATGGCAGTGGCGGATGTGTTTGACGCGTTAGTCTCCAAGCGCTGTTATAAGGAGGCGATGCCGGTGGAGAAGGCATTTTCAATCATTGAGGAATCGGGAGGCAGTCATTTTGACCCGAACCTTTCCCTGCTCTTTTGCAGCATCAAGGGCGAGGTGACCGAGGTGCTGAGCAAATTTTGACAAGGGGCATGACAAGAAAAACGGTATTGCAATACAGCAATGATATATTACTTACAAAGAACGACGCGGAGCGGGATGTGGAAGCCGGAAGCGGAACTCAGGGCCGTTGTCCGGCAGCAGATGAGATTGCATGTGACATGCGGGGATGACAGATGGAAGAAAACAAAAGCCATGAACATGAAATAGAAGAACTGGTAAAATGGGCGGAAGAACTGGTAAAATCCGATTCCTCCGCCGAGCAGTGCGTTGTGGTGCGGACCCAAAAGGAAAACCAGTATTATTTGTTAAATCATCATATTATATCCGGCAGCATGGAAGAGGAAGATGTGTTTCTAAAGACGCTTGCGGAAAATCAGGATACCGAAATCCGCTGTGCGGTCTGTGTGTGGAAGGATCTCACGATAGACATGATGTCGCATCATTTGCTGAAATCTCTGATCGAGCTGAATCCTGCGAATAAAGAGACGATAGTTATTTTAAGAACTGTCGGGGGACTTCAGACAAAACCGCTTCGGTCATGCATGCCCCAATAGAAATATTTTATGACGGGGATGCAATAAAAAATACATAAAATTAAATGTAAATATAATAAATACATAAAAAGAATGCCCGATGCTGTATGCCGGGCATTCTTTTTTACTTATAGGAGATTCCTCGCCTAGGAGAACGCGCTTCATAGGAAATCCCTTACTGTACAGTTTCGCTGTTCATATAAAGCGGCCATCCTGTCGTCTGCCCCATTGCCGTTACGGTTGTGCCGGCACAGTCCTTGTTGTCAAGCCATGAGACGGCGGCAACGCCGTAATAGGTATCGTATCCGTCAATGACGAGTTTGATGTAGCGGTCCCCATACATGGACCAGCTTCCTGACGCATCTCCGGTGATGGAGCCGTCTTCGTTCAGCGTGACGTAGACTGCGGTTGTCGTGACATACGGATCGCCTGCAAGGACAAGCTGGAACTGATTGTCATTTGCAAAGGATAAAAATTCCTCTCTGCTGACCGGCCGGTCGGGTTCGCCCGCATAGCGGTTTGCATTGATGACAATATCCCCGACGGAATTGATGTAATACTGGTGCGCCTGCATGAAAAACTTGGTACTGGAAGCTGCAAGCGGGTAGCCGTTGTCGCATTCTGCGGTTTTATCATTTTGAAGCGCAAGTGTCCGCACCATCAGCATCGCGATATTGACCCCGTCGCTCGTCGTGTAGAGATCGCCGTGTCCCGGCGCGTGAATATCAAAATCATAGTCCGCCCACTGGAAGGAGGACATGGCGATATATTCCGTGCTTCCCTCGATGCGGTCGGCTGTTGTGATGTAGCTTTCACGGTCTAAGTCGGAGCGGTAGCCGGACAGGGGCGGAAACAGGCCGGTCACAAGCTCTTTTCCAATCCAGCCCGACGCCATCGGGTCTCCGCTTAAGTTGGAAAATGCGTCGATTGTTTCACTTTTGGCAGTAAAAAGAACATAGTTCCGGGACAGTACGCCGAGACAGGTCATCAGATAATAATAATCGTCATAAACCTGTGTGACTTCGCCTTCCTCGGATACAAGCGGCACGTCATACTGGTGCGTGATGAGGCTTCCCTCCGCGCAGTAGGTCATATGCGTACCGTAATAGGAATGGGTATCGCCGATTGCAGTTTTCCTTGCTTCTTCCATATAAGTGTTGATCGTGTCCGCGTCAAGCCAGTCTGTCTGCCCGTCTTTCTTAAGTCCGGTCTCACGGTCTAACTCGATCATGTAGGTTCCGGCACCAAAAGAACCGAAGGTTAAGTACATGTTTCCATCCGCATCATAAGCGACCTGCGGGTCGAGTGCGACGACATTATAATAGAGGGCGTCCTGTGCATAGTCGCTGATCGACTGCAGGATGCAGCCGACATATTGGAAGGAACGCGCTTCCAGCGTGGGGGACCATGCCAGCACAATGCAGACACGGTCATGCTTTTCTTCGTCATAGCCGGCGTTGACAAGACAGGTATACAGCCAATAGCCGCCGTAGGAGGCGGGAACTAAATCCGCAGCCCAATATTGGCAGGAAGCGGAATCTGTGAGCATCCAGTCATTGACATCAGACCAGCCGTATTCTGCCATCTGCTCTGCCGGGGGCGTAGTCTTTCCAAGATATTCCCAGTGGATTAAGTCCGTCGAACGGCGCAGAATGTTTCCGCCTGCCCAGCCTGTCTGCACCATATAATAATAGCGGACGCCGTCGATGACGGCTTCTGTCAGGGACGGATCGTGCACATTATAGTTTTCGTCAAGCTCGCCGTCCGAGTTATAGTCAAATAAGAACTCAAGCTCATCGCTTTTGATGCTCTCTGTGTTGATGTCATACCCCGGATTATCAGGATAAGCGGCGCATACCCGTACGCTGACGGTATAAACGACCTCTCCCTCTTTGATCAGGTCCAGAAAAACGATGCCGTCCTGCGCCGCATTTTCATTTGCGGTCAGCGTACGGCTTTCAGCGTCCCACACTGCCAGTTCCTCCACGGAAAGAGATGCATAATCGGCATCCACGGCGGATAATGAGACATCGTCAATGATAACCCCTTCCGCAGGCGTCAGCGTATATGTTTTTGCCTCTTCGGTCAGATAGCCGAGAGAAAGGTTGTCGTAGCAGATTGTCGGTGAGATGTCGCTGAGAATGTACTTTCTGCTTCCGTCCTCATTTCTGTTTTCACGCATCCGGACGTCATAGTCGGCGGGGATCAGCTCCGATGCCGTTGGCGTAAAATGATACGGCTCCGCATCTGCCTGCGCGCCGTCTCCCTGTGAAGGTTCATCCAGGCCGGGCGTTACGCCCTCTGTTTCAGCTGTCTGCGCATCATTTCCTGCTCCCGCACCCTCATCCGAGGACGGCGCGTCCGTGTCCGACGGCGTCCCGCAGGAAGCAAAAGAAAGAAGCAAAGAGCTTGCAAGAAGCGCGGATAGTGCTTTTGCGGTGATTCTTTTCATTGTGAGATACCTCCTTCGCGGTTGATAACGTCATGCGGCAGGAACACGCGGAAGCCTGCCGGATAACGTTGTAACCAGTATATCATTTATAGAAATTTTAGAAAAGGTTTATTGACAGAATTTGGTGATTGTAATAAAGTTAGTGTGCTAACAATTTATATTTTATCTTTACCGGCATGCGCGTTATTGCAGCAAACTGCACTGACATGGAGAATGAAGCTGAAAATGCCGTATGGGAGCAGACAACATGGTAAAAGAGACGGGTTTTGATACCGGAAAGAAGCCGCTTGGTTTTGAACTGAGGGAAATCCATAATCTGATTAAGATGCAGATTCATAAAATGCGGCCGCCGTGTGCGCGTCCGGGAACGCCGCTCACGCAGCTTCAGGGAGGTATTTTAGGATATTTGTATCATCATGATTCTGAAGACCCGGTCTATCAGAAAAATATTGAAGAGGTATTCCGCATCTCACGCGCAACAGCGACGAATACGCTGCAGGTGATGGAGAAAAACGGGCTGATCGTGCGTAAGGCGCAGGATCAGGACGGAAGGCTGAAGCGGATTTTTATGACGGAAGAAGCATATAGAGAGCATATGCAGATGGAAAAGACGATGCAGAAACTCGACGAGGATATGCTTGCGGGTATGAGCACCGAAGAAGCAGAACAGTTTATGGCACTTCTTTACCGTGTCAGAGATAATCTGGAACGTATGAACAACGATAGGGAAAGTCAGGCGGAATGCGGAAGTCA
>DLAJ01000020.1:0-87695 GCA_002493905.1 Lachnospiraceae bacterium UBA7050 | reverse complement strand
CGGAAGTCAGGCGGAATGCGGAAGCCGGACGGAAGGCAGCAGCCGGGCGGAATAGGGCAGACGGAGGACATAAAAGGGAGGCATAAGGTATGTTACGGACACTTGGTTCACAGATCAAAGAATTTAAGAAGGATTCCATCATGACGCCCATATTCATGATTCTGGAAGTCATTATGGAAATGATCATTCCATTGATGATGGCGTCCATCATCGACAATGGCGTGGAAGCCCGGAATATGGAACATATCTATAAGATGGGGATTCTGATGCTCTTGGCGGTGGCGCTCAGCTTAAGCTTCGGTATTTTAGGAGCAAAGTACGGCGCACGCGCTTCCACCGGTTTCGGGCGTAACCTGCGGCGGGCGATGTATGAGAATATTCAGACGTTCAGCTTTGCCAATATTGATAAGTTCAGCACATCGGGGCTGATTACGCGTTTAACGACCGACGTCACGAATATCCAGAACGCGTATCAGATGATCCTGCGTATGGCAATGCGTGCGCCTGCAAGTTTGATCGTTGCGATGGCGATGTCATTCTGGATCAGTCCGCGTCTGGCAAGTGTGTATCTGGTGGCCGTTGTGCTTTTAAGCATCGTGCTTGCAATCATGATACCGATGGCGACGAAGCATTTCATGCAGGCTTTCCCGAAATATGACGACTTAAACGAGAGCGTGCAGGAAAACGTATCCGCGATCCGCGTTGTAAAGGCGTACGTCCGGGAGGATTATGAGAATCAGAAGTTCCGCAGGGCGAGCGGTAATATTTACAAGATTTTTTCAAAAGCGGAGGGAATCGTCGCATGGAACGGACCGGTCATGAACCTGACGGTCTACAGCTGCATCCTGCTGATCAGCTGGATCGGGGCTAAAATGATCGTGCTGGGCAGCCTGACCACAGGGCAGCTGATGAATATGCTGACTTATTGCATGAATATTTTGATGAGCCTGATGATGCTTTCAATGGTATTTGTCATGATTACGATGTCTGTTGCAAGCGCAAGACGTATCAGCGAGGTATTGAATGAGAAATCAGACCTTGTGAATCCCGAAAAACCGTTGATGGAGGTTGCCGACGGAAGCATCCGTTTTGATCATGTTTCTTTTTCTTATAAAAAAGATGCTGAGAGTATGGTGTTAAAGGATATTGATTTAGAAATCCGCTCCGGTGAGACCATCGGCATTATGGGAGGAACCGGAAGCGCCAAGTCCAGTCTGGTCAATCTGATCAGCAGACTTTACGATGTGACAGAAGGAACCCTGTATGTGGGCGGCGTGGACGTGCGCGATTATGATATGGAAGTGCTGCGCAATCAGGTTGCAGTCGTTCTGCAGAATAACGTGCTCTTTTCGGGGACGATCTTAGAAAACCTGCGCTGGGGAGATAAGAATGCGACCGAGGAGGAGTGCAGGCGCGCCTGCCGCCTTGCCTGCGCCGACGAGTTTATCGAGCAGATGCCGGAGAAGTATGAAACCTATATCGAACAGGGCGGAACGAACGTGTCCGGCGGACAGAAGCAGCGTCTCTGTATCGCTCGTGCATTGCTGAAAAAACCGAAAATCCTGATTCTCGATGATTCCACAAGCGCAGTCGATACAGCGACGGACGCAAAAATCCGGAAGGCGTTCGCAGAAGAAATCCCGAACACCACAAAGCTGATCATTGCGCAGCGTGTTTCAAGCGTGCAGAATGCCGACCGTATCATCGTGATGAACGAAGGGCGCGTGGCGGGCTTCGGAACGCATGAAGAGCTGCTTGCGCAGAACGAGATTTACCGTGAGGTATATGAGTCGCAGACTGCGGGCAGCGGTGATTTTGACGAGAAAGGAGACAACTGACATGGCGGAAGACAAAATGGAGCAGATCAGGCAGACAAAGGAGCCGGGTGCAGCGGCGGGGAAGGAAGCAGCAAAAGAAACGCCCGCAGGAATGCCGAAGGGTCCGGGCAGAAGAGGACCGATGGGGCCGCGCCCGAAGATTGAGCATCCGGGGAAAACATTTCTGCGCGTCATGAAGTATGTGCTCAAGGATTACGGCGTACATTACTTTATTGTTGTACTCTGTATTTTGGTTACGGTATATTCATCCCTTCAGGGAACAATGTTTATGCGGACATTGATCGATCAGTATATCAAGCCGCTTCTCGGCGGGGAGAATCCGGATTTTACGCCGCTTTTCCATGCGATCATGCGGGTCGGCGCATTTTATGCCGCAGGCGTGCTTGCATCATTCATCCAGTCGAGGATCATGATCCGCATCACGCAGGGGTCGATCAGGAATCTGCGTGACGATCTGTTCCATAAAATGGAAAGCCTGCCGATCAAATATTTTGATACGCATGCGCATGGTGACATCATGTCGCTTTATACGAATGATATTGAGACGCTGCGCCAGATGATCAGCCAGAGTATTCCGCAGATCATCAACAGCCTGATCACGATCATCGGCGTGGTCTTTTATATGTTTGTGCTGGATGTGCCCCTGACGCTGATCACGTTTGCAATGGTCTTTATTATGCTGATCGCCACGAAGAAGGTGATGGGATTAAGCGGACGGTTCTTTTTATCCCAGCAGCGTGACTTGGGAAAAGTCAACGGATGTATTGAGGAAATGATGAGCGGACAGAAAGTGGTTAAAGTATTCTGCCACGAGGAAGAAAGCCTTGCAAAATTCAACGAGCTGAACGACCAGCTGTTTGAGAGCGCGTATCAGGCGAACCGTTTTGCGAATATTATGGGACCGATCAATATGCAGCTTGGCAATTTAAGCTATGTTGTCTGCGCGATTTCCGGCGGAGCGCTTGCGATTACCGGCGTATCGGGATTAACGCTCGGCGGGCTTGCCAGCTTCTTAAACTTAAATAAATCGTTTAACATGCCGATCAATCAGGTATCCCAGCAGTTTAATGCGATCGTCATGGCGCTTGCGGGCGCGGACCGGTTCTTTAAGCTGATGGATGAGGAGCCGGAAGTGGACAACGGCTATGTGGAGCTTGTCAACGCAAAGGAGAATGCGGACGGCACTCTTTACGAATGTGAGGAGAGAACCGGCATCTGGGCATGGAAGCACTATCACAAAGATTCGGATACGACAACCTATGTCAGGCTGCAGGGTGATGTGGTGTTCGACCATGTGGATTTCGGATACCGCGATGACAAGATCATTCTGCATGACATTGAGCTGTATGCAAAGCCCGGACAGAAGATTGCGTTCGTCGGGGCAACAGGAGCAGGAAAAACGACGATTACGAATCTGATTAACCGTTTTTATGATATTCAGGACGGAAAAATCCGCTATGACGGCATCAATGTCAATAAGATCAAGAAAGCGGATCTGCGGCGTTCGCTCGGTATCGTGCTGCAGGATACGCATCTTTTTACCGGAACAGTTATGGAAAACATCCGTTATGGAAAACTTGACGCGACGGAGGAGGAAGTGATCCGCGCCGCGAAGCTTGCCAATGCGGACGGGTTTATCAGGCGGCTGCCGGACGGCTATCAGACGATGCTGCACGGCGACGGCGCAAATTTGAGTCAGGGACAGCGCCAGCTTCTGGCAATTGCGCGCGCTGCGATTGCCGACCCGCCGGTTTTGATATTGGATGAGGCGACGAGTTCGATTGATACGAGAACGGAAAAACTGGTGCAGCAGGGCATGGATGCGCTGATGAACGGCAGGACCACGTTCGTGATCGCCCACCGCTTATCGACTGTAAGAAACAGCGATTGTATCATGGTGCTCGAGCAGGGGCGCATCATTGAGCGCGGTACGCACGATCAGCTGATTGAGCAGCAGGGTAAGTATTATCAGCTGTATACGGGCAATGCGGTAACGGCATAACAGAGATACAGGGCGTTTTCAAAACGCCCATCGGGTATCCAGTGGAGAGGAGTGCAGTTATGGGACGGACAGAGAAGCCGGATAAGCCGGAGGAGCATACAGACGAGGATGCCATGATCGAAGAGATCATGCGGCATCTGGATACGGAGTCGGCGCAGGGCGTCGTCCGCATGAGCGTTAAAGTGGATGAGACGATGGAGGAAGAAAAACAGGTATCCCATAAATGCTGTCATATGTACGGCAGACCGGCAAATGAGACGGTCGGCCTGCTTGATATGTATACGGATATGGCGGGTCTGGATGTGTAAAAAGTACAATGCCGGAGGAACTATCTGGAAAGTAAAGCGACATCTGGCAAAAGCCGAATGGTGAAACAAAAAAGCACAATCCGGTAAAGCCGGGCAGCGAAACGGCAGGGCCCTGTCTGACAGCAGTCAAACCGATAGAGAATCAAAGTGGTGTTGTCCGGCAAAGGAAGGCGGAATGGAAATGAGGGGAGAAAAGCAATGCATGATGAATTAACGGCGTCCGATCTCGCGAAGATCGAGGCGGAGATCGAGGAGCGAAAGCTCGTCCTGCGTCCAAAGCTGATCGAGGCAGTCAAGGAGGCGCGTGCGCAGGGGGATCTGAGTGAGAATTTTGAATATTATGCGGCAAAAAGAGAAAAGAACCGCAACGAGAGCCGCATTCGTTATCTGGAACGTATGGTGCGGACTGCTGTTGTGATATCCGACGATTCGAAAGCGGATGAGGTTGGATTGAATAACACAGTCACGGTTCTTTTTGAAGAAGAACATGAGACGGAGACTTACCGCATCGTGACGACGGTGCGCGAGGACTCCTTAAACGGGCTGATCAGCAAGGAATCGCCGCTTGGAGCGGCACTGATCGGGCACAGGCAGGGAGACCGCGTACACGTGCAGGTCAGCGCCGATTACGGATATGATGTGGTCATCCAGAAGATAGAAAAAACCGGGGATGACAGCGGAGACAGAATCCGTGGATTTTAGAGGTGGAAAAACCCCTTTATGTTTGTTATAATACTAGGGAAGCGCTGATTCGTCACCGCTTCCCTAAATCATGTTGAAACCAAAGGGGGAACATAATGCGATTACAGGAGCTGGAACGGTTTGAAGAGATTGTGATCCAGTGTCATGATAATCCCGATGCGGACGCTCTTGCATCGGGATTTGGTCTATACCGCTATTTTTCCCAGAAGGGAAAAAGGGTACGATTTGTATACAGCGGAAGATCTGAGGCAGGCAAGAGTAATCTGGTGCTGATGATCCTGGCGCTGAAGATTCCGGTTGAATACGTTTCTTCGATTGAGGAGCCGGAGCTGCTGATTATGACGGACTGCCAGTATGGCGGAGGCAATACGACGCGTTTTCCGGCACGGGCGGTTGCGGTCATCGACCATCATGAGCGGGACGAGAGGGCGGCTCTGTCGGAAGTACAGGAAGCGTTTATTGAGATCAAAAGCAGCTATGGGAGCTGTGCGACACTTGTCTGGCAGCTTTTGTGCGAGGCGGGGTACGACGTCAATGCGGATACGGAACTTGCGACGGCGCTCTATTACGGCCTGTATATGGATACGGGACAGCTTGGCGATATTTATCACCCGATGGATAAGGATATGCGCGATGAACTGCTCTATGACCGCGGCATCTTTTCCCAGTTAAAAAATACAAACCTGTCCAGCAGGGAACTGGAGATTGCAGGCGACGCACTCTTACACCACCGCATTCTGGAACAGTACCGTTTTGCGATTGTTAAGGTGAAACCCTGCGACTTAAACATACTTGGCATTGTGAGCGACTTTGTACTGCAGACCGATGTGGTGAATACCTGTGTGATCTACAGCACGCTTTCCGACGGCTATAAGTTGTCGTTTCGAAGCTGTGAAAAAGAGATCAAGGCAAGCGATCTTGCTTCTTTTTTCACGGAAGGAATCGGTTCCGGAGGCGGACATGCAGAGAAGGCGGGCGGATTTATCCGCGCCGATCTGTTTGCAGGCAAATATCCGGGGGAAGAGCTGGAAGTTTATTTTGAACGTCGGATCGCAGAATATCTTAAAAGTTATGAAGTGATTTATGCGAAGGACTATGAGATCGACTTGTCGGGCATGAAGTGTTACAGAAAGAAGAAACTGCCGCTCGGGTTTGTAGAGCTTGGCACGCTCTATCCGGCAGGGACGCCGCTGCTCGTGCGGACGCTGGAAGGCGATCTTGAAATTAACGTAACAGATGATATTTATCTGATGGTCGGGATTCAGGGTGAAGTATATCCAATCCGTGCCGAAAAGTTTGCAAGGACCTATCAGAGGAGAAGCGAGCCGTATACAGTGCGGACAGAATATATTCCGAGTGTACATAACCGTTTAGACGGCAGCGTCCGAAATGTGTCCGGCTTTGTAAAAAGCTGTGTGCCTACGGGGGAGACACTTGTATATGCAAAGAAGATCGACCGCCAGACAAAGATTTTTACGGCGTGGGATACCGTCAATTACATGCTGGGCAATCCGGGAGATATGATCGCCGCCCGCGCGGACGATGCGCATGACATTTACATCATTGAGCGGCATATTTTTGGACAGACCTATGAGGAGATTACCGGGGATGAGAGACGATGAATTAAAAGAAGAGTTTCGTTACGATGCCTTTATCAGTTACCGCCACGCACCATTGGATTTGTATGTTGCACAGACACTTCAGCGCAGGCTTGAGACTTTTAAGGTGCCGAAGCTTGCCGATAAAGAGACAAAGGAGTTGGCGAAAAAGAGCATCCGGCGGATTTTCAGAGACAGGGACGAGCTTCCGCTCGCGGGAAATCTGTCCGAACCGATTATGGAGGCGCTTTCTTCCTCGGAAAATCTGATCGTCATCTGTTCTCCGCGTATCTTGGAATCACTTTGGTGCAAGCGGGAGATTGAGACGTTCATTTCCCTGCGCGGAATGGATCATGTGTTTGCTGTTTTGATTGAAGGAGAGCCGGACGAGGCGTTTCCGGAACCGCTCCGCATGATCAAAAAAGAGGTTGTGGGAGACGATGGTTCCGTCACAATTCAGGAAGTTCCGGTCGAGCCGCTTGCCGCGGATGTGCGCGGGAAATCGAAGGCGGAGGTAAATAAAAAGATCCGGCAGGAAATGTTAAGACTTGCGGCGCCGATGCTGGGCTGTTCGTACGACGACCTGCGCCAGCGCCACAAAATGCGGAGGCTCAAACGTATGCTGGTTACGGCTGCGGCGGCTGCCGGCGCACTGTTTTTATTTGGCGCATTCAGCGCCTATCAGGCGTTTCGGATCAAACTGCAGTCCGATCATATTTCAGCGCAGTCGGAAGAGATCATGGCGCAGTCCGAGGAAATTGCGGAACAATCCAAAGAAATCCTCACACAATCCGAGGAAATTGCAGCGCAGGCGCAGTCCTTATATGCATTTCAGAGTCGTTCCTTAAGTGAGACGGCGCTCCAGTTATATGAGAACGGGGACAGGCGGCGTGCCCTGCTCGTGGCACTTGAAGGACTTCCGGATGATCTTGCGGCCCCGGACAGGCCGATCGTGGCGCAGACCGAGGCAGCGCTTGCCGAGATTCTGCAGGTCTATGCAAACGGCACCGAACATTGTCCTTTTGCTTTGCTGGAACACGATGCACAGACGGTTGTGATGTCAGAATCACCGTCCGGCACGCGGCTTGCTTCCGTGGACACCATGGGACAGCTTTACTGCTGGGATGTCAGGGAGGGAACACTGTTAGCCAAAGGACAGGAGTCGGTCAACACAACGTATGAGATACGGCCCGCTTTTTTAGATGAAGAACGGGTGTTATATGTAACGGAGGACAGCGTTGTATGTGCGGACAGCAGCAGCCTGAGCAGACAGTATGCCATTCCGGATGTCAGAGTCGTTGCGCTTGCGGTCTCACCGGACTTAAGCAAATTTGCGGTCGCGCAGAACAGTTATCAGGTTGCTGTCTATGATGCGGCGGACGGTACGCTGATCGCCTGCTATGAGGATGAGGAGCAGGCAGGAACCATTGGATGGAATCTGACTTTTTCTGAGGATGGCTCGCGTCTGCTGTTTGAAGGCGCTTATGGGGACGGCGCCGCTTATCATTTTGTCCGGGGGGATGATGCTGCGCGGGGGATCTCGATTGATTCCGAAAATGCGGAAGTGTTGGCGGAATATCAGATTCCGCACCGTTACATATCCGCAATCTGCTGCGATTCGGACGGTGTCAGCTATATTGTGGCAATCGGAAGCGCTCTGTCTTCGAACGAAGGCCTTGAAGTCGGGCAGTCGCTGACCTGCTATGAGGCGGACGGAAGGATCCGGTGGCAGATCGATGATACGGAAAGTAAGGGAGGACCGGTCAGGCTGTTCGGAGAATCGGTTGTTTATACGAGCGGGAAAAATGTCTGCATGGTTTCTAAGAGGGACGGCAGCCCGGTGCAGGAACTGCATTATTCCGCAAATGTACTGAGACTTGGAGTGGATAATGAGAACCGGATGATCATGGCGACGCTCGATGACGGGACGATGCGCTTTGATGTGATGACGGATATGGGGATTGTTACCCGGACTTATTTAGAGCCGGACGGGAAGTGGATGCTGGATGTATTGAACGCACGTGATACGCTGATCTCACAGCAGCGGGCGTCAAACTGTATTTATCTGCACCGGATCGCATTCGGTGCGAACGGACAGGAAACTGCAAATACCGGGAATTTTTATTACCGCACGGATACTGATCAGAAGGGAAGGCTCTTTCTCTATGATTACGAAAGCTATCTTGTCTATGATATGCGTTCCGATGAGATACTGTACCAATATGACGCTGAGGCTCAGGGCGAGACGGTGAAAGGGCTGTTTGTCATAGATGATGATTTTGTGGTCATTACGAAAGATGATGTACGCCTGTATGACTCCGCAACGGGAGAATTGATTAAAAGTGCGGGCGAGATCATTTACAACTGGACTTTTTCCGGAGAGACACTTTATTATAACGGACATGGGAACGGTCTGTGTAAAATGGAATTTCCTTCCCTTCAGGTGACGGAGATTTGTCCGGATGATGATCTGACGAAGCTTCTGGCTTCAGGGGATGGGAGATTTATCATTGAGTATGACAGCTATGATTTTGATATTTGCATTGATACCGGGAGCGGTGAGCGGTATGAACTTCCGACGGCATGCAGCATGATGGCGGCAGACTCCGCGGGGGAGACGTATCTGGCAGTGGATCAGGGTACGATGCAGCTTCAGCGCTTCCGTTTTGGTGAGAAGGAACCCTTTGCACAGATGGATGCGCAGACTGCTTTCATCAAGAGCGTCGGTTTCTCGCCGGATGGATCATATTTTTATGTCTGTTATACGGATAACCGGCTTGAAATCTATGATGCCGGAAGCTTTGCACTCGTGCAGTCGTACCGGGACCTGAACGGCGTTTCTGACTGGAAAGACTTAGGCGGAGGACGTACGCTTCTGTGCAGGGAGATGGACAGCTCAGGTGATTCTTATATTCTGGATGCGGATAACAATGTTGTGTACCGGATACCGCGCTGTGCAGCGGTTTCCGTGGAATTGGGCAAAGTTTACTCCGCAACGGGAACAGCATTGTATTCCTACCCGCTTTATGATCTTGAGCGGCTGGTGAAAGAAGCGTGGGAGGTACTCGGAGATACCGCAGCGCTGACTCCGGAGGAACGGAGGCTCTACTATATTGAATAAAGCATTTATGGCGGCGGTCTCCTGCCGGAGATCCTGCAGGAGAAGAGAAATCGTGTCGGCGGCATGTTTACTGGAAAATCTGGATAGAATAGGTTAAGGATATGGGAACGATTCGGACGGTGGGCTATGAAGCCGGCAGACGCTGCCGTGGCAAAAGCAGCGGGTAAAAGCCGCAGGTGAATGCTGCCGCAGGCAAAAGCTGCAGGCGGACGCCGTACCAGATAAAGGAGAAGGATGAAGTGGTTTGACTTACATTGTGATACGCTGACTGCATGTGAGGAACAGAAATTGTCCATGCGAAGCAATCACCGGACGCAGCTTGATTTTGTCCGGCTGCGGGAGGCAGGGGCGCTTGCGCAGTGTTTTGCCGTCTTTATAGACCGCAGGGCATGTGAACAGAGGGGCGTATCACCGTGGAAGCGTTATGAGGAGCTTCGGGATTTCTTTTTTGAGGAGATTGAAAAGAACGGGGACATCATACGGCGGACAGGTACGGCAGAGGAACTTGCGGATGCGGAAGCAGACGGCAGAGTCGGTGCGGTTCTGACTGTGGAAGGCGGCGAACTGCTTTTGGACGGAACATGTGATGCGTGCGGGAGCGGTGCCGCAAACCCTGTGAGTGACGCGGCGGCGGATGCCGGAAATCCGATGAGTGACTGCGCAATGGCGGATGCCGGGAACTCGATGAGTGACGCGGCGGATGCCGGGAACCCAAAAAGCGTACCGGAGACGCTTTATCAGCGTCTTGACCGGATGTGGTCGGACGGTGTGCGCATGCTGACACTGACTTGGAATTACGAAAATTGTCTGGGATATCCGAACGGCAGGGAAGGCGGATTAAAGCGCGCGGGATTTGAGGCGGCGGCGTATATGCAGGAACTCGGCATGATCGTGGACGTTTCCCATTTATCCGATCAGGGTTTTTTTGATGTGATAAATATGGCAGGAAAGCCGGTTGCCGCGTCCCACTCCTGTGCCAGAAGCCTGTGTGCGCATCCGAGAAATTTAACGGATGAGCAGCTGAGGGCCATCGGAGAAAACGGCGGAGTTGTGGGCGTGAATTTTCATGCACCGTTTCTAAAAGAGAACGGTGTTTCAGGGAGTGTGGAGGAAGTTGCGCGGCATTTGGAGCACATCATAAACTGCGCGGGAAGCGCTGCGGCCGCGCTCGGCTCGGATTACGACGGCATACCGGAGCAGCCCGAGTGGGGTAACGGGGAGGGAATGCCGCACCTGTTGGAGGCGCTTTCTAAACGCTTTGGTGCGCATATGATGGATAACATATGTTACAAAAATGCACTGCGTCTGTTTACATCGTGCAGTGATAAAAATGCCTGAAATACCGGCATTTTTATCAGGCTTTGAGGGTTTGCCACAGTGCGGAAGGGATGGAAGGATTAGATGCTTGGGAAACTGATCTTTTTTGATGTGGACGGAACGCTGGTGCAGTTTGACGGAACCATGCCGCCTTCCACGAAGGAAGCGCTGCGGCGTGCAAGGGAAAACGGGCATAAACTCGTCATTTGCACGGGGAGGAGCAAGTTTCAGATTTACCCGTGGCTTCTGGAACAAAAATTTGACGGCATTGTCGCGGCAGCGGGCGCCTATGTGGAGTGGCAGGGGCAGTGCATCAGCCATAAGACGGTTTCTGCGGAAGCATTGCGCAGTTTCGTATCTTTTTTTTCAAAAGAACGGATTCCATATTGCCTGCAGACTGTACAGGGAGCCATTGCTACAAGCAGGAACGAGTATGCGATCCTGACATTATTTGAGGAGAAGTTTTGTGTGACGAAGGAGCAGGTCAGGCAGGTGTTCGGGGGAATGACGCTGGATGAGGAGCCGGAGCAGCGTACGGATATTGAAAAGATGATTTATTATGATTCCCCTTATCCGGTCTCGGAGATCGCGGAGGCACTTGCGCCGGCGTTTGATGTGACAGTGACAAGCTTTGCGCAGGCGGATGAGTCGAGCGGAGAAGTGACGCTTGCCGGAATTACGAAATCTTATGGAATGAAGCGGCTGATGGGATATGCCGGTTATACGCAGGGAGATACCATTGCGTTCGGCGATGGTTTTAATGATCTGGATATGCTTCAGTTTGCGGGACTTGGAATTGCGATGGGAAATGCTGTGGAACCGGTCAGAAATGTGGCGGATAAGGTGACGGCATGTGTGGAAGAAGACGGCATTCTTTGTGCGCTTTCGGAACTTGCGCTCATTTGAAACGTTAGAAACGTTGAAACGTTAGAAACGTTGAAACGTTAGAAACGTTTTAATATCTTGTGGCGCGCGGATGGAAAGTATGCTACACTATAACAGATCACGTTGATGATAGGGGAAAAAGAAAATGTGCCTGTCATGTTTTCTTTTGGTCATAAAAAAGAGGAATTACGACGGATGAACCTTCGAAAAATGACGATACCGCTTCTTGCGGGTTTTGTGCTCTTTCATTGTGCGGCATGCGGCGGCAGTAAGAAAAGCACGAACCTGCAGGCGGGGATGGATTACATAGAAAGCGCTGAATATGATAACGCGCTCACCTGTTTTGAGGCAGGGGAGGCAGCGGGGGAGAGCCGTGAGCTTTTATACCGTGCGAAAGGGATTGCTTATATTGGGAAGATGCAGTATGGCGATGCGGTTGATGCTTTTTTGAAGGCGCTTGCCTGCTGTGACGGTACGCTGACAAGTCTGGAATTTGATATCAACTATTATCTTGCGACAGCCTATTATAAAAGCGGGGATTATTTGAGTGCGTTCGATACTTACAGTGCGATTCTTGCGCTGAAGCCGAAGGAAGCGCAGGCGTATTATCTGCGCGGAACCGCTGCGATTTCGATGGGTTATCATGATCAGGCAGTTTCTGATTTTGACAGGGCAGTCAGCCTGAATAAGGATAACTATTCGATGTATATCGACATTTATCTGATCCTGGATAAATATGGCTATACACAGGAGGGGCAGACCTATCTGGAGGATGCCATGAGCGCCGGGAGCCGCAGCATGTCCGACTATGAGAAGGGGCGCATCTGCTATTATATGGGCGACTATGAGAATGCCTGCACCTATCTGGACAGTGCGAATAAAGCGAATACGAATGAAACGATTGTCTTAGAGCTTGGCAAGGCGTATGAGGCGACAGGCGATATTAATTTTGCAGCGTCTATCTATGTCAATTATCTGTCCAATTATGGGGATAGTGCGGCAATCTATAATCAGCTTGGAAGCTGTAAGCTTGCTGCCGGGGATTATCAGGCGGCGCTTGATGCGATTGCAAGCGGCATTGCGATGAACAATATGGACGTGATGCAGACGCTGAAATACAATGAGATTGTTGCTTACGAGTATATGGGAGACTTCAAAAAAGCATGTGTGCTGATGGAGAATTATCTTGCCGCTTACCCTGATGATGAGCGGGCGCAGAGAGAGTATGAGTTTCTGCGCACAAGATAGGAAAGCATGAAGTGAAGGTGCGCGGAAAAAGCAGGACAGTGCAGCCGGAAAGCGTGCCGGAAAAATGTATAACAGCGCGCCGGGGAGGGGCAAAAGCGGACTCCGCGCGCATGATCAGCCGTGAAAGCGGCAGAATGTGAGGGATGAAGCATGAACGACTTATTTTTGCGTGTCAAAGGAATTGTCAAAAAAGACGATAAGTATCTTGTTATCAAGAGATGGGTGGATGACAGGATTCCGGACCCGTTTGTATGGGAGTTTTTTGACGGCGAAGTCGCATACGGAGAAGCGCCGGACATAGCAGTGCTGCGTGTGATCCGGGATACGATCAGTGTGGAGGGTTCCATCGAAAAGATCGTTTATACATGGTCGCAGATGATCGGAGATACCCAGTGTGTGGGACTTGCTTATGAGTGCAGCATTGAGGCGGATGACGCCGCTTTCGTACTTCCGGAAGAGTTTGGCGGCTGGGAGTGGATTACGCGGGAACAGTTCGAGGATTATATTGAGAACCGTTATGTATTGAAAGACTTAGAGGGGGTAGCGCTGTAACCATGATTCGGAAGCTGATTGAGAAGATACAGAAAACGGATGCGCCCATTGTAGTCGGCTTAGACCCGATGCTCTCCTACATACCGGAGCATATCAGAAAGCAGGCATTTGAGGAATTCGGAGAGACGCCCGCCGGTGCTGCCGAGGCAGTCTGGCAGTATAACAAAGCAATCGTTGACGCGGTATATGATCTGATCCCGGCGGTAAAGCCTCAGATTGCAATGTATGAGCAGTTCGGCGTTCCGGGGATGACTGTTTTCCAGAAGACGGTGGATTACTGTAAAGAAAAAGGACTTGTCGTCATCGGGGATGTAAAGCGCGGCGATATTGGCAGCACGTCGGCGGCATATGCAGCGGCGCATTTGGGACGCGTGCAGATCGGAAGCAGAAGCTTTGCGGCTTTTGACGAGGATTTTGCAACGGTCAATCCTTATCTGGGAACCGATGGCGTGAAACCATTCGTGGATGTCTGCAGAGAAGAAAAGAAGGGAATTTTTGTTTTGGTAAAAACAAGCAATCCAAGCAGCGGGGAGTTTCAGGACCGTCTGATTGACGGAAAGCCCCTCTACGAACATGTTGCCGAGAAAGTTGTAAAATGGGGCGCAGACTGCATGGAAGGGGATTACAGCCTGGTCGGAGCAGTCGTCGGCGCAACTTACCCGGAGGAGGGCATGCGGCTCAGAAAGATGATGCCGAATGCGTATATTCTCGTGCCTGGGTACGGCGCGCAGGGCGGAAAGGGCGCGGATCTTGTGCATTTCTTCAACAAAGACGGGCTTGGCGCGATCGTGAATTCTTCGCGCGGTATTATCGCAGCATACAGGCAGGAAGCGTACAGCCAGTTTGGAGAGGCGCACTTTGCGGACGCGTCCAGACAGGCGGTTCTTACCATGCGTGAGGACATCAGACAGGCGCTGGCGTCAAAAAGAATGAAGATTTTCTAAGCAGTATTTCATAAATGTGATATGCAGGACGGACCTCCATAGATGGGAGGTTCGTCTTTTTTTGCGCGTAATCCGCAGCCGTGCTGAAAAGAATCTTTGAAAAATTCGTTGTAGGCGGAATTGCACACCAATGCGGACACCTGACATGATAGAATGAGCATCAGCGAGAGCGGGCGGCGGATGTCATAGTAGACCCATGCCAAAGGAACGAATAAAAAAGCGATCATCGGATGCACTGATGGAAATGTGCAAAAGGCGGTGCTGTCGGCGCAGCGCTATGTGTACCGGGTGCTGTGTGCAGGTTTGCACACCTTTTGCGCAGCGCCTTATGATACAATAGTCCCACAATTTATGCAAGAAAATACAAAATCGACAGGAAAGGATAAATTTATATGAAACAATGCCCGAAAGGTCATATCTATGACGAAAAAAGAAATAGTGAGTGTCCCTACTGCAGAAACGATGGCAGCAGCGGTTTTCAGCCGATCGGACATATGGGAGCGCCCTCCGGTTTTCCCGCCACGGTTCCGGTTGACGGGCAGGCATTTCCGCCTACGGTTCCCGTTGATGAGCAGATATTTCCATCCACGATGCCCGTTGATAGTCAGGCGTTTTCACCCTCTATGCCGGCTGAAAGTCAGGTTCCCGGTCGTGACACGGCCGGAATGAGCGTGACCGTCGCACTCGATGAGACCACGGCAGGTGTTTCTCCTGTAAGGGGGTGGCTTGTTGCGGTGGATGGTGAAAAGGCCGGAACGGCCTACAATATCCATGGCGAGCAGAATTCCATAGGCAGGGGACAGAAGTTTGACATCAATTTGTCTTTCGACAAAACCGTATCGTCGGATGGCAATGCCGTCATCGCGTATGACTCGCGAAACAGGAAGTTCTTCTTAAGCCCGGTGCTCGGAAAGGGCAAGAACAATGTCTATCATAATGACGGCTTACTGTTAACGCCGGTTGAGCTGAGTGATTATGACAAAATTCAGCTCGGAACTGCTACATATGTATTTAGAAGCTTCTGCAATGAAAATTACACGTATTGATTATGAGAGGAAACAATCTTTTTGTCCGTATGAAATTTGCGGACTCGAATGTGACGAAGATTTCGTTCGGATGTATCAACAATCAGGGCGCAAGAAATTATCAGGAGGACAGCTTTGGTTTTTCTTCCATTGATAAAACTGAGATTAAAAAGCAGGGCTTCACCGCGATGGTCGCGGACGGCATGGGCGGATTGTCCGGTGGGGCGCAGATCAGTGCCTATGTTGTTTCGGCAATGCTGGAAATGCAGAAAAAGCGCAATCCGAACGTTCCCGCAGGCATCCATCTTGCTCAGTCGCTGCGGATGATCAACAATCACGTCCTTGCAAGCGGGATGAAGGGCGGTTCAACTGCGGCGGTTGTGATGTGCCTGCCGTCGGGAGTGCATTGGTGTACTGCCGGAGACAGCAGGATCTATCTTGCACGCGGCGATACGCTCACTGCACTCAACGAGGATACGGATTATCTCAATTGCCTGATTGAGGACGTGATATCGGGTGATATGACTTTTGAGGATGCGGGCGGCGATGCAAAAAAGGATGCGCTTGCGCAGTATATCGGTTGCAAGAACGGTATTAATCCCGAGGCGAACGCTAAGCCGTTCCTGCCGCAGGATAAGGATAAAATACTGATTTGCAGCGACGGCGTGTACAACGCGCTGACATCCGCCGAATTGACTGAGGCGCTTACGGACAATGCGTATGAGGCGGCGGAGAGGATTGAGGCAGGAGTGCTTTCAAAGGGTTATTCTGATCAGGATAATTTTACGGCGATCGTACTTGGATTTATGAAATAGTCGAGAGGAAAAAGAATCGAAAGGGAAAAAAATATGAAAAAATTATTTCGAATGATGGCTGTTCTGGTAACGGCGGCGGTGATTGCACTTTATATTCCTGTAACGGCATGGGCGGACTCGCTCGAGGACGCGCAGAACAGCGTTGTATTTATCACCAGACATGTAAATGTGTGGGAATATCCGGCGTATGGGATTAACTCGGAGGAGGACTTGGGCGTGACGGTATCCGGCACCGGGTTCGCGATCGGAACGCCCGGTGAGCCGGTAGAGTTCATTGTGACGAATGCCCACGTGATCACTGACGTATTAGGCGAGGACTATAACACAGCCGATCTTACGGTGTGGTTTTCGGTCATGGCGAATGATTTTATGATCCCTGAGGTATACGCGATAGACAAGGACAGAGACCTTGCTGTGCTGCGTCTGCCGGAATCGACGGATAAAAGAAACGCCGTAACGCTGAATACAGAAATTGCGCCAAACGGCGAGACCGTTTACGCGATCGGTTACCCCGATTATGGCAACTATCTTCAGGATTACAAGACAATGAGCGTAAAGGACGTCACTCTGACCAGAGGCGTGATCTCCAAGCAGTTCCGCCGTGAGCAAAATCAGCGCGGTTATGAAGTTTACCAGCATGATGCGGCGATATCGGGAGGAAACTCCGGCGGTCCGCTTGTAAATTCCGACGGACAGGTCATCGGCGTAAACACATGGGTGACCTATGGAACGGCCGCAGAAGGCAGTAACGCGACCATTGCGCAGGAGCTTGTGACATTCCTTGACAGCTACAACGTACCGTATACTCTGGCAACGGCATCTGATTCCGGGTCTGCCGGGAGCGATCCGGCGGAGAGTACGCCGGCAGATAACGATTCTGCGGAGAGTGATTCCAATGAAAATGAGCCTGCAGAGAGTCTTCCTGCGGAAGGCGAGCCCGCAGAGACGGAGAAAAACGACTTCCCCATAACGATCGTAGTGATTGCGGCGGCAGCCGTTGTGATCGTGGGCGTTGTTGTGGTGATCGTTCTTAAGTCTAAGAAAAAGGGTGCCTCAGTATCAGGTTCAGCAAATTATACAGGACAGCGTGTTTCTGCGCCTGCGTCCAACAATGCGGTCATCACCGGGATGAAGGGTATGATGGCAAACCGGACGTTCAACATCAACGGCAGCGTAACGATCGGAAGAAATTCGCAGAAATGCAATGTATCTTATCCTGTTGATGCAAAGGGCATTTCGGGTGTACATTGCCAGATCAGACAGACAAACAGCGGATTTGAGATCATTGACTGTGGTTCGAGTAACGGTACCTATTTAGGAAACGGTCAGAAGCTGATCCCGAATGTTCCAGTATTTATCCCGGACGGCGCATACTTCTATCT
The DNA here is from genome assembly GCA_002493905.1 of Lachnospiraceae bacterium UBA7050. GTDB lineage: Bacteria > Bacillota > Clostridia > Lachnospirales > Lachnospiraceae > DLAJ01. The sequence goes on along the minus strand of DLAJ01000020.1, from coordinate 69,958 downwards.
TGGAAGCGCCGAGCAGCTCTTCCAGATAAAATATTAAGCGGGAAAGGATCGCGTAATGATAATTGATTCGGCAAAATATAGTTGTGCGGCAGGACATGAGATCAACGAGGATGCATGTCTGTGCCTTCCCGAACAGGGAATATTTGTTGTCGCGGACGGCCTTGGCGGTCACTCGGAAGGTGAAAGAGCGTCAACGGCGGCAGTGGATTATTTTGAGCGCAGCTGCCATGGCGGGTATACCAGTGAAGAGATTACGCGTCTTCTTGAAGAGGCCAATATTGAGGTGTTGAATAAAGGCGACGGTGGAAAAACCACCGTTGCCGCGGCATTTACGGAAGACGCAAAATTCATCTACGCGAATGTCGGGGACAGCAGGGTGTATTATTTTCGCGGCGGCAAGCTCATTGCCATGACAAAGGATCATTCCGTCTGTCAGGCGTCCGTCGATATGGGGATGCTGCGTCCGGAGGATATCCGCGGCAGTGAAGATCGTTCTCGGCTGCTGAAGGTACTTGGAAGCGAGAAAGTATTGAATATCAAAAAGCGTTATCAGCCTATCGAAATACAGAGCGGTGACGCTTTCTTGGTATGCAGCGACGGTTTTTGGGAATATGTCTATGAAACCGAAATGGAAATGGATCTGCTAAAATCTGAAAGTGCCGAGAAATGGCTTAAGTACATGCTTAAGAGGCATCTTCTCCGCGCTGAGAACAAGGGTGACAACTACACTGCAATCTGTGGGATCATTTACCTTGAGGAACAGGATAAGGTCAAAGAGCCTGCCGTTTCTGAACGAAAGCGGCTAAAGCCTCAAAAGCTCCAAAAGAAAAGCCTGCTGCTTCCGATCGTGATCGCGGCAGTCGTGATCGCAGCAGTGGCGGGAGTCCTGTTTTGGCTTGACAATAGAAAGAGTCATGGCGGTCACGATGAGCCGGATGCCGGAAGTCCCCATTTAGAAGGTACTTATTCCAGCCCGCTGCCGGGCTCATCGGACAATTCTCCGACAAGTGAGCCGTCCGATGAAAATGCTGCGGACGGCTCATCGGACAATTCTCCGACAAGCGAGCCGTCCGATGAAAATGCTGCGGACGGACCATCGGATAATTCTCCGACAAGCGAGCCGTCCGATGAAAATGCTGCGGACGGATCATCGGATAATTCTCCGACAAGTGAGCCGTCCGATGAAAATGCTGCGGACGGACCATCGGATAATTCTCCGACAAGTGAGCCGTCCGATGAAAATGCTGCGGACGGACCATCCGAAACGAATTGATTTATGTTGAGAAATATGATAATAGTAAGGAGAATCATCAATGATTACTCTCGGTAACAAGCTGTTGTGTTCGGGGTGTTTTTCGCCGATCAAAAAAGAACCTTGTAAAAAATGCGGATATTCCTCGGAAAGCTATGTGCCGGATCATATGGTTCTGCCGGTGGGGAGCATTCTTATGGGAAATTTTCTGATCGGCAGAGTTCTTGGCAAGGGCGGATTTGGCATTACCTATCAGGCCTATGATGTGAAATACGAACATATTATTGCGATCAAGGAATATTTTCCGGTCGAGATCGCGCTTAGAAGCGCCGGTCAGACAGGGCTTATGGTACGTAATAAAAAGTCGGCGGAAATGTTTCAGAAGGGTGTGGAAAAGTTTTATAATGAAGCACGCTTTATTTCTGAATTTTCGGAAAATCCCAATATTGTCAAGGTGTATCAGCTTTTCTACGAAAACAATACCGCGTATTTTACGATGGAATATCTTTCGGGGATCACGCTCAAGGATTATGTACTGCGCTGCGGCTGCATCACGGCGGAACAGGCACTGTTCATTGCGGACAGGGTAGCTGCCGCACTGGTGGATATCCACAAAAAAAACGTCCTGCACAGAGACGTTTCTCCCGATAACATGATGCTGTGCCACGACGGAAGCATAAAGCTGCTTGATTTTGGTGCCGCAAGACAGGTATATCCTGAAGGCTCGCAGCTTTTATCGGTGATATTAAAACCGGGCTTTGCACCGCTCGAACAGTATATGCGTAACGGAAAACAAGGACCATGGACTGATATTTATTCGCTTGGCGCGTCATTATATTATGCGCTTACCAAACAGATCCCGGAGGATCCTCAGAACAGATTTGAGGATGATTCGGATTTTGAAACCGCTATGAGAAAAATAAATCCGGAGCTGTACGGGGTCATGAAAAGAGCTATGCAGGTCAGATATATGGACAGATATCAATCCTCGCAGGAGTTTGCCGATGCACTTTTAGCGATCAGGCTCAAACGGAAAGCGATAAAGGTGCCTGCAAATCTCAACGTCTCTGACAATACGGATAATCCCGTGAAACGGCTGATCGCGAAATTGTTCAGCAATTAAAAGGAGCAAATAGGTATGATAGAGATCAATCACAAAAAACTTTGTGAAAGCTGTTTTTCTGAAATCGACAGTGAGACCTGCCCCTGCTGCGGCTTCCATAAAGCGGAGTTTACGCCTGACCCGATCGTACTTCCGATGGGCACTAAGCTTGGCGATAAGTTTATCATCGGCAGGGTCATGGGAAAGGGCGGTTTCGGTATCACTTATCTTGCTTACGATCTTAGAATGGATAAGACTATTGCTGTAAAAGAATATTATCCAAACGGAATCGCCTACCGCCATCCTGGGAGCACGGAGGTATCCGTTGCCGATAATAAGTCTGCAGAGACTTTTGAAAAAGGCGCGGAGAAGTTCTATACGGAAGCGGAAATGGTCTCGCAGTTCAACGGAAATCCCAATATTGTCAGCGTCTATGATTATTTCCGCGCGAACAATACCGTCTACCTTGTCATGGAATACTTAAGCGGTATCACGCTGAAAAACTATGTAAAAAGGCATGGCAGGCTTAACGATGGTCAGGCTCTCTATATCATGGATAAGATCGTTGCTGCACTCAGTGTCACGCACAGTGCGGGCGTCCTGCACAGGGACATTTCACCTGATAATATCATGATCTGTTCCGATGGAAAGGTAAAGCTGATCGATTTCGGGGCTGCGCGTCAGATACTGACGGAAAGCTCCTCCAACCTTACCGTGGTCATGAAACCCGGCTATACGCCCATCGAGCAGTATACCAAAAAAGGCAGACAGGGCGCGTGGACGGATATTTATTCCCTCGGCGTATCCATCTATTACGCACTGACAAAGGTGGTCGTTGACGATCCGTATGCGAGGATGGATAACGACGAAGAGTTTGCCGAAAATAAGTATGGGATCAATGAATCGATCTGGGCGATATTAAAGAAATGTACGATGATCAATGCCACGGAGCGTTACGGCAGCGCGATCGATCTTCGCAAGGCCTTAAAGTCTGTTTCCGCACCGCTGACCGCTGAGGCGATCAAGCTAAGCGACGAGGATTTGAAAGAAGAACCGGAGGAAACCGAAAGCCGTGCGGCGTCGGACGGCGATTTCCCGGCAACCGTTTTAGGCGATACAGTGGCTTCAGGGGAAGAGATTGAGAAATTTGAGACTTCCGAGGAGGAGAACGAAAAATTTGAGACTTCTGAGGAGAAGACCGAGAGATCCGGGACTTCCGGGAAGCGCAAAACCACGGAAAATTCTGCTTCCTCTCCGGAAGAGAAGCATTCTTCCGAACGTAAATCAGAATCGGACTTAGAGCCGTCCAAAAAGTCTTCCAATAAAAAGAGGGGGATGGCAGCGGGAATCTGCGCTGCTGCGGCGTTATTGATCGTCATTGCGGTTTGTGTGATCGTAGGGATCAACAGACGGGGAGGAACTTCACCGGCGGATGGTGCAGCTTACAACTCAGGCTATCCGGAAATGATAGACGGGAAGCTGAATTTTGAGCTCGACAGTGAATATGCCGGGGATGCACAGTTTGGCAGGGAGATCAGCAGAGATAATTTCATGCGTTTTGACGGTGATGTCAAGGTCACACTCAATTTCAGTTACTGCGACTTTAGTGACCCGGTTGAAGGGCAGATCCATTCGTTGGAAATTAATGACAGAAACGACAACTGCTTAGAAGTAATGGCTTTTAATATCGGATGTTTGGATTCGTGGCCGGAGTGGGCGCGGGAATATCCGCTTTTTCCGCCGCAGAGCAGCCTTTCGTTTGTGGTCAGCCGTGAGACTGCAGAAGCGATGGCTGGGGGTATGAAAATCCGTGTATTTGGTCTGATTATCAATTCCGCAGTGTTGGAAGCATATGATCCGGCGGACTACGAACCGGACGCGGATGCCAGAATCGTCCGGATAAACAGCCACTTAGGCGAGATGTTCAGCAACTATATTCCGAAAGATATGCTGGAAGCTGTTGGCGGGGACGTGCGTGTCACGCTTGATATCCAATATGAAGTCACCGATCTGAACGACGATGATCTGAATGCGTATATTTTTGCTTGTAAGCAGTCCGGGGAGCAGCTTTTCATTGATGTGGAAAACAACACACGTATGCCATGGAACGATCCGGCTGATTGTTGTTATCAGCTTGGAACCTATTTTGTTCCCGACCGATTTGTATTTACGATTCCGGTGGAAGAGATCGAAAAGCTGGACGTGAACGGTCTGTGTTTTGGAGGTCACAATCTGTTCATTCAGACGGCATATATCGAAAAAGAATAAACGGGAAAGAGGTGCTCATGATAAAAACACTTGATCTGGAAAATAAGCTGCGAAGTGATGACGAGTTCGACGAAAGCGCCGTTATGGAAAACAAAGCGCCGGATATCCATATTCTGATCAACAAGCATATGATTGAGAAAAATGTGAAGCATACGGACTTGATCCGCGCATTAAATGTCGACCGAAGCTATGGTTACCAGCTTTTGAACGGAAAACGCGTACCCACGCGCGACCAGCTGATCAAGATCGGTCTTTTTATGAGACTGGCCTTTGATGAGGTACAGCGCCTTCTAAAAATTGCGAAAAAGGACATCCTGTATGCGAGGGATATGACCGACGCAAAAGTGATCTATGCGATAGAGCACGCGCTTGAGTACGGAGAGGCATGCGAGTTTATCTGGCGGGAATAAAAAAGAGTTTGCGTTCCGCAAACTCTTTCGAAGAACGCTTCGCGTTCTTCCGGGTTGAGGAAATTCCTATACGTTAAAAAAGACCGCGGAGCGGTCTTTTGGTATTAATGAAACTCTTTTGAAGAAATTTTTTTATAGGGATTCGGGCTTTCGGCACCGAATCTGATCAGTAAAAAAAGCACAATATAGGCATGCTGTCTGCGTATATTGTGCTTTTTTTTGCGCTGCATTATAATGGATATAGCGAATGCCGCCGCGCTCTGCGGCCGGCCTATCGTAATCAGTTTTTAACATGTCTGGAGAAGAGATTGAAAAATCAAAGATTTTTCATTTATCTATTTAAGCAGTATCGCAAGCTTTGCTTGCGATATGCATGGGGATTAGTATGCAGGATCATCAGCTTGAAGCGCTTCCTGCGGGAACAGTGCTTAACGAACGATATGTGATCGGCAAGGTCATAGGCAGCGGCGGTTTCGGGATAACCTATCTCGCTTTTGATACGGAGTGCATGCGCAAAGTCGCGATCAAGGAATATTTTCCTGTGGGCCTGGCTGTGCGTATTCCCGACCGGATCACCATAGAGCCGATTTCTTCCCGTTACAGCAGAGAGTTCGAAAACAGCAGGGAACGTTTTTTCAACGAAGCACAGATTTTATCAAACCTTGATGTATGTACGGACGTGATCAGGATGTACAGCGTTTTTGCCGAAAACGGCACGGTGTATTATGCCATGGAGTATGTCGAAGGCTTAACGATATCCGAATATGCAGGAAGATACGGAAAAATAAACGAGAGTCAGGCAATTTTTGCCGCCCTTGAAATTTCCGCTGCGTTTACGTATATACATGAAAGAGGGATCATTCATCGCGACCTGTCACCCGACAACGTGATGATAACATCCGACGGAGGGGTACGGATCGTCGATTTTGGAAACGCCCGTCCGTTTGTGATCGACGGCGAAAACAGCCTGACCGTTGTGCTGAAACCCGGATACGCACCGATTGAACAGTATCAGCATTATGGCAGACAGGGACCGTGGACGGATATTTATTCTCTTGGCGCGGTTCTGTATTACGCGCTGACGCTTGAGACACCGAGCGACCCCATGACGCGGATGGAGGACGACAGAGCGTTTCAGACGGGGCTTTCATGCATGGACCGGCGGGTGGCCGCGATCCTTAACAAAATGACCGCAATCAAAGCAGAAGAGCGTTATCCTGATGGCGCTAAGCTGTATGCCGAGCTGAAAACGGTGCGTATTTCTGCTGAAAAGTTTGGGTGCAAATTGCACAAAACCGAAAGTTAGCATTTGCTAACATTTGACAGATTTAACAAAACGGCAGGAACACTTAAAAAAGCATTGACAGATCAATCGGGATGTCATACTATGATATATGGTTAGTGAGCACTAACCATATATTTTGCATGATTGGTTAGCAAAAACTAATCAACGTATCTTTCAAAGAAGGTGAAAAAATGATGCCGCTTACAATGGCAGAAATCGGAGAAGAAAATATCATCAGGAGGATCGGGGGAAAACAGGAAATGAAAGCGCATTTGGAAAACCTTGGATTTGTTGTGGGAGGGGCGGTTACGGTGGTCAGTGCTATCGCTGGCAGCGTGATCGTGAATGTGAAGGATTCCCGCATTGCAGTCAGCAGGGAGATGGCGCTAAAGATCATGATCTGATTTTTTGCGTAACGCAAAGAACGGATCTAATCATGTTATGAAGCAGGAGGAGAGATGGAAATGAAAACACTGAAAGAGTCGAAAGTCGGCGAAACAGTCCGGGTTGTGAAACTTCATGGCGAGGGAGCGGTCAAACGCCGGATCATGGACATGGGACTGACAAAGGGGATTGAGGTAGAGATACGTAAGGTAGCGCCCCTTGGCGATCCAATCGAAGTGACCGTCCGCGGCTACGAGCTTTCTATTAGAAAAGCGGATGCGGAAATGATAGAAGTGGAAAACGCGTAAAGAATTTCTAAGTGGTCAAAGCATGCCCGTTTAGAAATTCTATGTTACGCGTGGAAGAATGCTTGAAAAGCAGCATACTTCTGAGGTGCTGGTATAACTGGGGATAACCCCTAAATTTTTTTGTTTATGGTTAGGGATAACTAATAGAAGGAGGAGAGAAAAAATGATGAGTATGCGAATAGCCCTTGCGGGCAACCCGAACTGCGGAAAGACGACGCTGTTCAACGCTCTGACCGGCTCTAACCAGTTCGTCGGCAACTGGCCGGGTGTTACGGTAGAAAAAAAAGAAGGAAAATTAAAAAAACATGATGGAGTGACGATTACCGATCTTCCGGGTATTTACTCACTGTCTCCCTATACCTTGGAAGAAGTGGTGGCAAGGAACTATCTCATCAGCGAGCGGCCTGATGCGATCTTAAACATCATAGACGGCACAAACTTAGAGAGAAATCTGTATCTGACCACTCAGCTCACCGAGCTTGGTATTCCGGTAGTTGCCGCTATTAACATGATGGATGTAGTGGAGAAAAACGGCGATAAGATCAACACGGCAGAACTTTCGAGAGAGCTGGGCTGCAGGGTGGTAGAAATCTCTGCTCTCAAAGGAAACGGGATCATGGAGGCGGCAGAGGCAGCGATCCATGCGGCTGAGAACGGAAAGACCGTTCCTATGCACACTTTCTCCGGAACTGTGGAACATGCCCTTGCCCATATTGAAGAGGCAGCGGTACACGGACTGCCGGAGGAACAGCAGCGCTTTTATGCCATCAAGCTGTTTGAGCGGGACGAGAAAGTTTTGGAACAGTTACATCTGGGCGAGGCGGTTCTTTCCCATATTGAGACGGATATCAAGGCTGCAGAGGAAGAGATGGATGATGACGCGGAATCCATTATTACCAATGAGCGGTATATTTACATAGGAAATATCATCAAGGGATGCTTAAAGAAAAAATCTGCAGGGAAAATGACCACCTCCGATAAAATTGACAGGATTGTTACAAACCGTTTCTTGGGACTGCCGATCTTTGCAGTGATCATGTTTTTGGTGTATTATATTTCCATGGTGTCGGTAGGAACCGCCGCCACGGACTGGGCAAACGACGGGCTGTTTGGCGATGGGTGGCATCTGTTCGGCATCGGCTCCGCCGCTTATGAGGAGGCAGCCGGGGAGTATGGCGATGCGGCGCTGATCGTGGACGGTTACGATGCTTACGTGGAAGAGAACGGCGCAGCGCCCACCGGGGATTTTCCTTACGAAGTGGCGGATGAGGAAACACTGGAGGTAACGGTGGAAACGGCATCTCTTGCGGATTATGAAAGCGCCCTTGCGGTGATGGAACAGTATGGCGAGGAGCCTGATCCGGCAGATTACGGGGTATGGGTGCCCGGCATCCCGGTACTTGTGGGGAACGGCCTTGAGGCTGTGGGTACTGCAGACTGGCTGGCAGGACTGATCAATGATGGTATCGTGGCAGGCGTTGGCGCGGTCTTAGGATTCGTGCCGCAGATGCTGGTATTGTTCCTGCTTCTTGCTTTCCTTGAGGCGTGCGGCTATATGGCGCGTATCGCTTTTGTGCTGGATCGTATTTTCAGAAAATTCGGGCTGTCCGGCAAGTCCTTCATCCCGATGCTGATCGGTACCGGCTGCGGCATACCCGGGATCATGGCGTCGAGGACGATTGAAAATGAGCGCGACCGCCGGATGACGATCATGACGACGACGTTTATTCCATGCGGTGCAAAAGTACCCTTTATCTCCATGGTTGCGGGCGCGATCTTCGGCGGCTCTGCATGGGTTGCGACAAGCGCATACTTTGTAGGTATGGCGGCAATCATTATTTCGGGTATTATGTTAAAAAAGACAAAAATGTTTTCCGGCGACCCGGCGCCTTTTGTCATGGAGCTTCCATCTTACCATCTGCCGACCGTTGGCAATGTACTGCGGTCCATGTGGGAGCGCGGCTGGTCTTTCATTAAGAAGGCGGGTACGATCATCCTGCTTTCTACGATTGTGATCTGGTTTACAACGTACTTTGGCTTTACATCGGAAGGGTTCCGGATGCTGGGAGAAGAAGAGATGGATCAGTCGCTTCTTGCGGCAGTCGGCGGAGCGATCGCATGGATTTTTACACCCTTAGGCTGGGGGAACTGGCAGGCTGCGGTGGCTTCCATTACCGGACTGGTGGCGAAGGAAAATATCGTCGGAACGATGGGCATTCTCTATTCCGGCGGATGGCCTGAGATTGCAGGAAACTTCAGTAGGGTAGCGGGATATTCCTTCCTTGTATTTAATCTTCTGTGTGCGCCTTGCTTTGCAGCGATCGGCGCGATCAAACGGGAGATGAACAGTGCAAAATGGACGTGGTTTGCGATCGGCTACCAGTGTGGATTAGCCTATGCAGTGGCGCTGATGGTGAATCAGATCGGTTCGGCATTCACCGGAGACTTAAACATCATCGGTCTGGCTGCGGCTGCCGCGATTCTCGGCGGTATGGTTTATATGCTGTTTAGGCCCTATAAAGAGGCAACAAAGCTGACCACAAAGGTTCGGGTAAAAGCTGCAAGATAAGATTCAATTCTGCATGGGCGCTGGTAAAACGTTCTGTGCGATCGGTATAACAGGATGAGGCAAGGCAGTCCGGGATGATTTGGGCTGCCTTGTAATGATAGGTAAACAGCGGCGGGAGGTGTTTTTTTGTTTACGTGGATTGTAGAAAATATGGCAACAATTATCATCGGTATCATTTTGATCCTTGCGGCGGCGGCTGCCATTGCCAGCATGGTACGTAGTAAGAGAAAGGGAAAAACGTGTTGTGGGTGCGGGTGTTCAAGCTGTCCTGCGGACAGCTTATGTGCCATGAACGGCGCCTGCCATCAGGCAAAACCGAAAACTTCGAAGAAGTAAAAGACATACTTTAGTTACGCCCCAAAATGGACAAAATACATTTTTTCATAGCCGCATAGCTTTCAGAGGTGATATCATGTTCCATTTTGCAGGCATCACTTGATGCAACCTGGGGGTCAACGCCCAAATGAACAAGCCAGTCCGTCAGCAGGGTGTGGCGCTCATAGACGTTTTCCGCAATTTTTCTGCCTTCGTCTGTCAGATGCAGATACCCATCCTCTGAAACGGTGATATATCCACGGGCTTTTAAGTTTTTCACGGCAACGCTCACGCTGGGTTTTGAATAACCAAGCTCAGTTGCCACATCAATGGAACGCACGGCAGAAAGACGTCTGCTCAGGATGAGTATTGTTTCAAGATAATCCTCAAGGGATTCTTCGGCTTTATGCTTTATATAGCTCATGGTATCACTGTCCTCTTTCCTGGGATGAAAACGCTTCCATCTTTCGAAACAATGCGAAGCATTCTTTTTCATATATAGGAAATTCCTCGCCTAGAAGAACGCGCAGCGTTCCAGAAGAAATGCCGAAGGCATTTCTTCGAAAGAGTTTGCGGAACGCAAACTCTGAAAGGAGCGTCAGCTCCTTTTTTATCCTAACACTTTAAGGGAAGGGGTGCAAGTTATTAATTTTGACAGTAACGTTGAAAAGGCCGGAACTGCGTAACTGCTGATTTCTGATATCGGATGTTCTATAATATGATTGAAAGTCAGAAAAGTCTGGGGGAAGTGATTTCATTTTCATAGGGGAGTAATACATTCAATGGGCGGTTCCTGGGTGACCGCCCGCTTTTTTATGATAGGGATTCCGCATGGCGTGGCTGCACCAGGTCAGAAACATTGTTGCAAACAGAATAAGCTTTTTGTATAATTATGGAAGAACGTGTATTGATGATGTTATAAGGGGGATAATGAAATGGATGCAGAAATGGAAATGTGGCTGGATCAGGAAATGCAGGAGTTTTCGGAGGTGCTGAAAACATTAAAAAAGAAAAAGATCAGCAGGGCACCAGTGTGGATGGCGGTATTCCTGATCGGCATGGTTGCGTTTGGATTTATTGTAGGTTATGATGTTTCTCATGTTATGCGGGTTCATTTTCCGATCGGCTGCGTCCTTGCACTTGGGGCATGGTTCTGCTGTTGGCTGCCCACAAAGGTTTCTAATATAAAGGGTGTGCGCAAGGCCTATGAAAAGGCCATACAGGACTTTTTTCAGACGGGAGAGGACAGGCAGCTTTTTGTCAAACAGATGGAAGACGGTAATTATCACAAAGTGGATTTTTGTGAAGCGGGTGAGGTTTATCCGTGCCGTTTTATTGCGGGTCCTGATTATTGGATGTATTTTCAAAGGATTAACATAACCTGCCGTTTTATCAGAACAGGTGATATTGAGAGTCTCAGCCGGCAGAATGAATCTACATGGGTATCCTATAATACGGGCGGGAGAGTTCATGGGAAAAACATGGCGATCGGCGTTTCCCTGATAATTAAATATAAAGAGGGTTCCGTTTCGGCGAAGAAAAACAGGAATGCTGAAGAGTCCTTATTCTTTTCCAAAAGCAAGGATTATCAGGAGGCAGTGGAACTGATCAAAAATGAGTGTCCTCAGTGCTTAAACCGGGCAGGCGACAAAAGAGAGGGCTGAGAAATTCCCAAAATGAATTGTAAACAACATGATTTTATGCTAAACTGAACATGGTCAGGGCAGCGGGGATGTGGCGGATGTGTATGGAAACATATTCCGATGCCAAATGATGAAAACAGGGGGAATAAAAGTACATGGAAGCATATAAACAGGAATTCATCGAGTTTATGGCTGAGAGCGACGTCCTGAAATTTGGAAATTTTACATTAAAAAGCGGACGAAAAGCGCCGTTCTTCATGAATGCGGGTTCCTATGTCACGGGTACGCAGTTATTAAGGCTCGGGCAGTATTATGCGAAAGCGATCCATGAGCATTACGGCGAGGACTTTGACGTGCTGTTTGGTCCTGCATATAAGGGGATTCCCTTAAGTGTTGCGACTGTGATCGCATTCTCCGAGCTATACGGAAAGGACATCCGTTACTGTTCGAACCGGAAAGAGGCAAAAGACCATGGGGATGCAGGGATTCTTTTAGGAAGCAGCTTAAAAGACGGAGACAGGGTCGTGATCATTGAGGATGTCACGACTTCCGGGAAATCAATTGAAGAGACCGTACCGATCTTAAAGGCACAGGGAAAGGTTGAAATTGTCGGACTGATGGTTTCCTTAAACCGCATGGAGAGAGGAAAAGGAGAGCGGAGCGCTTTAGAGGAAATCAAAGAAACCTATGGCTTTGATGCGCACGCGATCGTGACGATGACGGAAGTGATCGAACATTTGTATAATCAGCCGTATCAGGGGAAAATATACATCGACGATACGATCAAGCAGGCAATAGACGCTTATTATGAACAGTATGGAGCAAAGTAAGAGCGTGAAAGGAGAATCGGAAAATGGAAGAAAAGGCCTATAAGACGATGGGAAAGACCGGTGCATTTAATCTGGTGCTCGGAATCTGTACGCTGGTTGCAGGAATTACGGCAGGTGTGATGTTGATTGTTCACGGAGCAAAATTGCTTGGTTCCAGACGAAAGCTGATGTTTTAGGAGTTGAGGGGTGTTGCCGCGGTAGCACCCTTTCTTTCTTGCTATAGGAAACTGTACATTTAAGAATGCAGAGCGTTCTTTTTTCTTGATCAAAATGGCGAATAAAAAGAAGAAACATTACATTTTTACGGATAAAAAAAATCCGCCGCGGGCGGTGATGTCCTCCATATTAGGCGTGATCTCGCTGACAGCGATCGCATTTGTGATAGCGATGACCTTCAGGACGCAGGGCAGCGCGAAAAGCGGATACGGCGCAGGCCTGTTTCTGGCGACGCTCTTTTCGCTTGCCGGTGTGGTGCTCGGCGCGCTTGCGAAGACGGAAAAAGACAAATTCTATTTTTTCTGTTATCTCGGTATTTTCCTAAATCTGTTGGCGCTGGGCGCGATCAGCTTTATTTTGTATGCGGGCGCATACGGTTTGTGAGAGACGGCCGGGAAAGGCGGAAAACGCCATGAGATCAAATGGCATGAATTGAAGCGGCATGGAGTGAAACAGTATGAAATTAAACGGAGTGAAGGAGCGTTGGAAAACAATATGAGTGAAGAAAGGAACGATAACCGGGCAGCAGGGACGGAAGCCTGCGGAAATGCCGTTTTGAAGGAGGCTGATTTCAAAGAGCGGAGTCTTCTTGCGGCGGCGCGCATGGAGGAATTAGCAGAAGAGCTGGAAAACGGCGATAACGGACTGCCGGAAAGCTATGCCTGCTTTTTTTACCGGGCGGCAGAACAATTATGTAAACTAAACACGATCTGTGGGGCAGGGGATGCGCTGATGGAGCGCTCACTTGAGGAACTGCAGCTCTTAAACCGTGACTTGTATGAGGACGTGCTTCCCGAACATTATGCGGAGAGTTTTGCAAACCCGGTGTATGCGGTGTCCGTCATGGGTGAAGACATGGGGCGCTGTATGAGCTTCCTGCAGGCTGAGATCAACAGCGTGATATCGGATGCATTTTTCGGCGATGAATGGGAGCTGCTCATCAGGGAGGAGCTTTTACTGGAAGTCTATGGAGCGTTTCTGACGGCGGTTTCCGAGACCGGGGAGCTCCCGGAGGCGGACACGGTGAAGGATATTCTGTATTGGTATGCGAGCGACTATTCGGATATCGAGAATGAGAAAAAAGTCCGTAAGCAGGTGGATGCGGACTGTGAGGAGAGCCGCCGTTTCCGTGAGATCATCATGGGATCGGACTTGAATGATCTGCGTTATCTGTATCGTTACGGGTGCTATATTACGGAAAATGAGCTGCGCACGGCAAGGCATATGCAGGAACTGCCGGAAGAGACGATCGCGCTCATGGCGGATACTTACACGGAAGGCTATCGCAAAGGATTCGTCCAGCTCCGCGTCGACCTGTCCAAGAAAGAAACGGTCAATATCCATTACTGCGCCGGATTTGAGCGCGTGGTCAGACGCGCGATCAGTAATTTTGAAAAGATGGGCTTACAGAGTGTGATTTTCCGTTCCTCGGACAGCATCTTTAACCGCCGGGGTTCGAGAAAATCCGGCTTTTACGGAGCGATTGCCAATAAGCAGTACGAGTATGACCATCGAGAGGATGATGCGCTCATTTTTGATGCAAATTATAAAACGCGCCGCTTAGAGACGCTGAAAGAGGCGTATGAGCTTGTAAAAGAGAAGGCGAAGAGGCATGCGGGTCCCGCTGTGATTGAGATATTCGGCGAGGAGCCGTTTGCACCCGTAGACTGTAAGGAGGCGCTGCACTTAAGCGAAGCGCAGCAAAAGCTGAAGGTGGAGTATGCGCAGGCCGCGGGCGAATTGTCGAGCCGCTATATCCCGGAGGAAGAGCGCAGCTTTACGATCATTGCGTTTCCGGTGCCTGCGATCGGTGACCGCTACGAGGAGATTTTTGACGAGATTATCCGTATCAACACGCTCGATTATCAGTTATATTCCGACATTCAGAAAAAACTGATCGATGCGCTGGATGAGGCGGAATATGTACAGATTACCGGCATGAACGGAAACCGTACCGATCTGAAAGTCCAGTTATGTAAACTAACAGACCCCGCAAAACAGACAAAGTTTGAGAACTGTGTCGCAGATGTCAATATACCGGTCGGGGAAGTGTTTACCTCACCGGTTTTAACCGGCACGAACGGTGTGCTGCATGTCAAAGGAGTTTATCTGAACGACCTGTTTTATGAGAATTTTGAAGTGCGCTTTCAGGACGGGTTTACGGACGAATACAACTGCACGAATTATGCGGATGAGGAGGCGGATCAGCGTTACATCCGTGACAATGTGCTCTTCCATCACGAGAAGCTGCCGCTCGGCGAGTTTGCGGTTGGCACAAACACAACCGCTTATGTGGCGGCGCACAAATATGGGATTGCTGGAAAACTGCCGATTCTGATCGCGGAGAAGATGGGACCGCATTTTGCCGTCGGGGACACCTGTTATTCGGAATCGGAAGAAGTAGCGGTTTATAATCCGGACGGCAAGGAGATCGTCGCGCGGGACAACGAGGTTTCGATCCTGCGGAAGGAAGACCGTTCCAAGGCGTATTTTAACTGTCATACTGATATTACGATTCCCTACGATGAGCTGGGGGCGCTTTACGGCGTGCGTGCGGATGGCAGCAAAATCGAGATCATAAAGGACGGCAGATTTGTACTGCCGGGCTGTGAGGCGTTAAACGAGCCGTTTGCAGAGCTTGGGTAACATTTCACAGGAATATCATGAAAAGCAGTTGCGGCATGCCTGGTTTTTTAGTAAACTGAAAGTGACGGATTTCAGGCCGGTTCACTGCAGAATGTGCGTGCGGTGAGGGGATAGGTTTCGCAGCTGCCTGTAATCACAGAACATAGGGAGGAGCGTGGCAGGTTATGGCACAGGTTGGAATTGTCATGGGCAGTGATTCGGATATGCCCGTCATGGCAAAAGCGGCGGATATTTTAGAGGAACTGGGCATTTCTTATGAAATGAAGATCATATCGGCGCACAGGGAGCCGGATGATTTTTTTGAATATGCAAAAAGCGCGGAAGAAAAGGGCTTTAAGGTGTTGATTGCGGGGGCCGGTATGGCGGCGCACCTGCCGGGCATGTGCGCGGCAATCTTTCCGATGCCGGTGATCGGGATTCCGATGCATACGACCTCGCTCGGCGGAAGGGATTCGCTTTACTCGATCGTGCAGATGCCGTCCGGGATTCCGGTCGCTACGGTTGCGATCAACGGCGGTATGAATGCGGGGCTTTTGGCGGCAAAGATTCTCGCAACCTCGGATGCGGCGCTGCTTGAGCGGTTAAAAGAGTATTCCGCGGGCATGAAAGAGGGTGTGCAGAAAAAGGATGCCCGCTTACAGGAAGTCGGATACCGGGAGTATATGAAGTAAATGAAGCAGACTGTTTGGAGGGGACGAACGTCTAATAAACAGGGATGACTGACGAAAAATGACAGCGGGCATCCCGGATCACCATAAAAGATTTCGTTACGAAAGGAGCAGGCAGAACAATGGATTACAAAAAGGCAGGCGTGGATATTGAGGCGGGGTACCGGTCCGTAGAGCTGATGAAGCAGTATGTCAAAGGGACGATGAGACCGGAGGTACTCGGAGGCATCGGCGGATTTTCGGGTGCCTTTTCGCTGGAGAAGATCAAGGACATGGAGAGGCCGGTCCTGCTTTCCGGCACAGACGGCGTCGGCACGAAGATCAAGCTCGCGTTTTTGCTTGACCGCCATGATACGGTCGGCATCGACTGCGTTGCGATGTGTGTCAACGATGTGATCTGCGCGGGAGCGGAGCCTTTGTTTTTCCTGGATTACATTGCCTGCGGCAAAAATATTCCCGAAAAGATTGCAGCGATCGTTAAGGGCGTTGCGGAGGGCTGCAGGCAGTCGGGCGCGGCGCTTGTCGGCGGTGAGACGGCGGAGCATCCGGGGCTGATGCCGGAGGACGAGTACGATCTGGCCGGATTTGCAGTCGGCGCTGCGGATGAAAAAGATCTGATCGACGGGCATGATCTCAAAGCGGGGGACGTGTTGGTCGGCATTGCCTCAAGCGGCGTACACAGCAATGGTTTTTCTCTTGTGCGCAGTGTGTTTGAAATGACGAGGGAAGGTCTCGATACTTATTATGAGGAGCTGGGGGCAACGCTTGGGGAGACATTGCTTACGCCGACGAAAATTTATGTGAAGGCGTTGAAGAGCGTACGTGATGCGGGCGTCACGATCAAGGCGTGCAGCCACATCACGGGCGGCGGGTTTTACGAGAACATCCCGCGTATGTTAAAGGACGGCGTGCGCGCGGTTGTACATAAGGATTCTTATGAGGTACCGGCAATCTTTAAGCTTTTGCAGGAAAAGGGAAAGATCGACGAAAAGGTGATGTATAACACTTACAATATGGGAATCGGCATGATCGCGGCAGTCGCAAAGGAAGATGCGGCGCGCACAATGGAGGCGCTGCGTGAAGCAGGAGAAACGTCCTATGTGATCGGAGAAATTGAGGCGGGTGAAAAGGGAGTGACCCTATGTTAAACATTGTAGTCTGCGTCTCAGGAGGCGGAACGAATTTACAGGCAGTTATGGATGCCATTGAAACGGGAAAGATCACAGATACGCGGATTAAGCGGGTTATCAGCAATAACCGCAATGCTTATGCGCTGACGCGCGCGGCACAGAAACAAATAGATGCAGTCTGCGTCTCGCCGCGTGATTTTGAAACGCGGGAACAGTTTCACGAGGCTCTTTTACAGGCGGTCGATGAGGTTAAGCCCGATCTGGTTGTGCTTGCGGGATTTCTTGTGGTGATACCGCAGGAGATGATCCGGCGTTACCGGAACCGGATTATCAATATCCACCCATCGCTGATCCCGTCTTTCTGCGGAACCGGCTATTATGGGCTGAAGGTGCATGAGGCGGCGCTTGCGCGCGGCGTGAAGGTGACGGGCGCAACCGTACACTTTGTAGATGAGGGAACGGATACAGGTCCGATCCTTTTGCAGAAAGCAGTTGAAGTGCAGGAGGGGGATACGCCTAAAATCCTCCAGCAGCGCGTGATGGAGCAGGCGGAGTGGCTGATCTTACCGCAGGCAATTGATATGATCGCAAAAGGAGAAGTGAAAATCGGGGAAGGAGCATAAAGTCATCATGAAGATATTGATCGTGGGAAGCGGCGGCAGGGAGCATGCGATTGCGGTGAGCGCGGCAAAGAGCAGCCGTGTACAAAAAATATACTGCGCGCCAGGGAACGCGGGCATCGGCATGATTGCGGAATGTGTGCCGATCGGCGCGATGGAATTTGAAAAACTGGTCGCTTTTGCAAAAGAAAAAGAGATCAATCTGGTGATCGTCGGCATGGACGATCCGCTTGTAGGCGGTCTGGTTGACGAGCTGGAAGCTGCAGGCATACCTGCTTTCGGGCCGAAGAAAAATGCAGCGATCCTGGAGGGCAGCAAAGCATTTTCCAAGGATCTGATGAAAAAATACGGCATTCCGACGGCGGCATATGAGACGTTTGAGGATGCCAGGGCAGCGGAGGAATACTTAAAGGATCAGGCAGCTTTCCCAATCGTGTTGAAAGCGGACGGTTTAGCGCTCGGAAAGGGCGTGCTGATCTGCAATACGCTTGAAGAGGCGCTCGCAGGCGTGAAAGAAATTATGGAGGACAAAAAGTTCGGCAGTGCCGGAAACCGCATGGTTGTGGAGGAATTCCTGACAGGACGGGAAGTCAGCGTGCTTTCATTCGTGGATGGAAAGACAATTAAGATCATGTCGTCCGCACAGGACCATAAGCGTGCGAAGGACGGCGATCAGGGGTTAAATACCGGGGGCATGGGTAACTTTTCGCCGAGCCCGTTTTATACGGATGAGATTGACGCCTTCTGTAAAAAGTATATTTATCAGGCGACTGTCGATGCGATGGCGGCGGAAGGCAGACCCTTTCACGGTGTCATCTTTTTTGGATTAATCCTGACAGAGAAAGGGCCGCGCGTGTTGGAGTATAACGCCCGCTTCGGCGATCCCGAGGCGCAGGTTGTTCTGCCGAGAATGAAAAACGATCTGATCGATGTCTGTGAGGCGTGCATCAACGGCACGTTGGACCAGATCGATCTTAAGTTTGAGGATAACGCGGCTGTCTGTGTTGTTCTCGCGTCCGACGGCTATCCGGTTTCCTATGAGAAGGGCTTTGAGATCACAGGGCTTGAGAAATTTGAGGGAAAAGAAGATTATTTTTGTTTCCATGCCGGGACAAAGAAGGATGAACAGGGCAGGATCGTTACAAACGGCGGACGCGTACTTGGAATTACGGCGCTTGGGGAAGATTTGAAAACTGCGCGCAGGAAAGCCTATGAGGCGGCTGACTGGGTGGATTTTGCAAACAAGTATATGCGGCATGATATCGGTAAGTCGATTGATCTATGTTGAAGTAAGGATCGTTTAGAAATTTGAGGATTAAGAGACAAATTAAAGCTGGAGGCGCTGACGGTGGAAAAAGATAAGAGTAAGGATCATCGTTTGGATGAGCTGCTCATGGGAGATTATCACAGACCGGTGCATTGTTCCGACTGCGGCGGCGTGATGGTGTTTCAGGGCGTTGGAGAATACAAATGCGAAGACTGCGGAAAAGTAGAATTTGACGATTACGGAAAAGTGAGGGCATTTGTTGAAAAGCATAAAGGCGCGACGATGGTGGATGTGGAGCGCGAGACCGGCGTGAAGCAAAAATCCATCCGGAAGATGCTCAGGGAAGAGCGTCTTGAGGTTACTGCGGATTCTAAGACCTTCCTAAAATGTGAAGTGTGCGGGGCGACGATCCGGTCCGGCAGATTCTGTGAAAAATGCAAAGTGAATGTCAACCGCAGAATTGAGGAGCAGGCACGCGCGGAAAAGAGCAATATGATGGCAGGGTTCGGACTCGGACGCCCTACAGGAGAAGAGGGAGAACGGCGATTTATACGAACCAAATAGCGGTGAACATAATGTTGATCTGAATGCCGCCTGCGCGGCAGAATGAGAGGAACGATGAAAGTACGGATGAAGAGTATCACAAAATATATCGGGGGATTGTGCGGCTGTGTGTCGCTCTCCCTATTGCTGGCGTTTTGCATAGGTACGCTCACGGCGCATGCGTATGTCAATACCTATGGAATTGTCAAGGAGGGAAACGGCGCTAATATCCGCTTGGAATCCTCCTCAACCAGCACGGCGATCGCCTCTGTCAAAGGCGGGCAGCGCGTGGAAATATGCGGTACCGAAGTCGGAACGGATGGCTATACATGGTATAAAGTCTATGTAAATGGCAATACCATAGGATATATCCGAAGCGATCTGGTTACGGACACCGGAGAAAAGACCGGTTCCATTGCGGATGATGATCTTGTGGGCGGTACGATCGGAGGACAGACGGGCGGAGGCGAAGCACCTGCCGAGGGAACAGAACCGCCGCAGGAAGGCGCAGAAGGCGGCGAGGGCGGAGAGGGAACGGAGCAGCCTGAGGAAGGCGGCGAGACTCCTGCAGAACCGACACCCGCTGCACCGACGCTTTCTTCCAACGCAGCGCTCTATGCGCTAAGTATCAGCGACGGAACGTTGACTCCTGCATTTTCACCGGATGTCACGCAGTATACGATTACAGTGGATGAAAAAACGACACAGATCAGTGCTTTTGGCATGCCGGCTGAGTCCACTTCCGTTGTCAGCGAGAATTATGGCTTTTCTAATCTGCAGCCGGGCAGCAATATGGCGGTGATTACCGTGCAGGCTGCAGATGGGTCGAGATTAAGTTATCTGTTTACCATAAACCGCGGCGAGGCTTCTGAGGAAATGCACTATGCGGTGCCGGCTCCTGTGGGAAGCACATCGGGGGATGCTGCAGATTCCGGACAAAGTGAAAAAGCGGGTTCTCATATCGGATGGATTATTTTTCTTTTGATACTCGTTGTGGCAATGACGGTGGTTCTGATCTTAATGGGGCTGCGGCTGAAGGATTACCGCAGGGATTTATATGGAGGCCGGGAACAGGAGTTTCATCTGCGTGATGTGCTTCCAAGGGGCAGTGTATTCGGAAAAGCCGGGGGACGGCGTGAATATCGAAGCCGGAGGCGCGGTAAACGCGACGATTATGAGGAAGAGGAAGAAGATGCAGAAGACGGAGAGGACGAGGCATACGAGGACGATGAGTCCTATGCAGAGGACGAGGGAGATTACGGATATTCTGTTTCGGACAGTGTAGAAGTTGATCCGCTCTCGACGGCTTCCCTTGCCGATGCCGGCGCTTATGCTTCCGAAGGTGAATATCATATGGAAGAAGAGATGGATGAGGATGCGTTAGAGGATATTGCCGAGCGGGATTCCACGATTAATGACCGTAAGTCTAATCAGGATGTGTGGAAGTCCGTGAATTTCATGACGCCCTCGGACGATTTGGAATTTGAATTTCTGGATTTGGATGATAATGAATAGGAGTGGACCGGTACATGCAGTCAGAATTTACTGATAAAGCAACTGCGGCGCTGCATCTGGCGGCGCGTACGGCGGCATCGCTCTATCAGAATTATGTCGGGACGGAACACATTCTGGTAGGCCTGATGCGGGAGCGCACCGGCGTAGCGGCGAGAGTGCTCGCTGATAACGGTGTGGATGAAAAAAAGACGATAGAAATGATCAAAGATCTCGTTGTCCCGTCGGGGTCGATGCTGTTGAGCGAAAAGGATGGATATTCACCCAAAGCGGCGGAGATATTGGAGGAAAGTCACAGACAGGCGGCGCGGTTCGGGTCAAAAAAGACCGGAACTGAGCATATCCTTCTTGCACTTCTCAAGGATGGGGACAATGTGGCAGTGCGTCTCTTAAATTCGCTTGGCATCGGCATTCAGAAATTGTATGTGGACATTCTGGTGGCAATGGGCGAGGACGGTTCGCTTTATAAAGAAGATCTGGGAATCCGCAAACGGCGTCAGCAGGGAGGAAAACGGGATCACCAGAGCGTGCTGGCCCAATACAGCCGAAACCTGACGGAGCTGGCAAAGGAAGGCAGGCTTGACCCGGTCATTGGGCGGGACCGGGAGATTCAGCGCGTGATTCAGATCTTGAGCAGGAGGACAAAAAACAATCCGTGCCTGATCGGAGAGCCCGGCGTTGGTAAAACGGCGATTGCGGAAGGCCTGGCAGCCCGTATCGTGGCGGGTGAAGTGCCTGATACCGTAAAAGATAAACAGGTCATGACGCTCGACTTGTCGGGGATGGTCGCGGGAAGTAAATACCGCGGTGAGTTCGAGGAACGCGTCAAAAGGATTATCCGCGAGGTGACGGAAGCTGGAAACGTCCTTCTTTTTCTGGATGAACTTCATACGCTGATCGGTGCAGGAGGTGCGGAGGGCGCAATTGACGCCTCCAATATCTTAAAACCTTCTTTGGCGCGCGGGGAACTGCAGTTGATCGGTGCGACGACGATTGCGGAGTACCGGAAATATATTGAGAAGGACGCGGCTTTGGAGCGCCGTTTTCAGCCGGTCACAGTGGAAGAACCGACGGAGGAGGAAGCCATCGGCATCCTCATGGGAATCAAAGGAAAATATGAGGAGCACCATGGCGTTGTGATCTCCGATGAGGCGGTTGTGGCGGCAGTAAAGCTGTCCGAACGCTATATCAACGACAGAAATCTGCCGGATAAGGCGATTGATCTGATCGACGAGGCGTCTGCGGCGCTTGCACTGCGCGGAATGGAAATGCCGGAACAGCTTATGAAGCAGGAGGAGGAGATCAGGCATTATGATGTGCTGATTGAACGCTCCTTAAAATTCGAAGCGTATGCGCAGGCGGGGGAGCAGAAACGGGAGCAGGACCAGCTTGCACGCAAATATAAGCGTGCACTGGAGCGTTATAAAAAGAAACAGCTTGAGACCGGGCTTGTTGTCAGGGAGAACGATATTGCGCAGGCCGTTGCGATGTGGACCAAAATACCGGTCAGCAAGTTGACGGAAAAAGAGAGCAGCAGACTCTTAAAAATGGAGTCGATTCTGCATAAGCGGGTGATTGGGCAGGAAGATGCGGTAAATGCAGTTTCCCGTGCGATACGCCGGGGACGTGTGGGTTTACAGGACCCGAATCGTCCGATTGCGTCATTTCTTTTTTTGGGTCCGACGGGCGTGGGAAAGACGGAGCTGTCGAAGGCGCTTGCAGAGGCGATGTTTGGGTCGGAGAGCGCACTCATCCGTGTGGATATGAGCGAGTATATGGAATCGCATTCCGTATCGAAAATGATCGGCTCGCCGCCGGGATATGTCGGCTTTGAAGAGGGCGGCCAGCTGAGCGATAAAGTACGGCGCAATCCTTATTCCGTGATTTTGTTTGACGAGATTGAGAAAGCGCATCCCGATGTGTTTAATATCCTGTTACAGGTATTGGATGATGGGCATATCACTGATTCTAAGGGACGCAAAGTCAATTTTAAGAATACGATCATCATTATGACGTCCAATGCGGGCGCGAAGCGCATTGTAGAGCCTAAAAATCTGGGTTTTGCCGCGCAGACGACGGAAAAACAGAATTATGAGCAGATGAAGAACAGCGTGATGGAGGAGGTGAAACGTCTTTTTAAGCCCGAATTCATCAACCGGATTGACGAAATCATGGTTTTTGCGGCACTGACAAAAAAGGATATGGCGCAGATCGTGACGCTGCTTACGAAAAATCTGTGCAGCCGCTGCGCATCCCAGCTGGATATTGATCTGACGATCACACCTGCCGTCAAGGAGGAACTGGTCAAGAAGCATACGGACTTAAAGATGGGCGCGCGGCCCTTGAAACGCGCAATCCAGAGTCAGATTGAAGACGCGCTTTCCGAGGAAATCCTTGCGGGAAGGGTAAAGCCGGGGGATAAGGTGTCTGCTTCGCTGAAAGACAAGAAGATTGTTTTTGTCGTGAAGGGGAAGGACAAAACGAAACAGATAGATCATGATGAAGAGAAAGGCGGAGAAGGGGAAAAGGGGAAAGAAAAGGAAAAGGATAAGGATAAGGACTAAGAACTAGACGAAGATACAGAGATACAGATATCAATGTGATTTATGGGAGAAATTGAAGCGTATCAGGCATTTTTTGAAAAGCCTGATACGAACTCAGAAGAAGACGGAATCGCTGCGAAAAGGTACTTTTTTATGATAAAAGAATAGGAGGACAAAAGAATGGCAGTAGTGGAGCAGTTACTTCGCCCGGAGGCTGACGGAACGATCAGCTTTGGTAATCACACACTTTCGGCAAAGGCGAAGCTGGAAGACTTTCCGCATGGAGGGGACTTGTACAAGGTGAAGACCTACCAGACCATGACCAAGCTGGAAAAGAACGGTATGTTCGTGTATGAGTCGGTTCCCGGCACGAGCGTTTTGAACTTTGCCGAGAATGAGGACGGCGTAAGCTTTCTCGTGGAAGGCAGTGAGGACGCGCAGATTACGGTCGGCATGGCGGATGATACGGAGTATGAAGTAACGATCGGCGGTGAGCCTGCCGGAAAGATGAAAACCAATCTCGGCGGGAAACTGATCTTAAGCGTTGAACTTGCGGGGGCTGGAGAGGTTTCCGTGAAGATTCAGAAGGCATAAAAAAGAGTTTGCGTTCCGCAAACTCTTTCGAAGAAATGCCGAAGGCATTTCTTCTGGAACGCTGCGCGTTTTTCTAGGCGAGGAATTTCCTATACGTTAAAAAAGAGCTGGCGCTCATTTCAGAGTTCTGCTGATGCGAAACTCTTCCGGGATTGAGAAGTTTCTTGCTTATGTAAAAAGATCGCGAAGCGTTCTTTGGAATGAGGAACTTTTATATGTAAAACTTCTGCGAATAAAAGCAAAATAAGGAATAGGAAAAGCAGCCGTGCCATGTGGGATTCCATATGGCACGGTTTGTGTACGGTCAGGAATGATCAGAGGCAGGATTCTGAGAAAGGTATGGTTATTAAAATGGCGAAGGGGAAGGCGGCGAGTGTGTTTTTTTGCCAGAGCTGCGGCTATGAATCAGCAAAATGGATGGGCCAGTGTCCGGCCTGCAGAGAATGGAATACTTTTGTAGAGGAACACGTTGTAACAGGGGGAACAGGGAGAGGCAGTCAGACAAGAGGCACTCAGGGAAGCAGAATGGCGGGACTGACTGCAATGGCGCGTCCAATGCCGCTTGAGGAGATATCCATGCAGCAGAGTGAGCGCGTGCTCACGCGCATTGGGGAATTGGACAGAGTGCTTGGCGGCGGGATTGTTGCAGGGTCGCTTGTTTTAGTGGGCGGCGATCCGGGTATCGGGAAATCGACGCTTCTTTTGCAGGCTTGCAGGGAGCTTGCCGCACAGTCGTTCAGCGTCCTTTATATTTCCGGGGAAGAATCGCTGCAGCAGATCAAGATGCGCGCAATGCGGATCGGTGAGTTTTCTGACAAGCTAAAGCTTTTGTGTGAGACCAATCTGGAAGTGATCGAGCAGGTGATCCGCGGAGAGAAACCGCAGATTGTTGTGATTGATTCCATTCAGACGATGTACAGCGAACAGGTGTCTTCAGCACCGGGCAGCGTTTCCCAGGTACGGGAATCGACGAATATTTTTTTGCAGCTGGCAAAAGGGATGGGTATTTCTGTTTTTATCGTCGGCCATGTGACGAAGGAGGGAGCGGTCGCAGGGCCGCGCGTGCTGGAGCATATGGTGGATACTGTGCTTTATTTTGAAGGGGACAGACACGCTTCTTACCGCATTCTGCGGGGGGTGAAAAACCGGTTTGGCTCCACGGATGAGATCGGTGTGTTTGAAATGCGCAGCGAGGGGCTTATCGAGGTGAAGAATCCGTCCGAGTATATGCTGAGCGGTAAACCAGAGGGCGCGAGCGGCTCCGTAGCCGCGTGTTCTTTAGAGGGGACAAGAACGATTCTGCTTGAAGTACAGGCGCTTGTGTGTCAGACGAGCTTCGGAATTCCGCGCAGGCAGGCGAACGGGACGGACTTAAATCGTGTGAATCTGCTGATGGCAGTATTGGAAAAGCGGGTGGGAATGCAGTTGTCCGGCTGTGATGCCTATGTCAATCTGGCGGGCGGCATGCGGATCACGGAGCCAGCCATGGATTTAGGAATTGTCATGGCAGTAGCGTCAAGTCATAAAAACAGACCCATAGCGGAAAAAACTGCAGTTTTTGGAGAAGTTGGTTTAAGCGGCGAGGTGCGCGCGGTCAGCATGGCGAAACAGCGCGTCATGGAAGCAGCGAAGCTTGGTTTTACGGTATGCATTCTGCCGGAAGCCAACAGGAAGGCACTGAAAGGAGAACTGCCGCAGGGAATCCGGTTGATCGGTGTGAAGTCAGTTGCTGATGCAATTGCGATGATTTGAAGGCACCCAGCCGCAGTTACAATGATATGCGTTATCAAGGGAGTTTCACTTTTTGCCTGCGCAATGATTTGAGCAGGGAAAGGAGAGCGGTATATGAATTTTGGAAATATGACAAAGCTGATGGGAGCGTGGGGGACCTTTCAAAAAAATCATCCGAAGTTCCCGGCATTCTGCAAGGCGGTTTCTAAGAAGGGACTTCGCGAAGGCAGTGTGATCGAAGTGATCGTAACAACGCAGGATGGAGAGAAGATCGAGACGAGCATTAAGGTTCAGGAAAGTGATATCGAACTGATCAAGGGGCTTGGCGGAATGTGAGGCTGTATGCGGATATCCCAGCTAATACGGATTCTCCGCGGCGCTTATAATAAATGCCCATCCATGATATGTTTTAATTCTGCAATGATGCAGCCATAATGCTTTTGCAGCCGTTCATCCGGTATGTCTAAGGCATCGAAGCGTATGAGGCGGTCGACAATGTGCTCAGAGACTCTTTTTTTATACTCGGGAGAGTTTTCGTACTGGTATAGAATCAGACGGCCGCCTGCCTCCTCGGTCAACAGACGCGAATACAGATCATTTACGGCGGTTTCCTTTACAACGGGGACGTCCTGTTCGCAGACAAGCTCGGCGTCCCAAGAGGTTCGGCCGCGTTGGAAGCCTTCTTCGCGCACTTCGTAGATCGAACAGCATTTGCCATTAAAAATGCTGTGAAATGCATCGGGATAGCATTCGTAAATGACGGGGATGTTATCGTGGCTGCTGATGATGATGAAATCAAAATCATCATGGCGGGTACCAAACAGAAGACCCGTTACCGGATTTTCGACAGCATAAACATATGCTTTTCCATGTGTAGATACACGGGGTGTTAATACCTGAATACCTGCGGTTTGGGAAACATGATAGAGCATAAGCCGATGGATGCCCCTTTCTTTTTTTGAAAGTATATCATAAGAGGAGGAGCATTACAAGGGAATGAAGGTTATGGAGTTTTTCAACGTGTAGGTTATGGAGTTTTTCAACGATAAAGGATCATGGAGGTATTTCAATGTGTGGGGCAATACAGATCGGGGCAATACCGGGGTAATACAGGTTTTCAAAGTGTCAAAATAAGGGCTTGTCAGTCCGTACTCTTTTGTGCTATAATACAACTCGGCAGTTCACTGTCGGTCAGATAGGGGAATCATACAGTGGTAGTATTGCGGTCTCCAAAACCGTTCACGGGGGTTCGAATCCCTCTTCCCCTGCTTCAGCCGCCGCGGCTGTGTACTTCGTCTGCGGCGGTCTTTTAAGCCCAGTCTGTGGAGGGGCTCTTTTCTTTCATTTCTATCAATGAAAGGCGTCTCAGATATCGCTTTCATTGAATATCTTTCAGTCAGACGGTCGTTCTGATACAGTTTCACACAAATCAAAAGTTATGTTAAGAGGAGGAAGGTTTTATGGTATTGACAAATGAAGATTTATTGGCAATTTCTGAAATTATGGATGCGAAGCTGAAATCAGAATTGCAGCCGCTTAAAGATGACATGCGGTCAGTAAAGGAAGAATTGCGGTCAGTAAAGGAAGAATTGTGGTCAGTAAAGGAAGAAGTACAGTTGGTAAAGGAAGAATTGCGGTCAGTAAAGGAAGAATTGAAGTCGGTAAAGGAAGAAGTACAGTCGGTAAAGGAAGAATTGAAGTCGGTAAAGGAAGAAGTACAGTCAGTAAAGGAAGAATTGTGGTCAGTAAAGGAAGAAGTACAGTCGGTAAAAGAAGAATTGCGGTCAGTAAAGGAAGAATTGAAGTCGGTAAAGGAAGAAGTACAGTCGGTAAAAGAAGAATTGAAGTCGGTAAAGGAAGAAGTACAGTCGATAAAAGATAAATTACAGATGTTAAAAGATAAATTACAGATACTAAAAGATGAGTTACAGGTTATGATGAATAGAATTCAGGCTATAGAAAATGGTCTGCATAACGTCAAGCTGTTTCAAGAGAACGTAATCGTTCCGCGCCTTGATACGATAGAGGCATGTTATATAGGTACCTATCAACGCTATCAAAATCAGGCGGACAGAATGGAAGCAGCGTATGATGATATTGATCTGCTGAAAAAGGTGGCAGCGGAGCACAGCGAAAAACTGCAGAAGCTAGCGTAAATGACCGAAAAGATCAAGAAATATACGATCAGATATGATAAGATAAGAAACAGAAAGAGACAGAAAGGGACAGAAAGAGACAGAAAGAGACAGAGGAGGTTATCTTTATGCTGGCACATGTTGTAGTAAAAACTGTTATTCTGAATCATGATCTGCATAAAAATCTGCTGATCCGCCGCAGAATAGAAGATATGGAAGGCTGGGAGGGTGCAGGAGGCAAAGTGGAAGAGGGAGAGAGCCTCGAAGAAGCAGTCTGCAGAGAGGTTCTGGAAGAAACGGGACTTACGGTGGTTCCAGAACGCTTTTTATATGCTTCTTTAGACGAGATTGACGGAAAAAACATTATTTTTGTCGTTTATCTCTGTTCAACCACAGAAGAAAACGTGGTATTAAGCAGTGAGCATACCGAGTACCGCTGGACGGACAGGGAGGAGTGCAGGGCGCTGCTTCGGGACGGCATAGCAAGGGATTATGAGAAGTATGGAGTTTATGAGCTTATCTGGTAAGCTTTTGAAGACATGTCAATTGGATGTCAGCCGGTCTGGCAGGTTTTTACCCTGCAACAGTTCAGCCTTCGGCTTCGCTGTTACTTCAGCTGTCTATTTAGCGAGTTTTCGTCTTTTCATTTTTTCATACATATGGTAAAGTAATAATGGAGAATTTTGAAAGGCGGATGCCAATATGGGGATGCGTCCGGAAAGGCGGAAAGGAGCGGAATGATCGTATGAAATATACGTTTGAAGCGTCGATTGAGAAGACGGAGCAGGGAGGACGGATGAAAATCCCGTTCAACGTGTGGGAAATCTGCAAGAAAGAGGGCGATGTACCTGTAAAAGTGCGGGTTGGCGATACCGTGTTCGTATGTAATCTGGAGCCGGAAGGAAACGGATATTACAATATTCCGATTCAGGAAAATATCATGAGCCAGTTCGAGACAGGAAAAGAATATCCGGTTACATTCCGTGTGACGAAATCAAGTGTGGAGACAAGTCCGTACAGTACGTCGAATCCGATTCGTAAAATTGACAGCATGGAAGTGATCATTCAGCCGCATGACGGCCTCTGCGGGCAGTCCTGCGTGGCGATGCTCGCAGGCATCACGCTTGATGAGGCGATCAATACGATGCATTGCGGCGAGTGGCAGGCGACAATGGATAAGCTTGTCAGCGCACTGAATTATTATGGGATCGATCATTCCGAGGAGATTATTTATACAAACGGCAAAGAGGATGTGACACTGCCTGAGTGCTGTATCATCATGGAGAAAATGGGACGTTACAGCCACTACCTGGTGTATTACCAAGGAAAAGGCTATGATTCCAACCTTGGCGTGCTTGCGCATTATGATGTAACGAAGATCAAGGGATATATGGAGATTTATCTGTAAAAGAGCAGAAAGCCCGATCATGGAGAGGTACAGTTTGTTATGAGGGATCTGACACAGGGAAAGCCGCTGAAGCTGATTCTGCAGTTTGCGCTTCCGATCATGCTTGGAAATGTTTTCCAGCTTTTTTATTCCCTTGCCGATACGCGCATTGTGGGGAGCTATCTGGGTGAGCAGGCTTTGGCGGCAGTTGGTGTGACAAGCTCGCTGAACAATATGATCATTGGCTTCCTGATCGGGCTTACAAATGGATTTGCGATTATTACGGCGCGTGGATTCGGGGCAAAGGACGAAGCGCATGTGCGCAGGGCAGTTTCAGGGACGTTTGTGCTCGGTCTTGCAACATCGATTGTTCTGACAGCGGTAAGCGTGTTCTTTTTGCCGGGAATTTTAAGGCTCCTGAACACAGAGGAAGAACTGATGCCGCTTGCGGTGCGGTATTTTCGCATTATCCTGCTTGGTATGACGGCGTCAATGCTCTATAATGTCTGTGCGGGGCTGCTGCGTGCGATTGGGGATACGGTAGCCCCGCTTGTTTTTCTGGTTATATCCGCGCTGCTCAACGTGGGGCTTGATCTTCTGTTTGTCCGCGTGTTTGCGTTTGGCGTGGAGGGGGCGGCTGCTGCAACTGTGCTGTCCCAGATCATCGCGTTTGCCGCGTGTTTTTGCTATTTATGGAAACGGTACCCAATCCTGCATCTGCATCGGGAGGAGTGCCGTCTTAGCAAAAAAACGATAAAGGAACTGTACGCGACCGGACTTTCCGTCGGACTGATGGGGTGTCTGGTTAATATCGGTTCCGTAGCCCTGCAGGGGGCGATCAACGGTTTTGGCGAGCATACGATTGTGGCGCATACGGCGGCGCGCAAGATCACGGAACTGTTTATGCTGCCGTTTTCTGTCTTTGGCACAACGATGGCGACTTACAGCGGGCAGAATATGGGGGCGGAAAAATATGACCGGATTAAAAAGGGACTGACGCAGACAATCCTGCTTGTGTGGGGCTGGTGCCTGTTTGTGCTGATCGCCGCTTATACCGCCGCGCCGTGGATGGTGCGCGCCGTGACGGCGACCAAGGAAGCCGATATCATTGAGACGGCGTCGCTGTATCTGCGCATCAACACACCGTTTTATGCAGTTCCCACCGTTATCTGCCTTGCGCGCAATGCGATGCAGGGAATGGGGGACAGCATTACGCCGCTGATTTCCAGCGGGGTTGAGCTTGTGGGGAAAGTTGTGATCGCAGTTGTGTTTTCCGGATATTTTGGTTATATGGCGGTCATTTGGTCTGAGCCGCTGATCTGGATATTGATGGTGATTCCGTTGATTATCCAGCTTGTAAGGAATCCGCGGCTGCGCGGGACAGCGAAAGGGTGTTATGACAGAGGATGAGATTTGGGAAAAAAGATTCCGGGAGCTTGCCAGACGGTCGTACGACAGCGGGTGCTATACGTTCACACCGTTTTTGAGCATGGACAGACAGGCGGTCTTTCATCGGATGGAAAAGGAGCTTTCTTATGCCGGGTTCGCATTATCTGGAGGCGTGGAGGGCGCTGAACGGCAGGTCCTGCGCTTCGGGGATGCGGCGGCGTTCGGTTATGAG
This sequence comes from Lachnospiraceae bacterium UBA7050, assembly GCA_002493905.1. Classification (GTDB taxonomy): domain Bacteria; phylum Bacillota; class Clostridia; order Lachnospirales; family Lachnospiraceae; genus DLAJ01. Next base: position 38,979 of record DLAJ01000020.1, on the reverse strand, counting down.
ACGGAATTTCCAATTGTCTGCCTGATGGCGGAGCCGGCAGCACCCAAATTTGCGGAAGAACTGACACACAGGGATTATCTGGGCGCGCTGATGAACCTTGGCATTGAGCGGGAGCTGATCGGAGATATGGTGGTCAGGGGAAAAACCTGCTGCATTTTCTGTCTGGAACGGATTGCTCCATATCTGACAGAGCATTTGACGAAGGTGCGGCATACTGCGGTTCATCTGAATGTATCTGACGAAGTGCCGGATACGGCAAAGCCCCGGTACCGCGAGGAACAGGTCATTGTATCGTCTGCACGCATTGATGCGCTGGCGGCGAAGCTGTATCATTTATCGCGGAGCGGGAGCACAGAGCTTTTTCGTGCAAAGAAAGTTTTTGTAGATGGGAGACAGTGCGAAAACGCCGGATATCTTTGTAAAGACGGGAATATCATCTCTGTCAGGGGATATGGAAAATTTCGTGTCTGCGGAGATTTTGACATAACGGCAAAAGGAAGAATGCGCGTTACGCTGAAAATCTATGTATAAAATTACTTGAAATTGGGACACAAAAGAATTATAGTAGTTATCGTAAGGATTGTGGCAGTAAGCACAGGCAAGGCAGGAAAAATTTATGAAACCGACAATTTATACAGGCTTGAAGGTACACAATGAAATTGCATTATGCGCGGTGGTTGATCTGGAGGTCAAGAAGCGCATAGAAAAGGAATTCCTGAGCAACCGGATTTCCTATTGTGAGAAATGGGAAAATCCCGGTTTTTTCCGCAAGATATTCGGAGGCAGGCCCGAATGCACGATCTGTATTAATGAGATGCAGCGAGAGAAGGCGGAGGAAGTGCTGCAGGCAATGCAGCTTACGGATCAGGTGGAACTGATCTGCAAGCCGGTGGATAAGACTTATTTTTAGTATATGAATCATGAAAATGTTGACGGCACATCCATTGGATGTGCCGTTTTTGATGATGGGAGAATCCCGTTGTAAACTGTGGACAGGATGCTTATGTTTTCAGCGGGATTTATTTTTCTGCTCCTGCGCCAGTTCCTGAAGTCTGTTGTTGATTTTTTTTGCTTCGCTGCGGTTAAAGAGATAAAAACAAAACCAGATTGCCGCGAAAATGCTGCAGGAGACCAGAAACTGCAGTACCGAATAGAGAACATTGCCCGGATGGTACGGAATCCAGTTAAGAGAAAGCGCGACGGGATAGAATACGCCCATGCCGACGGTAAAATGAATCAACACTTTTGCGCCGAAGGGAAGGCGGTCTATCTGATAAACAATGGCTGTGGAGCCGCAGGCAACTCCGACAAGAATGGAGCCTGCCGCATGTTTTGCAAAGTCGTTCCAGATAAGTGCCAGAATATCGTCAGCACCGATGAAATGGCAGCACAGGCATAACAGTACGAAACAGGTGCATCCCCAGGAGATTCCGTGACACAGGTATTTGATGATCAATTGTACCATTCTTCTCATTGATTGCTTCATATCAGACCCAGCCTTTCCTTGAACAGTTTTCTAAAGCTTCTGGAAATATAATCCCTGACTCCGTTTTTCATAACCAGTTCCATTGTTCCGTTCAGGCTGGCTTTACAATGGCTGATCTTTCGGATTTGAACGATTGCGGATTTGGAAATGCGGATAAACGCGGAGCCGAGCATCGGTTCGAGCTCATATAACGGCCTGTTCAGAACATACCTGTTGTTGTCCGCATCATAACAGACAATCTCCCGCCCTTCGGTGCGTACAATCTCGATATTGTCCGGCTCGAGAAAATAGGTTTTTCCGTCCCGTACGGCGTTGAACGAATGGAGCGCCTGAAGGGATACGTCTTCATTCTCCAGAATGGAAATCGCTTCTGCGATCGTCGGAGTCATCGACCTGATATGAAGAACGGCATAGGATTCTCCGCCGTCTGCGCTGATATGGCATTCTACTTTCATGAACGCCCTCCCTTTTTGCAAATCTTATTAGAGCGCGGGATGAAATAAGCAGACCCGGATGCTCTTTGGGAATATTATAACATAGTTTCTGCCGCTGTCCTGTGCATTTTATACAGGAAATACGACCGCTTACACGCCGGATTTGCCCGTTTTTCGGATTGGGATGGACGCAGAGGAAAATCTGCGCTAGGATGTGAGGAGCACGAAGAAGGGAGGAATCGGCATGGCGGAGACAGTTGTAGAAGTAGAGGGATTACATTTAGCATACCGGAATGTGCAGGCGGTTCAGGGCGTCACATTTTGTGTGGAGCAGGGGGAGATTCTGGCAGTGATCGGACCGAACGGTTCGGGGAAGACGTCAACGGTGGAGTGCGTCGAGGGGTTAAGGAAACCGGACAGCGGACGGATCTCCGTTTTTGGGAAGGACCCGTTTCAGCATCGCGGAGAAGTATACGAAAAAATGGGTGTTCAGTTACAGGAAACGGCATATCCATCCAAAATCAGAGTGGAGGAATTGTGCAGGCTGTTCGCCGCGTTCTATGACAGACCGGCAGACTGGGAAGCCTTATTGCGGCAGATGGATTTGGAGAACAAACGAAAACGATGGGTTTCAAAACTTTCAGGCGGGGAAAAGCAGCGGCTTTCCGTGCTCCTTTCCCTTATGGGGCGTCCGAAACTGATGATTCTGGATGAACTGACTACGGGACTTGACCCGGAAGTCCGCCAGAGCATGTGGCGCAGTTTTGAGGCGATCAGGGACAGCGGCGTTTCGATCATTTTAGTTTCCCATTATCTGGATGAGGTGGAAGCGCTGGCGGGACGTATTCTTTTTTTAGAAGATGGAAAGCAGCAGTTTTTAGGCTCCAAACAGGAGTTTTGCAGCTATGCTAAAGAGCGGATTTCAGAGAAAAATTGGGATGATTCCGATTCCTTGGAAAAGCTGTATTTGAAGCTTATGCCAAAACAGGGAGGAATATCCATGGATGCAATAGGCTGACAGGCCTGAAGGGAGTGGGATATGAAAATGAAACGATTTGCGGTGATATGTAAATATGAAGGACTGCTGTTTTTAAGAGATTTTTTCGGCTTTTTCTTTACGCTGGTGTTTCCAACGCTGATGCTCGTCATATTTGGCAGTATTTACGGGAACGCACCGATTTCTCCGGAAACTGAGCTGGGAGCAATGGACGTCTCCGTTCCGGCATATGCAGTCATGGTCATCGGCGTAACCGGACTGATGGCTTTTCCGCTGACCTTGTCCGAGTGCAAAGAAAAAAAGATTTATAAACGTTATGATGCAACGCCGGCAGGAAAGCGGAGCATCATTCTGGCCCAGATACTGGTAAATTTTGTGATGACGCTCATTGGAATCCTGATTCTGCTGATTGCAGGAAGAGCGCTGTACGGCGTAAAGATATTGGGAAGCGCAGGGGCTGTGGCGCTCAGCCTTTTTATCAGTGTCGCGGCGCTGTTTTCCATGGGATTTCTTTTTACGGCGGTTGCGCCGGACGCAAAAATTGCCAATGTGCTGTGTTATGTCTTTTATTTTGTCATGCTCTTTTTGTCCGGAGCGACGATTCCCGATATGCTGTTTTCGGGCGCAGTCAGGACGGTTTCTAAATTTCTGCCGATGACTTACGCAGTGGACCTTCTGCAGGGGGCGTTTGCCGGGGAAGGGCTTCTTACGCATCGCACGGAGCTGCTGGTCCTCAGTGTACTGACAGTGCTTTTTGCGGGAGTCGGGGCTGTCTGCTATAAAAAGAAAGACTGGGCATAAACCGGAAATGCACACGCCGGGAACGAAATCTGCTTGCATGGGGCGGCAGCGGATGCTATAGTCATATCATCATGAAAAATGTGGAAGAGCATCTTATGGACAATCAAAAAGAGACTGGCGCACATACGATTTATAGGATTGCGACCATCCGCACGGAGTTTGCGGAAAAATTCGGCGTGCCCCGTCAGAGCGGGCTGGTGGAGGGACTGCGCGGAGAAATCGTGTTTGAGCCTGCGTACCGGAACGCCGAGGCGCTGAGGGGCATCGAGGAATTTTCGCATCTGTGGCTGTTATGGGGATTTTCCGGGAATCAGAGAGAGGGATTTGCGCCGGCTGTGCATCCGCCGCGTCTGGGCGGAAAGGAAAAGAAAGGCGTGTTCGCGACGCGGGCGCCGTTCCGCCCGAACGCAATCGGGCTCTCCTGCGTCCGGTTAGAAGAAGTGCTGTGGGAGACAAAGGAGGGCGCAAAGCTGATTGTCGGAGGGGCGGACCTTGTGAGCGGCACGCCGATTTATGATATAAAGCCGTATCTTCCCTATACGGATGCGCATCCTGAAGCATCGGGCAGTTTTGGTCAGGCATGCTGCGCGTATGAGATTGAGGTGGAATTTCCGCAGCATCTGCTTGAGAAGCTGCCGGAGGAAAAACGAGAAACAGCATGCAGACTGCTCAGCCAGGACCCGCGCGCGGCGTATCAGAAGGGGCGGGGCTCTGTTTACGGCATGTATTTTGCAGGATATGATATCCGCTTTGTGGAAAAAGAAGGAAAGCTCTGCGTCTGTGACGTGGTGGATGCTTCTGAAAACGTCACAAAAGTAAAGTAAATGCGGACGAAAAGAAGTGATGGCGTGCAGTGTCATTACGAAATGAAGAACGATCGTGCCGCGACAGAAAAAAGCAGCGTGCAGCAGGGAAAAAAGCAGTTTGCAGTCTGAAAGCGGATGCCCTGTTTCGGAAATCAGCCGCGCAGCAGATCACGCAGACGGTCATATTGCCGGTACATGCGCTGTACGCCGTTTTCTAAGATATAATAGTGCCGGATATAGGGGATCAGCAGCACGAGGAGCGCTGCGAAAAGGAGGAACATTCCGGCATTCATCGTAAAAAACAATACGAAAAAGGCAGCGAAAGCAAGCACGGCGAACAGGCAGGTCACGATCAGATGAATGAGGCGCTCGTGCTGAAAAAACTGAATCTGTGTCAGATGTTCCGCAAGCATTTCGCTTGCGGACATTTCTTTTTTTTCCGATAATTCCGATGCCGCTCCGGCGCTGTCATGGGCGCGTTCCAGTCCGGCAAGAAGCTGATCCATAGCAGCAAGATATTGTTTTAAGCGTTTTTCCATGAAGATACCTCCCAATTTCAAACGGCTGCATTTTAATAGTCATTTTATATAAATATGTTTTAGCAAATTTATCGAGGGTTGTCAAATGTTCACAAAGTTTTCACAAAAATTATTAGCACTCACTATTGACGAGTGCTAATAATGGTGCTATAACATGTTTAGAACATGAGGAACGGGAAAAGGAACCGATGAAAGGCTTCGAGTTACCGTCAATATCCTTTGTTCCAAACGATAAATGATACTTATAAAGAAAAGGAGAGATGACTTATGATGACACCTAGTATTTTTGGAGAAAACCTGTTTGATGATTTCTTTGATGACTTTTTTGATTTCCCTGTACTGGATGACAGGGATATGAAGAAAGCCCAGAGGAAACTGTATGGACGCCATGCGGCGAACATGATGAAAACGGATGTGCGGGAACATGATGACCATTACGAGGTGGATATGGATCTGCCCGGATTCAAGAAGGATGAGCTTTCTTTGGAGCTTAACGACGGATACCTTACGATTACCGCGTCAAAGGGGTTAGACAAGGATGAGAAAGAAAAGAAAAGCGGAAAGTTCGTCCGCAGAGAGCGTTATGCCGGCAGCATGAGCAGGTCTTTCTATGTCGGGGAAGAAGTAAAACAGGAAGACATTCACGCAAAGTATGAAAGCGGAGTGTTGAAACTGAGTATCCCGAAAGCAGAAAAGAAAAAACCTGAGGTGGAAGAAAAGAAATATATTGCCATTGAAGGATAACGGTCTGTTTTTCTTCGATCAATGATGAATGGGACCCGGATGCGGTGCAGTGTGAAGCTGCCCGTCTCCGGGTCTTTTGTTGCAGAAATGCGGCAGAACCGGAATTGTTACCATTCGTTTACCACCTGAAAAATATAAAATTTCAAATAGTAGGATTCGTCCGCCGCCCACAGAATCGGATGGTCGCAGGCCTGCGTGCGGAATTCGACCTGACGCAGACGCTTATGCGCGCCTCTCGCCGCTTCCCGGATGGTTTTGGCAAATAGTTCCGGCTCCATAAAATGGGAACAGGAGCAGGTCGCGAGAAATCCGCCGTCCTGTAAGAGGCGCATGCCGCGCAGATTGATCTCCCTGTAACCTTTCACGGCGTTTTTGACAGAATTTCGCGATTTGGTGAACGCTGGCGGGTCGAGAATGACGACGTCGTAGCGCTCACCCTCCGCCTCTAATTTCGGAAGAAGCTCAAACACATCGGCGCATTGAAAGTGAACACGGTCTGAAAGTCCGTTCAGGCGGGCGTTTTCTTCCGCCTGCAGGATGCCTGTCATGGAAGCGTCTACGCCGAGCACAGAGGAAGCGCCTGCCATTCCGGCGTTCAGGGCAAAAGAACCGGTGTGCGTGAAACAGTCGAGGACTCTTTTCCCGCGGCAGAGCGGGCGGATTGCGCTGCGGTTATGCTTTTGGTCCAGAAAGAAGCCGGTTTTCTGACCGTCCTCCACATCTACAATATAAGAGACGCCGTTTTCTTCAATCCGTACTTTCGTATCAAACGGCGCACCGATAAAGCCCTTCAAGCGCGGCATGCCTTCAAGCTCACGTACTTTTGCGTCACTGCGCTCATAAATGCCGCGGATGATGATGCCGTCCTCTCTTAGGACACCGGTGAGTATGTCAAGAAGCACGCCTTTCAGGCGGTCGATCCCGAGCGTCAGCGATTCGACTACGAGCACGTCGGAGAATTTGTCAATGACAATACCCGGCAGAAAATCAGCTTCGCCAAAAACGATGCGGCAGCAGGATGTGTCGATTGTCTGCTTGCGGTATTCCCATGCGCTGCGGACCCTTTTTTCCAATAAAGTATGGTCGACGGGATGCTCTTTCTGCCTTGACATCAGGCGGATTGTAATTTTGGAGCGGGTGTTGATGTAACCGTACCCCATAAAAAATCCGTCGAAATCTTCTACGGAGATGATATCCCCATTTTCAAAACTGCCGTGTATGGAGGCAATCTCATTATCGTAAATCCACATGCCGCCCGCTTTGACTGTGCGTCCGGCGCCCTTTTTTAATACTGCGGCTGCGTCCGTCATGGTAAATCCTCCCAATGCTGCTCCTCCTAAAAGAATCGGTTCTCTTGCTGCCTATCGGAAATTTCAAAGTCCCGGAAGGATCCGCAAGGCGGATTCTTCGAAAGAGTGCTTCGCACTCTTTTTTTTAGTATACGTCAGCTTGTCGAAAAAAACAATCTTATTGAAAACGGTGGGGTCTTAGTCTATAATAGAAATTGTTAAAATAGGATGTAATCATCAAAAAACAGGAGGAGAAGGATATGTTAAAATCAAAATTGGGGATTTCTATTGCGCTGGTAGGGGCGGCAATGTATTTTCTGGGTGCAGTCAGCTTTATACCGGCGGTGTTGCTGGCAGGATATGTTCTGATCGCAGAACAGAATGAATGGCTGAGACGGCAGGCGGCAAAGATGATCGGCGTTGTGATCGTATTTGGATTATTGAGTATTGCGGTCGGCTGGCTTGATGATGCTGCGAGCGTGCTGAACATCATTGTCGGCTGGTTTGATGATGATGTGTACATCAGGATTCCTGCGAATCTGACGAGTCTCTGCCAGTATGTCATTTCTCTTGCAAGAGAGATTTTCCTGCTGGTTATGGGATTTATGGCGCTCGGCATGAAGGGCGTAAAGCTTGGGGTTGTTGATAAACAGCTTGATAAATATATGAGTAACGGCCAGCAGATGTAATTACATAAAGAAGATGGTTTATACAGCAGGCTTATTTGAAAAGCGCTTTTTTTATGAAAATCAAAATCAATCCGGGGATACCGGAAAGAAATGGAGAGTATCATGGCTTTTTTTGAACAGTTAGGAAAGACGATCAATGATGCAAGCGACAGTCTGAAAAGGAAAACGCAGAATTTTACGGAAGTAAACAGCCTGGAAAAACAGGTGAACTCCAATCAGTCCGTCGTACAGAATATGTATGCTGAGATTGGCCGTGCGTATTATGAAGCGCACAAAGCGGATGAGCAGGATGTCTATGCGGAGCAGTGCGGTGTGATTACGAGAGCTTTGAATCAGATTGCACAGCTTCAGGATCAGATCCGGATCAAAAAGGGAATTCAGTTATGTCCGAACTGCGGTGCGCAGCTTGCGCCCGGAAGTGTATTCTGCGCAGGATGCGGCGCGCAGGTTGCACAGCCGGCACAGCCGATGAATAATGCGCCGCAGGGAGGCGGTTCAGGGATGCAGGCGCCGAATATGCAGGCAGGAAATACCGTGCCGCAGGCTCCGGTACAGCAGGCTCCAGTACAGCAGACTGATAACAATGCGCCTCAGATGCCGAATACGAGACTTTGTGGTCAGTGCGGTTCACAGATTCCGGCGGACAGTGCATTCTGCCCGGTATGTGGACAGCGGATTTGAAGGCGGTAAGGAGGAAGAATCATGCTTTGTAAGAGTTGTGGGGCACAGATTGCAGATAACAGCGTATTCTGTACAAACTGTGGTGTCAGGCTGCAGCCTGTACAGTCTGTAAACGCGGCCGCTTCTGCGGATATCGGGGAACAGGGAATGGACGCGCAGGCGCAGGCAGAAGCGCCGGAACAGGAAGCCGCTGCGGACGCGTCGGTGCGGGCAGAAGCGCCAACACAGGAAGCTGCTGCGGAAGCGTCGGTGCAGGCAGAAGCGCCGGAACAGGAAGCCGCTGCGGACGCGTCGGTGAAGGCAGAGGCGCCAACACAGGAAGCCGCTGCAGAAGCGTCGGTACAGCTGCAGGCGGGAGGAATGTGGAACGCGCAGGCGGGAAACATGCCAAACGGACAGCCGCAGGCGGGAGGAATGTGGAACGCACAGGCGGGAAACATGGCGAACGGGCAGCCGCAGGCGGGAGGAATGTGGAACGCACAGGCGGGGAATATGCCAAACGGACAGCCGCAGGCGGGAGGAATGTGGAACGCGCAGGCGGGAAACATGGCGAACGGACAGCCGCAGGCGGGAGGAATGTGGAACGCACAGGCGGGGAATATGCCAAACGGACAGCCGCAGGCAGGAGGAATGTGGAACGCGCAGGCGGGAAGCGTGCCGTATGCGCAGACGGTAAAACCGCCGAAAAAGCCGTTTGTAATGCCGGCAGCGGTCAATATTATATTTGCAATTCTGGCAGTTGCGGCAGCAGCGTTTTTTGTATGCGTCCTCGTTCTGGGGAAGCCAAAGGAGCAAAAGTCTGAGCTGGCGGTAAGCACGATGGCAGTTCCGGCTGAGCAGCAGGCAGTTGAGCCGGGAGAAGAGTTAAATGTTGATTTCAGCGGTGTGGCATTTGAGCTTGAAATTCCGGAGACAGACGCATACAGAGAGGCGCAGGAGCTTGCAGAAGGCTATATATTTGCGGACAGCGATACGCGCAGCCTGACGCAGGAGGATTTAACCGCACATACGGATGATGAGCTCTGGTACGCATACTATGAGATTTTAGCGCGTGCAGGGGTTGATCTTTCCGAGATTGATGACGATATGCACGAATATTTCCAGAGAAAGAGCTGGTATGAACCGGACATATTACTTTCCGACCTTCTGTACAATATGAGTGATGAACAGATCGAGCGTTTTTCGGAAATGCTCGAAAATGGAGAGGACCCTTCATACGATATCATGCTTGAAGCAGGTGTCCTAAACGAGACAGAAGCTAATAACATGAAGATGATTGAGGAGTATGTGACGTATGGGACAACATCCGGAGAGGGAACAGAAGACGCGATTGAGGACATGTTGGAAGAGTAACATCCAAAGATGCACGAAAACGGAACGCTGCACACCGGAAAACGAAGAATAATGAACCGGATGCTTAAAGATTGCCGGAAATTTCCGGAGTTTGAAAGAGGAGGATGACAGAAGACATGTCTGAGAAACAGGAGAATGGAATGCAGAATCAGTCTGTTCAGAATGAAAAAAAGAGAAATCCCGGACTGCGGCTGGTCATATTTTTGCTGGAATTGATCGTTTTGATAGCCGGAATTGCGGGAAGCGCGATCATGATCAAACACTACAATGATCCGAAACGGGTTGCAGATCAATATTTTAGCGCCTTAAAAGAAGGCGATTATGCGACTGCCTACAGCTATCTTCAGCCGCAGGAAGCGGGAGAGTCAGATTTTGTAAACGTGAATGTGTATGCTGCAGTTATGGAAAAGTATGGATTTGCGGATGAGGCGGCAGATGCTGTGGGGCGCACAGATGAGCAGTTAGGCGAAGGTGTTTATGTGCTGGATGCCGGGCGTGGAGCTCATACGGTACAAGTTTTGGAGACCGGAAAAAAGAGATTATTCTTTTTTAAGGAATATGAAGTCTGCCCTCTGGATTTTTATGCCGAAGATGTGTATATCACGGCGCCGAAGATGATGACAGTATCCGTTAACGGGATTACCCTGAATGAGAGCAATTCCACGCGGGATGACGATTCAACAGAAGTGTATCTTAACGCTTACGAGACTGCCTACAGGATTGACAGGATGATTGCGGGCGATTACCGGATACAGGTGAGTGGGGACGTCTTCCAGACGTATACGGAAGATGTGACGGTTAATACCTATTATAATGTATTTGTGATGGATTTGCCTGTGTTACAGGAAGGGACGATGGATCAGATTGCCGGCAAAGTACCTGAGATCGTAAAAAGCCTGTATCAGAGCGCGTTAAACGGGGAGGATGCACAGACTGCGTTTGCGGCGGCGGGCTTACAGGCACCGACGGAAGGGGAACAGTCCTGCTATGACGGTCTGGTGGAGGATCTCACGATTGACGATGGTTATTTTACAAGACTGGAACTCGCTGACTTTGAAGCGTCCAGCTATGGCGGGTGGTTTGACTGGGATACCGGCGAGTACCGCAACGATATTACACTAGGTTATACAACTTCATATGACTATGATGTCCTTGATTGGTGGACGGAATCGTACTATGAATCAAAAGAGGAGAGTTATAACGGCTACTTTGACTGCGAAGTGGTATACCGGAACGGCGAATGGGTGATCGAAGATATCTACCTCAATTCGGGTGTTTATGCATGGTAGAAGTGAGGAAGCCGCAGGCGGAAAGGAGTGCTTATGAATAAAAATACATTGACGGCAATTCTGATGGGATTTGTCATCTGCCTCGGGATTGTGGTGATCGTCTTAAGCGTGAAGCTGAGCATCCGGCCGAAAGCAGAACCGGAGCCGGATTTAAGCTCTGCCTCCAATGTGTTTGTGGATGACACGAATCCGACGGATACGCCGACACCGGAAATGACGCCGGAACCGACGCCAACGCCGGAACCGACGACGGTTACGGTAATGATGGTGCGGACAACAACCTCGGTGAATGTCAGGGCAGAACCTTCCGCGAACGGAACAAAGCTTGGCACAGTCGTAAAGGGTTCCGAGTTTCCGATGATCGAGGAAGTCGGCGAAGCGGATAATAAATGGACAAAGATTCAATATGATGGCGGCGAAGCTTATATCAAGAGCAGCTATTTAGAACAGTTTGAGAAGGAAGTGGAGGCAGCGCCTACGACGCCCACGCCGGAGGACGGGGAAGGAGCAGATCAGCCGGAGGGCGGCGGGGAGCCTGCGCAGTAAAGAAGCAGCATTTTTAATTGGTAAAGAGGTACTTTTCATTGCACTGATGAGGGGCAGACAATCTGCAGCAGGATAGTCTGCAATAAAATAAAAAGAGGTACAGACCAGATGGCTGTACCTCTTTTTATTTTATGACCGCACTGTTTTTATCGTGTTACCTGCCAGTATATGTTTTTCACGGATGTGCCGGGTTGTCTGACGGGATGCTCCGCTTAGGTTCCGTTTGGCGGCTGCCCGGTGCCTGAACCGGTCGTACCGGCGCCGCCGGAATCGCCTGCCGCGCCGCCTGCGGCCCCCGCACCGCCGCTCACAGCGCCGCCGCTGCCGCTCTCAGTGCCTGTGCCGCCTCCACCGTTATCGGTTCCGGAACCTCCTGTGCCTCCTCCGGCGTCAGGAGAGGTGCCGTCAGGCGGCAGGATCGGAATCACTTCTCCGCCGGTATCAGGAACCGGGGGCTGCGTTCCGTAACCGATCAGGTTGCGGAAATAATCGGAAGGGCTTGTATCAAGAATTGCCTGCTGCTGCTCAGGGAGCACATTTGCCCATTGCTGGAGCAGGAGTGCATCCGAATCGGGCAGGGCGAAAAATTCTGCCGTGTGCTGGCACATATTTGTTGTGGAAGCGGTTGTTACGGTACCGTCCGCATTTACCATTGTGGAACCGCGCAGCAGGGACTCATGTTCAACCGGTAGCAATTCCAGAATGCCTTCAATCTGGAATGGACAGTTTTCACTTGCCGGAAGGACATCCACACAGCAGACAGAGCCGGAATAGTGGACATCACAGAGCTCGGTCGGCTGCGTTCCGTTTTCAAAATATTCGGTTTTCAATGTGTTGTCGCAAAGTCCTGCAATCGGAAGCTTACCGGACCGGCTGCAGACTGTACAGGTCGTGATTCCGCTTGGCATTGTAAATGCCTGATAAGGAAGGTTCTCGTGAATCTTTGTCATAACCAGACGCCACAGGTTTTTGGAAAGATTGCGTTCGCTGCCGCTTAGGAAGGTTGTGGAGTTCCGGTTATCATAGCCGGTCCATACGGTACAGGTATAATATGGAGAAAAACCTGCAAACCACACATCACGGTAGGCAGTGGAAGTTCCTGTTTTCCCGGCAAGTGCCTGACCGGTGAAATTTGCTGCAGTTCCGGTTGGGGAAACGATGCCGCTGCCGCCGCCGGTCAGAACATCTTCCATTGCGTTTGTCAGGAGATATGCGGTCGTTTCTTTAATAACCTGATGGGATTCCTGATTAACCGTGTTATCCAAAATAACATTTCCGTGGGAGTCGATTACCTTTGTATAGAGGATTGGCTCTAAGTAAGTACCGTTGTTGGCGATCGTGGCATAAGCGGCGCAAAGCTCATAGTTTTTAACGCCGGTAGTAAGTCCGCCGAGCGACAGTGACTGGGTCACATCGGACAGAACTTTAGTGCCGTCAGAGTTTGGTGCGCTTTCGACCAGAGTGGAAAACCCGAAGTTCTGGGTATAGCTGAAACCGAGCGCCGGCGTAATTTCTGTGATCGTTTTAGCCGCAAGTACATTAATGGAGCCTAAAATACCATCTCTTATGGATAAAAGACCATGGTATTTCCGGTCATAGTTCTGAACCGGCGTTCCGTCGTCATAGTTAAACGGCGCGTCATTGTAAACGGAAGCGAGCGTTTTCATGCCGGTATCCAGTGCAGGTGCATAGGCTGCAATGATTTTGAATGTAGAACCGGGCTGGCGCTGTACGGAAAATGCGCGGTTCAAGGTTCTGCTTCCTTCCTTCTGACCGCGTCCGCCGACCATTGCGAGGACATGTCCTGTATGCTGATCCATGATCGTCATGGAAATCTGTGGCTGCGGCGTTAAGGAGATCGTTTCTGAGACGAATGTATCTCCTGGACTCATTACAGCCTCCTTGTAAGTTTCAATTGCCGCATAGGCATCTTCCTCTGAAGAATACAGCATTTTGAAGTTCCGGTCGCTTTCCTTAAAGTAGGCGGTAAACGATTCGGAACCGAAATTTTCATAGCTTCCGTCCGGTTTTTCGATTGTGAGCTGGTAAGAAAGCTCATATCGGACATTTTCGGGATAATTTTCCGGGTTGGAGCAGACTTCATCCGCCATTGCCTGTATGGTGCGGTCCTGTGTGGAATAAATGCTGAGACCGCCGCTGTATAAGAGATTTTTCGCCTGTGTCGGGCTGTAGCCGGCTTTTTCCTGAAGATCGCGCTCCAACTGGCTGACAAGTGCGTCTTCAAAATAAGTATAGACAGAAGAGTCAATGATGTTCTGGTTGACAGTCTGAATGCGGGAATAGACGTCATCTGCCATTGCTTCGTCGTATTCCGCCTGGGAAATCCATTCCTGTTCCAGCATCCTGTCCAGCACGTCCTTGCGGCGGCCTGCGTTTTCTTCGGGGTAGATGATCGGGTCATATTGGGAAGGATTCTGCGTGATGCCGGCGATGACCGCACATTCCGACAGCGTCAGCTCATAGACCGGTTTATCAAAGTAGCGCTGGGATGCCGCCTGTACGCCGAGCGTTGAGTGACCGAGGTTAATCGTATTCATGTAATATTCAAGAATCTGATCCTTGTCCATATATTTCTCAAGCTGAATGGCAAGGTACTGCTCCTGAATTTTCCGCTTCAGGCGTTCAATAAATGTACGCTCTGTCACCCAGCCGTCGAATACGTTGTTTTTTAGAAGCTGCTGCGTGATGGTACTGGCTCCGGATGTAAAATGCCCGCCGTTTTTTAAGCCGGTAAAACCCGCACGCAGGATGCCCTTGATATCAATGCCGTTGTGCTGGTAAAAACGCTGGTCCTCAATCGCAACAAACGCATGCGCCAGATCATCCGGAATTAGATCCATCGTGACGGGACTTCGGTTCGAGCCTTCTTCGACCAGCTTGACCATTTCGTGTCCTTCACTGTCGTAGACAACGCTCGCGTAGCTTGTAGGAATGACGTCTTCAATCGAAATGTCAGGCGTCGAATTTAAGATGCCGCGGAACATACCGAGCACAAGCGAAATGCCGAGTACAATCGTTGTGATGAAGCATACCAGAATCGCTTTGAGCATGGTGACGAGAATCATCTTTTTTAATTTTGTTGTTTTAGAAGTAAGCGCACGCTGTCTTTTGCGTGTGCCGTATTTGCCGTAATTCATTCTATCGGGTGCCTATCCTTTCTGCGCAAAAAATACCAAATACATTATACCAAAACCCTGATGGTAAATAAAGGATTTTATGATGTTTTTATGATTGTTCACAATTCCATACATTTTATACGATTGGCGCGGACGGATGGCGGGCTGGGGAATTGCGTCGGAATGCGGTGTGTGGTATGCTAAACGGAAGAGTATTTGAATGGAGCGGGATGAGGAGATGAACAATGGCACAGGACGGGACGAACGGGTACAGGATTCTGCTGGCAGGCGGCAGCGGGGAAATTGAAGAAAAAAAGTCACGCTTTATCGCGGCGCTGCGCCCAGTGAAAACGGAGGAAGAGGCAGCTTTATTTATAGAAGAGATCAAAAAGAAATACTGGGACGCGAAACACAACTGCTATGCGTATGTGATCGGGGAACATGCCAAGATCATGCGCTACAGTGACGACGGCGAGCCAGGGGGAACGGCGGGAAAACCAATGCTTGAGGTGCTGCTTGCAAGCGGGGTCCGCAATGCGGCGGTTGTTGTTACCCGCTATTTCGGAGGGACGCTTCTTGGAACGGGCGGGCTTGTGCGCGCTTATACGCAGGCGGTTCAGGAAGGATTAAAGGCATGCAGGACGGGTATATGCATTGACGGTGTGCGCCTTGGCATCACGACGGATTATCATACAATAGGGAAAATCCTGCATCTGCTCGGACAGAAAGGAATCGTGCCGGAGGAAAGCAGCTATGAGGAAGCCGTCAGGTTAAAGCTTGTGGTGCCGGTAAGCGAAGCGGAGCAGCTCTGCAATGAAATCACGGAAGCTGCCGCGGGGAAAGCCGCCATAGAAGAATTGGAACAGCTTTCTTATACGCAGGAGATCTAAAACAGAATTTTCGGCATACAGAATAAACTGCCCCCAAAAGTCAGATCATAAGACCGGCTTTTGAGGGCGTTTTTTATTCACGCGGGAGATTATTTGTTTTTGAACGATGCCCGCTTTCTCAGCGTCGGGTCGAGAATCTTCTTGCGGATCCGGAGACTTTTCGGCGTGACCTCCAGAAGCTCGTCCGTATCAATAAATTCCAGACACTGCTCCAGACTTAAGATACGCTTCGGCACGAGGCGCAGCGCGTCGTCCGCGCTGGAGGAACGCGTATTCGTCAGATGCTTGGTCTTGCAGACATTGACCTCAATGTCCTCCGCTTTTCCGGTCTGCCCGACGACCATGCCGGAATAGACTTTTTCGCCCGGTCCGATAAAGAGCGTTCCGCGCTCCTGCGCGTTAAACAGGCCGTAGGTGATCGCCTCGCCTGCCTCAAAAGCAATGAGGGAGCCGAGCTTGCGGTATTGGATATCCCCCTTAAAGGGACCGTAGCCGTTAAAGATCGTGTTCATGATGCCGTTGCCCTTTGTGTCCGTCATAAATTCGCCGCGGTAGCCGATCAGACCGCGGGAGGGAATGGAAAACTCAAGCCGGGTGTAGCTGCCGGCTGCCTGGCTCATGTTAAGCAGCTCGCCCTTGCGTTCGCTTAATTTCTGGATGACGGCGCCTGAGAACTCATCTGGCACATCAATGTAAGCAAGCTCCATCGGTTCCAGTTTTTTGCCGTTCTCATCCGTGTGATAGAGGACTTCCGCCTTGCTGACGGCAAATTCGTAGCCCTCGCGTCTCATGTTTTCGATCAGAACAGATAAATGCAGTTCGCCGCGCCCCGATACTTTGAAGGAATCTGTCGAATCTGTTTCTTCCACGCGCAGGGAGACGTCCGTGTTTAATTCGCGCATCAGCCGGTCTTTGATATGGCGGCTTGTGACGAATTTACCCTCCTGCCCGGCAAGCGGGGAATCGTTTACGATGAAATGCATGGCAATTGTCGGTTCACTGATCTTCTGGAACGGAATGGGTGTCGGCGATTCGGGCGAGCAGAGCGTATCTCCGATATGAAGGTCCGCAATGCCGGAGAGCGCGACGATGGAGCCGATGCCCGCACTTTCCACCTCGACTTTGTTTAATCCGTCAAATTCGTAAAGCTTGCTTACTTTTACTTTTTTGAACTTGTCCGGCTCATGGTGGTTGACGATGACGACTTCCTGATTGACCTTTATGGTGCCGTTATCCACCTTTCCGACGCCGATCCTGCCGACATACTCGTTATAGTCGATCGTGCTGATTAAAATCTGCGTTCCGGCGTCCGGGTCGCCTTCAGGAGCCGGGATATGGGACAGAATTGTGTCGAACAGCGGTGTCATATCTTTATTTTTTACCGTCAGGTTTAAGGTTGCCGTGCCTGATTTCGCGGAGGCGAAGACAAACGGGCAGTCTAGCTGTTCATCGTTGGCGTCCAGATCTAAAAACAGCTCTAAGACTTCATCCACGACGTCCTCAGGACGCGCTTCGGGACGGTCGCATTTGTTGATGCAGACAATGACGGCAAGATTTAGCTCCAGCGCTTTTTTTAATACGAATTTGGTCTGGGGCATCGGTCCCTCAAAGGCGTCCACGACGAGAATGACGCCGTTTACCATCTTTAAGACGCGCTCGACTTCGCCGCCGAAATCCGCATGTCCCGGGGTGTCGATAATGTTGATCTTGGTGCCTTTGTAAGTGACAGCCGTATTTTTGGAGAGGATTGTGATGCCGCGCTCGCGCTCGATCGCATTGGAGTCCATGACGCGCTCGGCAACCTCCTGATTTTCACGAAATACGCCGCTCTGTTTTAAGAGCTCGTCCACGAGGGTTGTTTTCCCGTGGTCAACATGGGCGATGATAGCGACGTTTCTGACGTCTTCACGTACTTGTTTCATAAAATACCGTACCTTTCTTTCTAATATAAGAAGCGCATATAGTATAGCACCAGAAAAGAACAAATGCAAATAGTGCAGATAACCGGATATTTAAGATGAATGTAGTACTGATAAAAATCCGTCCGGCAGGGCAATCAGGACCCGGTGAGGAGAGGGCTGCGCGATGCCTTACATTACACAAGACGAGAATTTTGTTATATCATAGGAGATGTCATCATATAATGTAGTACATTACAGGGAAAAAATTCTTAAAGTAAGAAGGGAGAACAAGGTATGACGGATAAGGTAATTGAGAACAATCAGGTGATGGTGGTCGGACAGATCGTGAGCAATTTTGAGTTCAGCCACGAGATATTCGGGGAGGGCTTTTACATGGCGGAAGCACAGGTCATGCGGCTGTCCGACTCGTGCGATATCATTCCGCTCATGGTTTCGGAGCGCCTGATCGACATGAGCGGGGATTATGTGGGGCGCTATATCAGCGTGACGGGGCAGTTCCGTTCGTATAACCGCCATGAGGAGCATCGGAACCGTCTGGTGCTGTCGGTGTTTGTGCGGGAACTGGAATTTCTGGATGAAGAGGAATTTGAGCGTTATGCGGGGGAAAATTCTAAGACCAATCAGATTTTTTTGGACGGATATATCTGCAAGGAACCGATTTACAGAAAAACGCCGCTCGGAAGGGAGATTGCGGATCTTCTGCTTGCCGTAAACAGACCGTATGGGAAATCGGATTACATACCATGCATCTGCTGGGGGAGAAATGCGCGCTATGCGTCGAGTTTTAAGGTTGGAATGCAATGTGCGGTCTGGGGAAGGATTCAGAGCCGTGAATATATGAAAAAATTGTCGGAGGAGGAAGTTGAGAAAAGGATCGCCTACGAAGTGTCAGTCAGCAAGCTGGAGCTTTTTGAGGGGGAGGAATAAAAAAGACCACTCCGTGGTCTTTCAGAGTTTGCGTTCCGCAAACTCTTCCCGGGGCAGGACTATGGACTCTTCGACTTGCATTCAAAACGGGAATATGCTATGATAGCGGAAAATTGGCACAAAAGCGGAGGAAACCTTTTATGCAGGACGGACATATTCAAATATATTGCGGGGAAGGGCATGGAAAAAGCGCCGCAGCCCTTGGCCATGCGGTTGTCGCGGCTGGAGAGGGAAAGCAGGTGGTCGTGATACAGTTTTTGAAAAATCTGGAGGATTCAGAGTTTATCCGGCGCTTAGAGCCTGAGATCAAGGTATTTCGTTTTGAAAAGTCAGACAAGAATTTCGAAGGGTTAAGCGAGCAGGAAAAGCAGGAGGAGGTTCAGAATATCCGGAATGGCCTTAATTTTGCCAAAAAAGTGCTGACGACCGGAGAGTGCGATCTGCTTGTTTTAGATGAGGTGCTTGGGCTGATCGACAATCACATCATTGATGCACAGGAGCTTCGGACAATCCTTGAGATGAAGTCGGGCGGACAGTCCATTATTCTGACGGGAATCCGTTTGCATGATGAAACATGTATTGTGGCGGATGAGGTTTATACGATTGAGCCGATGCGCTTCAAGGTGTTTTAGATGTTTTAGATAAGTAATCATAGCAATCATGCCATTGACAGGAATGTGCATGAGTGCTATGATTATTTTTGAATTTAGGAAAGTGCAGGGCAGGAGGCTTCAGTGCTTTCGGCTTTGCCGTCACACAAATTTACATAGGGAACGGGTAGAGGTTGCGTTTTTCAACAGTAGGGTCCCGGACGCGTCAGGCGCGGGTGATGGAGTCTGAAAGGGGAAAACGCCGAAAGAGGAGATTTCCTGAGGGTCGAATCTTGGGCATGCAGTGAAGAACTGCATGACTGTCATCTGTAACGGATGGGGCGCTATCACATGTCAGTTTTGGGGGAAGAATCGGCGCTGCATGTGCGGATTCTTTTTTTGACGTATAAGATGCTGTGTGCGAAAGGCGCAAAGAATTTTTCCGCGTCAGGATATGTCTTGAACGATCATGTTTGTTATGAATGGGATTTTGTGGCGGTCCTGCAGCGGGAAAACAGAAAGGAGCAGGGACATACAATGGCAATTTTTAAGGGCGCGGGTGTTGCGATCGTCACACCCTTTCACGAGAACGGCGAGGTAAACTATGAGCAGTTTGGAAAGAACATCGACTGGCAGATTGCAAACGGCACGGATGCAATTATTGTCTGCGGGACGACGGGGGAGGCGGCGACACTTTCCCACGAGGAGCATCTGGATGTGATCCGTTACTGCGTGAAACATACGAATAAAAGGGTGCCGGTCATTGCCGGAACCGGTTCGAACTGTACGGAAACGGCAGTCTATCTTTCCGTGGAGGCAGAAAAAGCGGGGGCGGACGGTCTTCTTTTGGTGACGCCCTATTATAACAAAGCGACGCAGAAAGGGCTTTACGAACATTTCGCGCAGACGGCGAAGGCTGTGAAGCTGCCGGTGATCTTGTATAATGTGCCGTCGAGAACCGGCTGCAATCTGCTGCCGGAGACAATCGTGAAACTGGCAAAGGAAGTGGACAATATCGTCGGGGTCAAAGAAGCGTGCGGGGATATTTCCCAGATCGCAAAACTGGCGTATCTTGCGGACGGATGTGTTGATATTTATTCAGGAGAAGACAGTCAGATTACGCCCATTCTTTCGCTTGGCGGGATCGGCGTCATTTCGGTGCTGTCCAATGTTGCACCGAAGCAGACGCATGACATTGTAGAGACCTATCTGTCCGGTGATGTGAAGGAATCGGCGCGCCTGCAGCTCGCGGCATTTCCGCTGGTAAAGGCGCTGTTTTCCGAGGTCAATCCGATTCCGGTCAAAAAAGCAATGAATCTCATGGGAATGGGCGCAGGTCCCTTGCGCCTGCCGCTGACCGAGATGGAAGAAGAAAACGCAAAGAAACTCGAAGCGGAAATGAAAAAGTACGGAATTTTATAAGATTGCGGGAAAAGGCGATACGATCGTCAAGGACGATGCTATCGTTAAGGACGATGCTATCGTCCTTTCTTCGTATTGGGAGATCCATACTGAAAGAAGCAGATCATAAGAAAGGCGGAAAAAAGAATGGTCAGAATCATTATGAGAGGATGCAACGGAAAAATGGGACAGGTCATCTCCGGTCTGGCTGCGGAGGATCAGGAGACGGAAATTGTTGCGGGAGTGGACTTGTCGGATCATATCAAGAATCCTTATCCAGTATTCCAATCCATAGAAGAGTGCGGTGTGGAAGCAGATGTGGTGGTTGATTTTTCGAGTGCGGCGGGTGCGGCTGCGGCGAGTGTGGATGCGCTGCTTAACTATTGCGGACAAAAGAAACTTCCGCTTGTTTTGTGTACGACAGGGCTGTCCGAAGAGCAGCTTGCCCATGTGGAGGAGGTTTCCAAAAAAACGGCGGTTTTCCGGTCTGCCAATATGTCACTTGGAATCAATCTGCTGCAGAAACTGCTGAAGGAAGCGGCTGCAGTGCTTGCTCCGGCGGGGTTTGATATTGAAATTGTAGAAAAGCACCATAATCAGAAGCTCGACGCGCCGAGCGGAACGGCGCTGGCACTCGCGGATTCCATCAACGATGAGATGGGCGGCGCTTACGAATATGTCTATGACAGAAGTCAGGTACGCCAAAAAAGGGACAAAAAGGAAATCGGAATCAGCGCTGTGCGCGGGGGAACGATCGTGGGAGACCACGACGTGATCTTTGCGGGGGAGGATGAGGTGATCACCTTTTCCCATCGTGCCTATTCCAAGACAGTTTTTGGAAAGGGTGCTCTTGAGGCGGCGAAATTCCTTGCGGGAAAACCGGCGGGGATGTATGATATGAGTGATGTGATTGAAAAAGACTTTCGCTGAAGCGAAAGTCTTTCAAAGAATCTGCTTTGCGGATTCTTATGGAGTTGTGTGCAATTTTTATGGGAGATGTTATATGGACGCATATGAACTGAAATTCTTAAAAAGCCTGGCAAAGCAGTATCCGACGATTGCGGCTGCTTCGACGGAGATTATCAATCTGCAGGCGATTTTGAATCTGCCGAAAAGCACGGAGCATTTTCTGACGGATATTCACGGGGAATACGAGCAGTTTCATCATGTGCTGAAAAACGGCTCCGGCTCGGTACGGAAAAAAATCGACGAGGAGTTTGGAAATACCTTGAGCGTGCGCGACAAAAAAAGCTTAGCGACGCTGATTTATTATCCTAAGGAAAAGCTGGAGATCGTCACACAGGAAGAGGATAATTTAGAGGACTGGTATAAGATTACGCTTCACCGGCTTGTGCAGATCACAAAGCGCGTTGCCTCCAAGTATACACGCTCAAAGGTGCGCAAGGCGCTGCCGCGGGATTTTGCTTATATTATTGAAGAGCTGATCACGGAAAAAGAAGAGATTCAGAATAAGGAAGCGTACTATAACGGGATTATTCAGACGATCATTGAGATCGGCAGCGCGCCGGGGTTTATTGTTGCGCTGTGTAATCTTGTGCAGCGGCTTGTCATTGATCATCTGCATATTGTCGGTGATATTTATGACAGGGGGCCGGGTCCGCAGGTCATTCTCGATACGCTGCGGGAATACCACAGTGTCGATATCCAGTGGGGAAATCACGATATGGTGTGGATGGGGGCTGCGGCGGGGAGCCTTGCCTGCATTGCCAATGTGATCAGGATGAGCGCGCGCTATGGCAATCTGGACACCTTGGAGGAGGGCTACGGCATCAACTTAATTCCGCTTGCGACGTTTGCCATGGAGCATTACGCGGAGACGGACTGCAGCTGCTTTAAGATCAAATATAACACGGATTATAATACGAAGGACCTGAGCCTTGACATGAAAATGCACAAGGCAATTGCCATCATGCAGTTTAAGCTGGAGGGGCAGATTATGATGCGGCGTCCTGAATTTGGCATGGAAAGCCGCATGCTGCTTGATAAAATTGATTATGAAAAGAAAACCGTGACCGTGGATGGTATCGTTTATCCGATGAAGGACACGGATTTCCCGACTGTCTCGCCTACGCATCCTTATGAGCTGACGCAGGAAGAGGCGGAGGTCATGGAGCGTCTCAGACAGGCGTTTGAACGCAGCGATAAGCTCCAGAAGCATGTCCGTTTCCTTTTTGCGAAGGGAAGCTTATATAAAATCTATAATTCGAATCTGCTCTATCACGGCTGTGTGCCGATGGACGAGGAGGGGAATTTCAGCAAGGTCAATATTTTTGGAAAAGAGTATGCGGGAAAAGCATTGTACGACGTGCTGGACAGCTATGCGCGCAAGGCGTATTATTCCAGACAGGATATGAGCGAGAGGAAAAAGGGGCAGGACATTATCTGGTATATCTGGACAGGTCCGAATTCCCCGGTGTTCGGCAAGGATAAGATGACGACGTTTGAACGTTATTTTATTGAGGATAAGGCGGCGCATGTTGAAACGAAAAACAGCTATTACCGGTTAAATGATAATGAAGAAATCTTAAACCGGATCTTAACGGAGTTCGGGCTGGATACGGAGCATTCCCACATCGTCAACGGGCATGTTCCGGTCGAACTCAAAAAAGGGCAGACACCGATCCGCTGTAATGGCAAGCTGCTCATCATCGACGGCGGTTTTTCCAAAGCGTATCAGGGAAAAACAGGAATTGCGGGCTATACGCTCGTTGCCAATTCTTACGGAATGCGCCTTGTCGCGCATGAGACGTTTGAATCGGCGGAGGCGGCGATCAAAAATGAATCCGACATTTTTTCTGATTCGATCAATGTCGAATCCTATGCGCACAGAAGGCGCGTGGCTGATACGGATGTCGGTACTGAGATTAAGGAGAGCATCCGCCAGTTAAAAGAATTATTGCAGGCGTATCATGAAGGGCTGATCATAGAGAAAGACAGATAGACTGTCATCAGATGCAGCGTTTTCTGGAATCAGGAATACGGAGAAACGGCATAGCTTATGACTATACCGTTTCTCAATCAGATTCATTTTGTAAAGAGTGCAGGACACTCTTTTTCAGCCTCTGCCTGCCGATCTGCCGTTGGTGCCGGTGCCATTTGTGGTCGTGCCGTTTGTGGAATTTGTTCCGGTTCCGTTGGTATGGGTTCCGGACGTACCATTGGTGCCGCTGTTCCCGTTTGTGGTGCTGTTCGTCGCATTGTTCACTGCGTTATCAATACCATCGGTGACATCGTCGATACCGTCCGCAATTCCGTTTGCAGCGTCATCTACACCGTCTGTGACGCCGTTTACAACGTTGTTTGCCGTACTGTCGTTTTTGTTTGCTCCGGAAGTTGTATGGTTGCCGGATGCGCTGTTATTTTTGTCAGCGCCGCTTGTGACATTGTTGACAGAGCCGTTGTCCGTCATGTCATTTCTATCCATGGAGTTGTCGTCCGATCCGCATGCGGAAAGCATGGCAACAATAAGGATGCAGGCAAACATGGAAATCAGTTTTCTTGATTTTTTCATAATATTGTTTCCTCCATTGTTTTGAAAGTTATCGAACTTACAGCAATATTGTGTGGAAGAATAGAAAATTTATGCATGTGTTTTTTTCGTTTTTTATGATAAGAATGTTTTCAGACAACGATTTTAAAAATTTGATAACAGAAGCGGAAAGGAAGGGACTGTGGTGGAAGCATCTATGCGTGAACAGGAGCGTATCCACATCAGAGAGGCACAGCCGGGTGACTATCCGGCTGTGGAAGTGATTATGAAGCAGGTTCAGCAGCTTCATATTAACTGGCGGCCGGATATTTATCAATACAGCGAAACGCTGCTGCCATATGACGTTTATGAGCAGGCAGTAAGGGAGAAAACTTTTTTTGTCGCAGAATATGAGGGACATGTGGCTGGAATTTTGTTTATCGTGTACCGCCATATCGAAAGCAGCAGTCAGGTGACGAGAAATGTGATCTTTGTGGATTCCATGGCGGTTGATGAGGCAGACCGGGGAAAGGGAATCGGGCATGCGTTTTTTGATCATTTGATGCAGCTAAAAAAGCAAAAGGGATATGACGGGATTGAACTGCAGGTAAACGCAAAAAATAAAGCTGCTTATGAGATGTATGCCAAATATGGATTTACCGAGAAATCCATCAATATGGAATTGCTTGAGCCGCTGGAGTCATAGAGTTATGTAAGTGTCTGCAAGTGCCTGTAAGTATCGGGCGCAAAAGAAATTTCAAATTGTAACCGATTGTCAAAGAAATGCAAAAGGGGGGTATGTCATGCAGTTCCGGCCATGTATTGATATCCATAACGGAATGGTGAAGCAGATTGTCGGCAGCAGCCTTCGTGATACAGGAGATACGGCAGCGGAAAATTTTGTTGCGGCACAGGACGCTTCTTATTTTGCTGATATCTATAAAAAAAATCGGATTGAGGGCGCGCATGTGATCCTGCTCAACGCGAAGGACAGCCCTTTTTATGAGAGGACAAAACGGCAGGCATTTGCCGCGCTTGCTGCTTATCCGCATCATATGCAGGCAGGGGGAGGCATTACGCTTGAAAACGCGCAGGAATTTCTTGATGCGGGAGCCGGTAAGGTGATTGTGACCTCTTATGTGTTTCGGGACGGAAGAGTGTGTGAGGAGAATCTGAGGAACTTGTCCCGCACGGTTGGAAAAGAGCGGCTGGTTCTGGATGTGAGCTGCAGGGAAAAGAACGGAGCCTATTATATTGTGACGGACAGGTGGCAGAAGTTTACGGATGTTGTGCTAAACGCAGATGCATTGGATTATTTCGCGGAATACTGCAGCGAATTTCTGGTGCATGCGGTGGATGTAGAGGGAAAGAACAGCGGGATCGAAGAGAATCTGGTGCGGCTCCTTGGCGAGTGGAACCGTATCCCGGTTACGTATGCGGGCGGCGTGCATTCTTATGAGGATTTGGAGAAACTGGACACGCTCGGAGGAGGAAGAATCCATGTGACGATCGGCAGCGCACTTGATCTGTTCGGCGGAAATCTGTGTTTTGAGGAAGTCTTAAAATGGTGCAGGGACAGGGAGAAGCTGTGCGGCAGATAAAAAAAACCGATGTACGAATACATCGGTTTTTCCCACCTTTTTGCGCATTTAATCCGTTAAAACAATAGCTGAGTTCAAGTAATCTATATAGTAGAACTAGAAGAACAGGCACATTGAAAAACTAAGATTAAAATGTTGTTATAAGTCCGCGTGCAGCGGAGGTGTTCTTATAACTTTGTTACGTTGACTGCCTGAGGGCCCTTCTCGCCGTTTACGACATCATATTCTACAGCAGCGCCTTCTTCAAGGGACTTAAAGCCTTCCATGTTAAGACCGGTGTAGTGTACGAATACGTCATTGCCCTGCTCGTCAGAGATGAATCCGTAACCCTTCTGGTTGTTGAACCACTTAACTGTACCTTTGTTCATCGTAATACCTCCAAAAAAATGAAATAATGAAATATGTGTTGATTACAACACTAAAAGCATAGCACCGCTTTGCGAAAAAGTAAAGTAAATTGTTGAAAATTTCAAAAAAAGTGGCGCTATTTTGTGTCCAAACGCTGAAAAACCAGTTCATAGCCGTCGCTTCCGTAGTTTAAGGAACGGTTGACACGGCTGATCGTTGCAGTGGAAGCGCCTGTCTTTTCGGCGATGTCAAGATAGGTCCTGCCTGATTTGAGCATGGAAGCAACTTCGAAACGCTGGGAGAGGGACAGCAGTTCATTCACAGTGCAGAGGTCCTCAAAGAAGCTGTAGCATTCTTCTTTTGTCTGTAACGCCAGAACCGCATCAAATAAATGATCAACTGCAGGCGTTTTGATTTTTTTATTCATCAGTAGCGTCCTCCTGAAAAAATGAAAATTTACAGCAGGCCGGCTTTTGTTTTTAGCGCCGGTTTGGGAAATCCGGCGTCTGCCTTTTATTGCCGGTTTGAGAAATTCACATATCTGCATTTTAACACATGAAAGTGATAAAGTAAAGTCGTGCTTCCTTTCCACAGGCAAGAAAATGATTTTAGTGTTTACAAGTAGTATTGAATACTATATAATGAAACATAGTGAAACAAAAATTAAAATAAAAAAGAATCCTGATTTGCAGGATTCTTCGCTGTTGGAGGCACACATGACAATCGATCTGGAAGATTTGTTAAATAGCATTTTGGCGAGCCTTGACCGGATCAGCCATATCCCGTCCAAGGATATTCCTAATATAGATTTGTATATGGATCAGGTGACAACCTTTATGGACAAGCGTCTTCGGAGTACAACGCGCAATCCGAAAGAGGATAAGATTCTTACCAAGACCATGATCAACAATTATGCGAAGAATGATCTGCTGCCGCCGCCGGTCAAAAAGAAGTATACGAAAGATCATATGATCATGCTCATTTTTATTTACTATTTTAAGGGGATTTTGAGCATCAGCGATATTCAGGCCATTTTAGGCCCGCTGGCGGAGCGCTTTTTTCATACGGACGGCACGATGAATATGCAGACGATCTATGACGAGGCATTCGGCATGGAGCAGGAGCATGTGCAGGCGTTAAAGAAAAGCATTGAGGAGGATTATCAGATCGCGCAGGAGACGTTTGCCGATGCCGGTTCCGATGACCGGGAGTTTCTGCAGTTTTTTTCTTTTATCAGTCTGATGAGCTATGACGTATATGTGAAGAAGCTGCTCGTTGAAAAGATGATCGACGGCTATACGGCAAGGAAAAAGAGTGCCGGGGAAGCTGGTAAAAAGAGCGAAGAGGCCGCAAAGGGCGAAGATGCGAAAAAAGGTGAGAAGGCGGCAAAATCCGGAAAGGCGGAGGAAACCGAAAGGGCAGGCTTCACGGAATCTGCGCAGGACGAGCAGGCAAAACGTGTCAAATCCATGCTTGAGGCGCAGACAAAAGAGGAAACGTGAACGGGCGGCATCATGTGCAGCAGCGGCATTGATACGGAGGCTGCGGCAGTCTCCTCCATCATATTGCTGTGTATACGGCCCGTTCCCCTCCGATATATTTGGGGCGGGTTCTTGCGCAGACTACATGTGCGCCGCCGATGGAATCAATGGAGGTGCGTACGGGGACGGCAACCGGAACTAAGTGCATGCCGATGAGCGTGTCGCCGATGTCGATACCGGCCTGTGCGCGGACGGTCTCAATTGCAACCGGCTGATGCATATAGCGATATGCGGCTGAGGCAAATGAGCCGCCGGCTTTTAACTGAGGGATGACGCTGACGATTGGAAAATGACAGCGCTTTGCCGTTTCTTTTTCTACGATCAAAGCGCGGTTTAAGTGTTCGCAGCATTGAGCAGCGAGTGCAATTTCCTGCTTCTTCGCAATTTCCTGAATGGTCCGAAAGACCGCTTCGCCGATCTCGGCGCTGGAATAGGAACCGATGCGGTGTGCCGCAATCTCGCTTGACGAACAGCCGACGACGAGGATGTCCTGCGGCTCCAAATGAGCCTGTTCCAGCAGCTCAAAACAAATCTGCCTTGTCTGTGTGATGATCTTGCTTAAGTCTGAACCGGTTTCCGGTGAAATCCCATTACCCATGGAGGATGCCTCACTTTCCGCTTATGTTTCCTTTCGTACAAAACCTCGCAAAGATGCGCTGTCGCGCGTGTTGTCCGGTTTCACCGGACCTTTACATTATAGCATGGATTAGTGTATACGGAAAGCGGGAATCTATGAACGAATTTGAAAGGAAGAAGGAGCCGTTTAATGAAAACTCTTACGAAATTAACAGATATGAAGCCAAATGAAATATTTGAGATATTTGAGATCGCGGATGAAATCACAGCCGGAAAATACAGCGGCTTTCTGAAAGGAAAAAGCGCGGTTCTGTTTTTTCCGGCTTCCAGTATCAGGACGCGTGTGACGTTTGAGAAGGGCATTGGTCTGCTGGATGGCCAGTCCATATTGTTTCCCAGTGATGCGCTGGACAAAAAAGAGGACGTGAGGGATGTCTGCGGTTACTTGAACAATTGGGCGGATATTGTGATCGTACGGCACAAAAACCTGCGGTTGATCGAAAAGATCGCCCAATATTCCAAAGTTCCGGTCATCAATGCGATGACGGATAGAAATCACCCGTGTGAAATTTTATCGGACTTGTATTCGCTGTCAAAAATCAGACCTCATTTTTTGGAAGACCATTATTTGTTCTGCGGAAAATCCGGCAATATCGGTCTGGCATGGAAAGAAGCGTCTGACGTGATGGGCTTTGAGCTGTCGCAGTGCTGCGGTGCCGGTTATGAAATGGATGGTGTAACTGTATTCCATGACATAAAGACAGCAGTCAGGGGAAAGGACATCATCTGCACGGACTCCCTTCCAGCAGAGGCGCTAAATGATTTTAAGGACTGCCGTGTTACGAAAGAGGTCATGGATCTGGCAAATCCCAACGCTGTCTTAAATCCATGTCCGCCGTTTTATCGGGGAGAGGAAGTTTCCGAAGATGCCATAGAGTCGGAATATTTTGCAGGATATGAATTCAAAAAGAATCTGCTGGTGGTTCAGCAGGCTGTTATGATATGGTGCATGAGATCATAGCAGGGAGACAGAGGATGGCGGAGACGCTGCGGCGCTTAAAACTATGATGAGCAGGACAGGAGGGAAGCCATGATGAGACTGCATCGGATTACGGACTATGAGAAGCTTGACGGACAAAAACTGATGGAGCTATACCGGGAATCCAATACGGATAATATCGATTATTTTTATTCGGATATAGCAGATAAGGCAGAGGCACTGCGAAAGGTGGAAGAGCGTTTTTTGAACTTTGTTCAAAATGAATTTTTTATAAGGGAAGGCAGCGAATACTGTGTTCTGGAGAAGGATGCCGTGTGGGTCAGCGCACTCAGACTCAGCCGGATAGAGGACGGACTCTATTACATCGAAGCGTTAGAGACGCATCCGGCATTCAGGAGGCATGGTTATGCCGCACAGCTGCTGAACCGTGTGATCGGTGTTTTGAAACCGGCAGGTCCTTTCAGACTGTGCGACTGTGTGGGCCGGACAAACGAGGCGTCGTTAAAAACGCATTTGAAATGCGGATTTGAGATCGTACCGGGGCCGGCGTTTGACTATCTCAGAAAAGAGAATGAGGAACATCATTACGGCATGCAGTATCTGTTTCAATGTGATTGATGCGGGGCTGCATGCGCCGCCGCACTGCGTAAATACTCCGGCATTTTGAGAGTCAGAGCAGGGGGATTGTCTTGCTTGCATGTCATTGCAGTAAACCGCTCTGATATAGATGATCATTCTGGGATGATCACTCTGCAAGAATGTTCTCAATTTCCGAAAGTTCTTCCTCAGTAAAGTCAAGCTTTTGTATACAGGCAGCATTTTCTGTAATCTGTGCAGGGCGGCTTGCGCCGATCAGGACAGTTGTGACCGCTTTGTTGTGCAATACCCATGAAAGCGCCATCTGTGAGAGTGTCTGACCGCGTTTTTCAGCCATGTGGTTTAAGGCATTCAGGCGGGCGATCATCCTGTCGTTAAGCTCATTTTTCAGTTCGCCGTTTTCCCTGCCGGCTCTGGAGTCATCCGGGATGCCGTTTAAGTATTTACCGGTCAGGAATCCTTGATACAGCGGGGAGAATACGGCAAGTCCGATCCCGTCTTTCTGCACGTGGCGGTCAAGTCCGTCGGATTCAATCCAGCGGTTCAGCATCGAATACGACGGCTGGTTGATGATGAACGGCGTGTGAAGTTCACGGAAGAATGCCGTGATTTTTTCGGTCTGTTCTTTGTTGTAATTGGAAATGCCTACATACAGGGCTTTCCCCTGCCTGACGGCGTTGTCAAGCGCAAGCGCAGTTTCTTCAAGTGGTGTGTGCGGGTCAAACACGTGATGGTAGAAAATATCGACGTAATCAAGTCCCATCCGTTTCAGGCTCTGGTCAAGGGAAGCGGTCAGATATTTGCGGGAGCCGTTTTTGTCTCCGTAAGGCCCGTCCCACATTTCATAACCCGCTTTTGTGGAAATACACATCTCGTCCCGGTAATGCCGCATGCCGTTTAAGATTCTGCCAAAATTTTCTTCGGCGCTGCCATTATAGGGATTCCCGTAGTTGTTTGCAAGGTCAAAATGCGTGATGCCGAGATCAAACGCTGTGTGGACCATCTGTTCCATGTTTGCAAAACAGCCGCTGTGCCCGAAATTCTGCCAAAAGCCCAGAGAGACGGCAGGCAGCTTTAAGCCGCTGTTTCCGCAGCGGCGGTAAATCATTTTTTCATATCTGTCATCGCTTGCAATATACATAAGATTCCTCTCATTCCGCCGCAGATGCGGCATTTGACGATGGGTTTGGTAAGTCTTTTTATTATACATGCTGCAGATGAAAAAGTATAGGGAGCAGGTCTGTTTTTTTTGAAACGGAATGAATCAGGAGGGCGCTGAATGTATCCGCCTTCAATAGGTAATCACAAAGAACGGTGATATGGGAGGACGGATGAAAATGGAAGATGGGAGAATCAGGATCGTTGACATTGCTGAGGAACTGGGGCTGAGCACTGCTACGGTTTCGAATGTCATTCATGGAAAGACAAAGAAAATATCGGATGAAACGGTGAAACGTGTGCAGCAGCTTTTAGAAGAGCGGCAGTATATTCCGAGTATGGCGGGAATCCTTTTAGCACAAAACGATTCTAAAATCATCGGAGTGGTTGTGAACGACCATGAAAAATATGAAGGACACACACTGGAGGACCAGTTTATATCCGCATCGGTGAATGCACTGGCAAAAGAGATCGGGCGGGCAGAAAAATTTCTGATGCTCAAGGTAACGGATCAGTGGAATGAAATTCCAAAATTTGCTTCTATGTGGAATATGGAGGGCATGGTGCTCATCGGTTTTTGTGAACAGGATTATAAGAAGCTGAGGGAACAGATGCACATTCCGTTTGTAGTCTATGATGGATATATGGAAAGCTCCGGAAATCTTGTAAATATTGAGGTTGATCACTTTGACGGCGGGGTACAGGCCGGGCGCTGTCTGAAAAGCATGGGGCATAGAAAGGTGCTCTGCATTTCAGATAATACTATTTGCATGGACAGGGAACGATTTATGGGATTAAAAAGTGAGATTCCGGATGCAGAGCTTATGGTGATTCCGATGGAGCAGAAAGCACGCCATACTTTTTACAGGGAACATTTAGAAGAAATCAAAAGCTATTCGGCAGTATTCGCGGTTTCTGATTATTATGCCATGGATCTGATCCAATTCTTAAAAAGCGTGGAAATATCCGTTCCGGAGGATCTGTCAGTAGTCGGGTTTGATGATGTGAGGGAATGTGAAACATTTGTGCCGCCGCTTACTACGATCAAACAGGATTATCGGCAGAGGGCGGCTTTGGCGGTTGACAGGCTGCAGCAGTTAAAAGAGGGAAGATGCCGGGATCAAAATGTGAAACTGCCTGTCACGCTGATCGAACGCGGCAGTGTGCGTGATGTAAATATGCACAAATCGCAGGACTGAATTTTGTGACAGGTTATGCGTTTAACCTTTGCTGTTTATCGTGTTTTCTTTTATGATGATACCAACAATTATGATGCAGACTGGAGGAATCATAAGATGGATAAAAGAAAACTGGTAACCCCTGAGGAGCTGAAAAATGCCTTCAGAGAGGCTGGCGTCCAAAAGGGACAGACGATCATGGCGCATACATCGCTGAGCAGTCTCGGCTATGTGTGCGGCGGCGCGCAGTCCGTGATCGAGGCATTGCTTGAGAGCGTCGGTGATGACGGTACGATTATGATGCCGACGCAGTCA
This sequence comes from Lachnospiraceae bacterium UBA7050, assembly GCA_002493905.1. Taxonomy (GTDB): domain Bacteria; phylum Bacillota; class Clostridia; order Lachnospirales; family Lachnospiraceae; genus DLAJ01. The sequence goes on along the minus strand of DLAJ01000020.1, from coordinate 6,654 downwards.
TGGAAAAATTTAGATCCGGCGGCAGGCGTTTACTGGCAGGAGCCGGAGGAGTGGTGGCCCGTTATACGCGAATACATCCCTGCTTATGACGAGCGGATTACGCCGACGAATACGATGGGCGCCGTATCAGAAATGTTTAGACAGTGGCCGGGAACGCTTAGAAGCAGTCATCCTGCAAGGTCGGTAGCGGCATGGGGACGTTATGCAGAGTATCTGACTAAAAATCATGACCTGTCCGATATTTTCGGGGACAGTTCACCGATTGGCAGGCTGTATGAGCTGGATGGATCTGTTTTACTGATCGGCGTCGGTTATGACAAGAACACTTCCCTTCATCTGGCGGATGTAAGGGCTGAATATCCGGGAAAGCATACAGTGATAGAAAGCAGTGCCATACATCTTGGCGGACAGCGGGTATGGAAATCTTATGAGACGCTGGCGGTAGACGGGGAGGATTTTCCTAAGATCGGAGAAGCATTTGAACAGACAGGGCAGGTGTGCCATGTACGTTTGGGAAACGGTACGCTATCCATGATGTCTCAAAGGGCATTGGTAGATTTTGCCGTGAAATGGATCGGAGAAAACAGAAAATGATGAGTCAACCGGGAAACAGAAAGGCGGAAGCACACATTGCTTCCGCCTGCATATCCTGCTTACTCTGCTGCTTTCGCCGCATACTGCGTGGTAACAAGTTCTTCGTAAGGAACGCGTTCGGGAAGCTCGCCGGATTCTTCCAGAATATTCTGTAAAAGCAGGAAAGCGTCCTCGCTGAAAATCAGGTCTGATTTCCACGTATCCTGCTCCAGATAACGATTGACGATCGTTGTAACGGTCTCAAGGTCTGTTTCTGCAAACTGCGGGGCGATCACGGCGGCAATTTCTTCGGCGGTATGGGAGTTTACATAATCCATTCCTTTCTGAAGCGCATCGGTGAATGCCTGCACGGTATCGCTGTGCTCATCCAGATAGCTCTGTCTGGTAAAGAAGCTGGTATAAGGAACGTAGCCGGAATCTACGCCGAGAGAAGCGACAATATAGCCGTCTCCTTTTTGCTCTAAGCCTGTCGCGTGCGGTTCGAACTCGACGCTGAAGCTGCCCTGCCCGCTGGAAAATGCCGCGGCGGTGGAACCGAAATCAATGCTCTGGTCAATATTGACTTCGGAAGGGTTTATGCCGTTCTTTCTCAAAATATACTCAAATACCATTTCCGGCATGCCGCCTGCGCGGCCGCCAAGTACATCCTGCCCAATGAGCATATCCCATGTAAAGTTTTCAATCGGTTCGCGGGAAACAAGGAAGTTGCCCGCGCGCTGGGTAAGCTGCGCAAAATTCACGATTTTATCGGATGCGCCTTCCAGATAAGTATAGATCGTCGCCTCGCAGCCTGCAAAACCGATTTCGGCTTCCCCGGAAAGCACGGCAGCCATCACCTTGTCGGCGCCGTATCCGGTTACAAGCGTGACGTCAAGTCCTGCCTCCGTAAAGTAGCCGTTTTCGAACGCCACATACATCGGCGCATAGAAAATGGAATGTGCCACTTCGTTTAAGGTAAGCTTTGTCAAACCGGAGGTCTCCTTCGTATCCTTGCCGCAGCCGCACAGTGTGCAGAGAAGCATTGCCGTAATCAGAAGAAACGTAATGAGTTTTCGTCGCATAATTTTTTGTTCGGGCGGGAAGCCCGCAGTGTTTTTCTTACTCTATTATATTTCATGCGGTCAAAACGGTGACAGGGCGCACGCTGTGGTTGCGGCACGCTGTGGTTGCGGTTGCAATTTGTTTTTTTAGGGGATTTTTACATTTTTTACCCAGACTCATCATAGACATGCGCGTAAAATTCGTATATAATGAATTCGTAACGCGTCCTGGAATCGGCCGTACAGGAAGAGGAAAAAGGACGTCACAACAGGAGGAGGATATTACAATGGGTATTATTTCAAGATTTAAGGACATTATGGCAGCAAATTTTAACGCACTTTTGGACAAATGTGAGAATCCGGAGAAAATGATCGATCAGTATCTGCGCAACCTGGAGAATGACATGGCGAAGGTGAAGGCGGAGACCGCTTCCATTATGGCGGACGAGAAGGCGGCAAAGAGAAAAATGGATGATAACGCCGAAGAGATCGCTAAAATGGCGGAGTACGCAAGGAAAGCCGTTGCGAGCGGTAATGACGACGAGGCACGCCGGTTTTTGGAGAAAAAATCAGAGCTTACGGCTACGCAGGAGGTACTCGTAAAGCAGTATGAGCTGGCATGCGAGAATTCCAAGAAGATGCGCGAGATGCATAATAAGCTGGAAAGCGATATTTCCACACTGCGTTCAAGACGCGAGATGATCAAGGCAAAGATGAAAGTTGCCGAGACGCAGAAGAAGATCAATGAGATGGGCAGCGGCGTTGCGGATGCAGGCAGCAATATTGCGGCATTTGAACGTATGGAGGCCAAGGTTGATAAGATGCTTGACGAGGCGGACGCAATGGCTGAACTGAACGCGGACAGCGCAAGCAATGACGTGGAGAGCCTGACGAAGAAATATGATGCAAGCAACCGCATGAGTGACGTGGATGACGAGCTGGCCGCATTAAAGGCGGAAATGGGCATGCAGTAATTGCCCGAATGCGCAGAAAAACGGGAAAGTGCGCAGAGCGGCGGGAGCCGTATTGAGAAATGATAATTAAGAGGAGACCGTTATGGGATTTTTTTCTAAAGAGTTTTCCAATGTCGTAGAATGGAAGGAAAATCAGCCGGAAGTATTATTCTGGAAATGGAATAATGCCGAGATTAAGAAAGGCTCTGTGCTGATCATCCGTCCGGGTCAGGATGCAATCTTTTTGTATAACGGGCGCGTTGAGGGAATCTTTACCGACGAGGGACAGTTCGACATCGAGTCGCAGATCATTCCGTTCCTTTCTACCTTAAAGGGATTTAAGTTCGGATTTAACTCCGGACTGCGCGCCGAGGTGCTTTTTATTAACACGAAAGAGGTTCTCTGCAAGTGGGGGACCAAAAATGCGATCAATCTTCCGGCAGCAGGATTGCCGGGCGGTATGCCGATCCGTGCGTTCGGAACGTTTAACTGCAGGGTTGCCGATACGATGACTGTGATCGATAAGCTGGCGGGTATCCGTCAGATGTATACGGTCAGTGATGTCAAGGAGCGTATTGTTGCAAGCTTAGATCAGCTTCTGATGTCATGGATTTCCAAAGAAGGGCATGATATGTTCAATCTGCAGGCGGACGCGCGCAGTATCGCCAAAGGGATTGAGTCCGATCTGGATATGGATATGAGAAAAGTCGGAATCGGTATCACGGATTTTAAGATCGAGAGCTTTTCCTATCCCGAAGAAGTTAAGAAAATGCAGGAGAAAGCGGCGGCGCAGTCCATGGTTGGCGACGTCAACCGCTATCAGCAGCTTGCTGCGGCGAACTCCATGGAAAAAGGCGGCGGAAGCGGCGCAGGCATTGCGGGACAGATGGTCGGCATGCAGATGGGCATGGCAATGGGACAGCAGATGGTTAATCAGATGAACGCAGGGCAGCAGAATGCAGCTGCCGGAAACGCGGGGACACTGCCAACGGTAAGCCCGAAATTCTGTCCGAACTGCGGCACGGCGACGACCGGCTCCAAGTTCTGCGGAAACTGTGGGACGCAGCTGTTTCAGTAAGCAGGAGCCAGATGCAGAAGGATGCGGGATGGACCGTATTCATATTATGAAAAGTCTAATAAAATCAGCAAGGGCGGGAAACTGCCCTTGCTTCTTTCACGCATGGGATATTTCTAAGAGAATTTACGGAATGGGGATTAGTATGAGCAAATATGATTCTTTGAACGAGGCGCAGCAGGAGGCGGTCTTTACGACGGAGGGACCGCTGTTATGTCTGGCGGGCGCGGGAAGCGGGAAAACGCGCATGATCACGCACCGCATTGCCTATCTGATCGAGGAATGTCAGGTGGACCCATGGAATATCATGGCGATCACCTTTACAAATAAAGCGGCTGGTGAAATGCGGGAGCGTGTCGATGAACTTGTCGGGATCGGTTCGGAGAGCATCTGGGTGACGACGTTTCACTCAAGCTGCGTGCGGATCCTGCGCAGATACATAGACCGGATCGGGTACGATAACCGTTTTACGATCTATGATACGGATGATTCTATGAGTGTGATGAAAGAGGTCTGCAAAAGTCTGCAGATCGATACAAAGATGCTGAAGGAGCGTGCGATCCTTTCGGCGGTTTCTTCTGCCAAAAATGAAAACATTTCCTGTGCGGAGTACGCGCTTCATGCGCAGGGGGATTATCAGAAACAGAAGATCGCGCGCGCGTATACCGAGTATCAGGAGCGGCTGCGCAAAAATAACGCGCTTGATTTTGATGATCTTTTAATGAAAACCGTGGAACTGTTTTCCTCCTGCCCCGGGGTACTTGAGGCGTATCAGCGGCGCTTTCAATATATCATGGTGGACGAGTATCAGGACACGAATACGGTGCAGTTTCTGTTGATCAAGCAGCTTGCCGGTTCAAAGCACAACCTGTGTGTGGTCGGCGATGACGACCAGTCGATCTACAAGTTCCGCGGTGCCAATATCCGGAATATCCTTGATTTTGAACAGTATTTTCCAGAAGCGAAAGTGATCAAGTTAGAACGGAATTATCGTTCCACGCAGAATATCTTGGACGCGGCGAACGCGGTCATCAGCAATAACAGGGGCAGAAAAGAAAAACGCCTCTGGACCGAGCAGGAGGGCGGCGCGCTGCTGCATTTCAGACAGTTCGATACCGCCTATGAGGAGGCGGAGTTCCTTGCGGACGATATCTGCCGCAAAAGAAGAAAGGGCGAACTGGACTACGGTGACTGCGCGATCCTTTACCGGACGAACGCACAGTCGCGTCTGATAGAGGAACGTCTGGTCGTGGAGGGAGTTCCTTATCTTCTGGTCGGCGGTCAGAACTTCTATGCGAGGAGAGAGATCAAAGACATTCTGGCTTATTTGAAGACCATTGACAATGGGCGGGATGATCTGGCAGTCAGGCGCATTATCAATGTGCCGAAACGCGGGATTGGCGCAACGACGATCGTGCGGATACAGGAGTATGCGGATATGCATGAGATCAGCTTTTTTGACGCGCTGTGCGAGGCGGACCGTATTGATACGATCGGCAGGAGCGCCGCAAAGTTAAGACCATTCGTGCTGATGATTCAGACGCTTCGGACGAAGCAGAAGGAAGGTTACGGTGTGGACGAACTGATCAGGGAGGTTCTGGACACGACCGGATATGTGCGGGAACTGGAGGCGTCGGATGAGGAGGATGCAAAAGACAGGATCGGTAATATTGATGAGCTGATCAGTAAAGCGGTCGCGTACATGGATACGCATGATGCCCCGTCGCTCAGTGAGTTTCTGGAGGAGGTCGCGCTGGTCGCGGAGATCGACAATGTAAACGGGGATGACCGTGTTCTGATCATGACGCTGCACAGCGCCAAAGGTCTGGAGTTTGAGCATGTCTATCTGGCAGGAATGGAGGACGGTGTGTTTCCGGGCAGTATGGCGGTTTACGGAGATGATCCTGCAGAATTGGAGGAGGAGCGCAGGCTTGCTTATGTCGGAATCACGAGAGCGAAAAAAGAACTGACCCTTACCTGCGCGAAGCAGCGTATGCTGCGCGGCGAGACGCAGTACCATGATGTCAGCCGCTTTGTCAGGGAGATACCGCAGGAGCTTCTGGACAACCGGCCGCTGAAACAGCGCAGGTGGGATGCGTATGATGAGGATGATTACGGGGAGGATTCGTTCGGGAGCGGGTTCGGAGGAAAGAGTTTCGGAAGACGTGCGGAGGAAAGTGCTTTTGGCGGTGTTGGAGGCGGAAGCCGGTATGAAAGAGGTGGATTCGGCAGTACCAGAGGCGGGAGCCAGTATGGAAGAGATAGTCTTGGGAACGCTGGAGGTGATGGATTCGAGCGGGTTGAAGCCAAACAGTGGTATGAAGGCAGTGGATTCGGACAGGAAAGCGGCGGTTCTGAAGCAGACGTCGGACGAAGCGGCATGTCGGCGGCGTCCTTCGTGGAACGGTATGAGCAGCAGGAGCGCGAACGCAAGGAACATGCGGGGACCGGTATAGGCGGTCAGGCAGGCAGCGCGGGTTCGGGTTCTTCTGATCACAGGAAAAAATGGCAGCAGGGACGCGCATATGATGATCATATTTTTGATTTGAGAAAGCCGAAGGGTAATGCAGGGGATTCCCGCTTAAAAGAGCAATACGGAATCGGCAGCAGTACAAAGATGGCAAGACCGCTTTTTGGCGCGGGAAGCGGTATTCAGACAGGTGCCGCCCTATCGGGAACAGGCGGCGTGGATTACGGCGTCGGCGACAGAGTCCGCCATATGAAATACGGGGACGGAACGGTGCTGAAATTGGAGAAAGAACCTAAAGACTATAAGGTCACGGTTTCTTTTGACGGCGCGGGAACCAAGATCATGTACGCCGGGTTTGCGAAGCTGAAAAAACTGTGAGGAAAGTTTTGATGAGGATGGCGGAGCTCACGCAAAATGGGAAAAGTTGTGATGGAACGCCGGGGTTCTTTAACGAGTATGCGGAGTCTGGGCTTTGGAATTAAAAATTTGGACTGAAAATTTGGTGAAATGAAAAGGTAACTT
>DLAJ01000012.1:102768-105144 GCA_002493905.1 Lachnospiraceae bacterium UBA7050 | reverse complement strand
TGGAATTTAGTTTTGCAAATGACCCGTTTTGGCAAGAGGTACGGATTTTGCCGGTAAGAAGCCGGAAGTGATTGCATTTTGGTTTTGTTTGTGTTATATTGAGAAAAATGTTTATCAGCGATTTCGAAAGGAGGAATTATTTTATGACTGTTAATAACGAGGTAATTGAGGCGTAGAACAGAATATGTGGCGCAGACAATGACGAAGGCGTTTGACCTCTTATTTGCGATAAGCCAACCCGCAAAGCGAGGAGGCAGTCGTTGCCGTGCCGTTTTAAGGAACCTTTCGTGAGTATGATCGCTTTCGGTTGCAGCACACTCAAAGGGTGTGTTATTTTTTTACCCAAAATCAGCCGCAGGAAGTTTACGATGATGGTTGCTTTCTGCGGTATTTTTGCGCCCATTTTCAGGTGGGATCGTTGTGATTTTAACGGTCTGAACAACAAACATGATGATGGAGGATTTCGAAATTGGATTTGAGAGAATATGGCTTTATGCCGGATAGGATGCCGGAGAACGCGCAGGGGACTCCGGCAAGAATCACCGCTGTTCATAAAGAGCGGTATGCGCTGGTCTGCGAGTATGGAGAAACATACGGAAGACTGAAAACAAAAGAATACTATGGTGGTTTTGAGGAGTTTCCGACAACTGGAGATTTTGTTCTGATCAGGTATAATCCAAGCGGGGACAGTCAGATCATAAAGACCCTGCCCCGGAGGACATTTTTTGTCCGTAAAGACCCTGCGCCGGACGGGGGCGGTCAGGCGGTTGCGGCAAATTTTGATTATGTATTTATCATGCAGTCTTTGAATCAGGATTTCAACGCAAAGCGTCTGGAGCGTTATCTGACCCTGGCGTGGCAGTCGGGGGCTGACCCGGTTGTTGTATTGACAAAAGCGGACCTTGCGGACGATTATGCTCCGTATATCCGCACCGTGGAAAGCCTTGCGGCGGGTGTACCCGTATATGCCGTAAGTTCAAAAACAGGGGAAGGTCTAAACGCGCTGAACAGTTACTTGACACCCGGAAAAACAATGGTATTTCTTGGTTCATCCGGAATCGGAAAATCGAGCCTTGTGAACGCGCTTGCGGGTAAAGAGATCATGACAGTCAATGGAATCCGTGAGGATGACGGCAAAGGCCGGCACACCACAACCTACCGGCAGCTGATCATGCTGAAAAACGGCGCAATGATCATTGATACGCCCGGCATGCGCGAACTGGGGATGTGGGACGTCACAGGCGGGCTGGACATGGCTTTTTCTGATGTTGAACAATATTTGGGGAAATGCCGGTTCAGCGATTGCACGCATCAAAGTGAGCCGGGCTGTGCAATTAAGGCGGCGATTGCGAGCGGAGAATTATCAAAGGAGCGCTGGGAGAGCTATGCCGCTCTTAAAACCGAAGCCGGCTATTCGGATGACAAGGCAGCTTTTCTACGGAAAAAGCAGATGCGGAATAAGAGCATCGCAATGTTTAACAGAAAAAGAAAACAGGAAAATAAAAAATATGGAAGAGGGAGTGATGAATAAGATGCGAGATCATTGGATTGATGCAGGGGATTACACGATGGAGTGCTGTCTGCTTTTCGACCGCTGGGTGCTTCGATGGATTTTCACGGAATGCAGTTATTACGAGGGGGATTATGTGACGGACATGGCGAAAGCGTTATACCGTTATCCGTATATTGACGCTTTCTGCCGGGCAAAGGCGCCGGAGTGCGGCCGTTTTCTCGACAAAGTGCGGGCGGTGCCCTGCGGCGGATGGACGGACGATGAGATGCGCGAAGCGGAAAAGGCGATTCTGCAGGCGCAGGAAACATTTGTGGTCTACGCTTATCCCGAGGTGATGAATCAGGTGAATTATATTCGGTACTGGGATGCCAAATACCTGCACTGGCTTGCGGATCTGACGGACAAGGTTGTTTTGGACGTAGGTTCCAGCACCGGGCGTCTGGCTTTTGCGGCTGCAAAAAAAGCAAGGAGGGTTTATGCAAGCGAGCCCTGCGACCGTCTGCGCGAGTATATGCGGGACAAAATCAAAGCGGAATCCATTACGAATATGAAGGTGGTGGATGGCGAAGCGATGTGCCTTCCCTATGAAGATGCTGCGTTTGATGCGGTGCTCAGCGGTCATGTTGTGGGCGATTTCTATGATGAGGAAATTGCGGAAATGACGCGCGTTACAAAGGACGGCGGATGGCTCATCATCTGCAACGGGGATGATGAATGGAAGCGCAGCGCCCCGGACGAAGAATTGGTATCCCGCGGCTTTGAATGGTTTCGCCACAAAAGTCAGATCGGCGGGATTATTTATGATTACAGGAAGCAGGTCAAAAAATAAAATACAGGATCATAAAGTACAGGACCATAAAGTA
>DLAJ01000012.1:95452-102415 GCA_002493905.1 Lachnospiraceae bacterium UBA7050 | reverse complement strand
AAAGTACAGGACCATAAAGTACAGAGCTATGAAGTACAGAACTATGAAGTACAGAACTTTATTATACAGAACCTTATTACACAGAACCATAGAATGCAGAATCTTAAAGTACAGGACCATATTGTAACAGTTCAGCATAGGACTGGACTGTTATAATATGAAATGCGGCAGTTTCTAGAACACCCGGCGGCTTAAGTTGGAATTGTGGTACGCCGGGTCGTTTGTGACGTCCTTATCAAACCATGCCGGGGGAATGAACGCATGGGCAGTTTCTATGGAAGGAAATTCTACCTCGGCAATGATGAGTCCGTCAAACGGGGCGGCGAAGATATCAAGCTCGACGACGGGCTGCCAGTTTTCTGTCTGTGCCGCGTCATCCTTGGGGCAGCAGGAGCGGTCAAGCGGGATCAGGTATCTTTTTTTGGAAATGATATTCCCGTCCGCTTTCGGCAGCAGGTGTGCATAGGCTTCGGCATTCAGCGGAAGATTGTATTCCTCGCGCGCCATCAGCCCCTCGCCCTTGTAAGTGAGATAATAGCGGTCGTCCTCCCTGCGGATGCGGATGACGGGATTTGTATTCAGATAGGCCTGCTCAATGATGCGGCAGGGATAGTCCGAGAGGTCATCGGGCAGTTTTTTGACTGTAAATTTGAGCTCTATTTCCATGGGTCAGTTCCTTTCAGACTTTGACGGCCGTTTTGCTTTAGGTTTTGCGCTCTTCAATGCGGTCATACACTCAATTAGGATACGGACATCGTCCGTCATAAGTATGTCATCTTTCACGCAGCGGAGGTCAGCACACAGGTCTTTTCTATGATGTCACTACAGCACGATAAATAGAAAATTTGCCGCTTACTCTGTAAACTGGAATTCCGATAAGATACTTTTTATAGCAGTTATTAACTGTTATATCTTATCTTCAAAAAGTTTGCAAACCCTTGAAAACACCAAATTTAGAGCAAGTGAGTTTACCCTAAGACTTTCCCTTGTGTTATATCCTTTTCCCAAACAATCCAACGGATTGCTTTTGTTACTGGGCTCTCATAAGGGCAAAATAAGGGAAAAAAACCTATAACATACAAGAAAAACCTGCTGCACAAGTTTTCCCTGTCAAGAATTATAACACACATCTCAACAGCATAGATATATTTCTATACCTCACTGTTTTTGTCATGTTCTTCATCAAGCCATTCTTTTAATTTTCGTTGCAATACTTTTTTGTCCGGCAGGTATAATTCGTACTCCTTTGCATAAATATTGGCATCTTCCGGCAACGTCAAGTCAACCAGTGCTTCATCACTTTTTTTGCAAAGCAGAATGCCTATTGTCGGATTTTCTCCTTCTATTCTTTCATAGCGGTCATAATAATTGACATACATCTGCATTTGTCCTAAATCCTGATGAGTGAGCTCATCTACCTTAAAATCAATAAGCACATAACACCGCAACAGACGGTTATATAGAATTAAATCAACATAAAAATTTTTGTCATGAAACGTAAAACGCTTCTGACGTTGTTCAAATAAAAAGCCTTTCCCTAATTCCAACAAAAATTTCTGCATTTTATCAATGACTGCTGATTCCAAATCACTTTCATGGTAAGATGCCTTATCCTCCAATCCGGCAAACTCAAGAATATATGGCGTATGTAAAATATCCTCCGGCTTTTGCGGTATTGCACCCTCATTTGCCAATCGTAGTACATCATCTTTATTCCTGCTTAAAGCAAGCCTTTCATAAAGGCTGGAATGATACTGTCTTTTTAAAGTAGACACATTCCAACCGGAACGTATCGCTTCCTTCTCATAAAAATCTCTCTCATCTTTATCTTCGATGCGCATAAGTACCTGATAATGCGTCCAACTCAGCTTAAATGGCAATTTGGAATACACTATATCCAATTGTCCAATTCTCGATTGGACAATTTCAAATCCTTGTCCTAATTGTCCAATCTGCGATTGGATAATTTCATTTTCTCTGTCCTTATAAGTCATGTAGAACTGTCTCATTCCCGCAAAATTACTTCTGGAAAATCCTCTTCCGTATTCTTTTGTAAGATATGCAGATAGAGAATCAATGACCTTTGAACCATATTTTGCGCGTTCCTGTCCCTGCTGTTCCTGTTCAATAATATAATGTCCAAGCAAAAAACTTGTAATGATCGTAATTGCATTTGCCATTTGTCCCATATTGCTTCTGGCGTTATCAATCAGTTCTTTTGATTTTTGAAATAAAGAAGTAAATTCCATATCGTTTTTTATGTCCATTTTTTTATTATTCATAAGTCCGCCTCCGATGGTAATTTATGAAACAATAAGCTGCTTCCTAATTTTTTTGATAAAATGCAATGCAGATATCTTTGCATGTATTTTTTAGGCTGCACTGGTAAAACCACAACCTTGCCGCATTCACATTCTACAGTTATTTTCATTCATATTCTCCTTGTAGACTTCGATTTGTTGAGATGAGTATATCATGCATGACTTTGGGCTTCAAGCTGTGACGAATGAAATTGCCGGCGCTTAAATTCATCAACATAAAAAGGAAAAGATTTTTTGAAAAAACGCTTGCAATTCTTTGAACGGCGTGCTAATATCAGAATAAATTATGTATCCGTGTATACAATGCAAGGCTTAGGAAAGCCTCTGTACGGTCAAAATAGGATCAGGCAGAGGAAAGCGGGGCATGAACAGGAGGATACATGATACGGTAAATGCTGGGAAGGAGAATCTTGCAGGGAAACACGACAGGAATACGGCGTCACCGACTGAGAGCGCTGTTTGTGGGAAGCTGTAAAGGGAACACTCTGGAGCAGTCTGTCTGAACCGTCAGGCGGCTAGGGCAGAACGTGAGTACGCGTTAAGTATAAAGAGCGGAAGCCGGTCAGTATCTGACGGCTTCAATACGGGTGGTACCGCGGAAAAATTCGTCCCGAAATACAGACATGTATTTCGGGATTTTTTTGCGTGATAAGCAAGAAGCAAGTCGATTTTGCAGCGGATGCCGTGCTTGCACGGGCAGCCGCAGAAAAAGCGGCTTGCGGCGAGCAACGCGAGTTTTGAATGCAGGGGACGCGCAGCGCGCCATGCATTCAAAATCTGCTTACGATAAGCCGGCTCGCGAAGCGTGACAGCGTTCATTATGGCGCAAAAGGGTAGGAAGTAAGTTGATCTTGAGACGGACAACGAAAGGAGCGTTCTTATGAGCATGACAGAAAACAAGTACAGGACGAAAACGATTGGCGAAATCGGTGAGGCAGATATTGACCGGACGCTGAAAATGTCGGGCTGGGTAGAAAATATACGCGATCATGGCGGCGTGTCATTTATTGATCTTCGCGATATGTACGGCGTGCTTCAGGTCGTCATCCGGACGCCCGAATTGTTAAAGGGCATTGTAAAAGAACAATGTATCAGTGTAGAAGGGCTTGTGGAGAAGCGCGGTGAGGATACTTATAATCCGAAAATTCCGACCGGCACGATCGAACTTGACGCAAAAAGGATTGAAATTCTTGGCGGCGTATATCGGCAGCTTCCGTTTGAAATCATGACTTCCAAGGAGACAAAGGAGGAAGTGCGGTTAACTTATCGTTATCTGGACTTAAGGAATAAGAAGGTAAAGGACGCGATTGTGTTCCGTTCACAGGTCATTGCTTTTTTGCGCCAGAAAATGACGGAGCTTGGCTTTTTGGAAATTCAGACGCCGATTTTATGTGCGTCTTCTCCGGAAGGCGCCCGCGATTATATTGTGCCGTCAAGAAAATATAAAGGAAAATTTTATGCGCTCCCGCAGGCACCGCAGCAGTATAAGCAGCTTCTGATGGCAGCGGGGTTTGATAAATATTTCCAGATCGCGCCGTGTTTTCGTGATGAGGACGCGCGTGCGGACCGTTCGCCGGGAGAGTTCTATCAGCTTGATTTTGAGATGAGCTTTGCCACGCAGGAGGATGTGTTCCGTGTTGGTGAAGAGGTACTTGAATCCGTATTTACGCGCTTTGCACCCGAGGGGTATGAAGTGACGAAAGCGCCGTACCCGGTCATCAGCTATCGTCAGGCGATGCTGGAATTTGGAACCGATAAGCCGGATATGCGCAATCCGTTGCGAATTATTGACGTTACGGAATTTTTTGCAAAATGTTCATTTAAGCCCTTTATCGGCAGATGCGTGCGTGCGATTAAAGTACACGCTGATATGACGAACGGATTTCATGAGAAGCTGCTGTCCTTTGCAACTTCGCTTGGAATGGGCGGGCTTGGTTATTTAGAGGTCATGGAGGACTTGTCCTACAAGGGACCGATCGATAAGTTCATCCCTGGCGAATTGAAGGCTGAGCTGCGCGCGCTCGCGGAACTTGAGGCGGGGGATACGATTTTCTTTATCGCTGATAAGGAGGAACGCGCCGCTTACTATGCCGGACAGATCAGGAATGAGCTGGGGGAGAAACTGGGGCTTACGGAGAAAAAAGCATTCCGGTTCTGCTATGTCAATGATTTCCCGATGTTTGAGCGGGACCCGCAGACGAAGCAGATCGGATTTACACATAACCCGTTCTCCATGCCGCAGGGCGGACTTGCAGCCCTTACGGAAAAGGAACCGCTCGATGTGCTTGCGTATCAGTATGATATTGTATGCAATGGGGTGGAGCTTTCTTCAGGTGCGGTGCGCAACCATGACATCAACATCATGAAGAAGGCGTTTGAGATCGCGGGCTATGACGAGGAAACGTTAAAAAAGAAATTCGGCGCGCTGTATCAGGCATTCCAGTTTGGAGCACCGCCCCATGCGGGGATGGCGCCCGGCATTGACCGGATGCTCATGTTGCTGCGCGGAGAAGAAAATATCCGCGAAGTCATCGCATTTCCGATGAGCGGTTCCGCGCAGGATTTTATGTGCGGGGCGCCCGGAGACGTGACCGAGCAGCAGCTCCGCGAGGTGCATATCAAGGTGCGGGCATAAAAAAGAGTGCGAAGCACTCTGATGAGGAGGAATCAGAATGGCAAATCATATCAGTGACGAAACGATTGACTATGTTGGTATTCTGGCGAAGCTGGCGCTTTCCGGTGAGGAAAAGGAACAGGCCAAGCAGGATATGGAAAAGATGCTTGACTATATTGATCAATTAAATGAACTGGACACGTCGGGGGCTGAACCGATGTCCCATGTACTGCCGGTCTACAACGTGTTTCGGGAGGATGTGGTGACAAACGGAGACGGCAGGGAGGAGACGCTTGCGAATGCGCCGGAGCGGAGCGGGGATGCGTTTGTGGTACCGCCTACGTTTTAAGGGCTGCATTTTGGTGAAATTTTGCCGGTGCAATCTGCGAATCATGCAGTTCTGTGTGCATCAGTGTGACAGTGAAGCCGAAGACGGAACGGTTACAGAGTAAGGAGAGTGTTTTTGGATGGGACGATTAGAATATACGGCAGTCGGACTTGGCAGCGCGATCAGAGATAAAAAGATCGGAGTTTTAGAAGCGCTGGATATGGCGCTTCTAAATATAAAAGAAAGAGAAGACGCGCTGCACTGTTATGTAACGGTGGACGAGGAGGGCGCCCGTAAAACGGCGCAAGCCGTGCAGAAGCGGATCGATGGCGGGGAACTGACCGGATCTCTTGCGGGTGTGCCCGTGGCGCTTAAGGACAATTTGTGTGTGCAGGGAATGCGCACAACCTGTTCCTCGCGCATTCTTGCCGATTTTGTACCCGAATATACGGCGCAAGCTGTGCAAAAGCTGGAACAGGCAGGCGCAGTCATAATTGGTAAAACAAATATGGATGAATTTGCAATGGGCTCCACGACCGAGACGTCTGCCTTTGGCGTAACCCGTAATCCGCACAATGAGAAACATGTGCCGGGTGGTTCGTCGGGCGGTTCCGCGGCGGCGGTTGCGGCAGGGGAATGCTTTTATGCGCTTGGCTCCGACACGGGCGGTTCGATCAGGCAGCCGGCGTCTCATTGCGGCGTCGTGGGAATGAAACCGACCTACGGAACTGTTTCGCGATATGGTCTGATCGCGTACGGTTCATCGCTTGACCAGATTGGTCCACTTTGTCAGGATGTGACGGACTGTGCCGCGATACTGGAAGCTGTCTCCGGTCATGATGAAAAAGACGCGACAAGTTTAAGGCGTGATGATACGGATTTTATGAGTGCGCTTACAAAAGATGTGAAGGGCATGCGCATTGGTATTCCGCGTGATTATTTTTCGGACGGACTGCAGGCAGAGGTTGGCGTTAGCGTCATGGCGGCTGCGAAAGAATTGGAGAAACAGGGGGCTGTTATAGAAGAGTTTTCTTTGGGACTTGTGAAGTATGCGGTTCCCTGCTATTATACGATCGCAGCCGCGGAGGCAAGCTCCAATTTGGAGCGCTTTGACGGTATTAAGTACGGCTATCGGACAAAAGAATTCGAGGGGCTCCATGAGATGTATAAGAAGACGCGTTCGGAAGGCTTCGGTGCGGAAGTCAAACGCCGTATCATGCTCGGCAGTTTTGTGCTAAGCTCCGGTTACTATGACGCCTATTACTTAAAGGCACTGCGGGTCAAGGCATTGATCAAAAAAGCGTTTGACGAAGCATTTTCCAACTATGATATGATTTTGGGACCGGTGGCGCCCACGACGGCGCCGAAGCTGGGGGAGAGCCTGACCGATCCGATCCGGATGTATCTTGGCGATATTTATACCATTTCGGTCAATCTGGCAGGACTGCCTGCGATCAGCGTCCCATGTGGGAAGGATTCCGAAGGGCTTCCAATCGGGCTTCAGCTGATCGGAGACTGCTATCAGGAGAAAAAGATACTTCGTGCGGCATATGCATATGAGCAGGCGCGCGCTGAGAAAAAGCCGGAGTGACCTGTTAGGTCAAAACAGGAAAGAGCAGGATAGGAAAGAGGAACGAAGATTGAAAATTAAAAATTTTCAATCCCAAGTTTGCGCTGCGAGCATCGCAAACATTGGCGCA
>DLAJ01000012.1:81414-95161 GCA_002493905.1 Lachnospiraceae bacterium UBA7050 | reverse complement strand
AGGAGCTCGCAGCATGAGCGCAAATATAGAAAAAATATATGAAACGGTCATCGGACTGGAGGTCCATGTTGAACTGGCAACAAAGACGAAAATCTTCTGCGGCTGTTCTACGGCGTTCGGCGCAGAGCCCAACGCGCATACCTGTCCGGTATGTACGGGGATGCCGGGCTCCCTTCCGGTGTTAAATAAGCAGGTTTTGGAATATGCGGTCGCGGTCGGACTGGCGACGAACTGTGAGATCACGCGGGAGACAAAATTTGACCGGAAAAATTATTTTTATCCGGATAATCCGCAAAACTATCAGATTTCACAGCTTTATCTGCCGATCTGCAGAAACGGTTACGTGGAGATTGAGACGGAGGAAAGGGATGCTGCGGTTCAGGCTCACGTGGGCGGAAGCCGGAAAGAAGGCTTTGGTGCAGATGTGTCCGGCAGCCGGGAAGAGGGCGCCGGCGCAGAGGCGGCTGGGAAAGCCTGCGGACGCAAAAAAATCGGCATTCACGAAATTCATATGGAGGAGGATGCGGGGAAGCTGATCCACGATGAATGGCAGGACTGCACACTTGTGGACTACAACCGTTCGGGGGTGCCGCTCATTGAGATCGTGTCCGAGCCGGATATGCGGAGTGCTAAGGAAGTCATCGCTTATCTGGAAAAACTGCGCATGCTCATTCAATATCTGGGCGCTTCCGACTGCAAGCTTCAGGAGGGGTCGATGCGTGCGGACGTCAATCTTTCCGTTAGGGAAAAGGGTGCGGAGCAGTTTGGCACAAGAACCGAGATGAAAAACCTGAATTCTTTTCGCGCGATCACGCATGCGATCGAAGGTGAGAGGGAGCGTCAGATTGCGCTGATCGAGGCGGGGGAAGCCGTGATTCAGGAGACGAGGCGCTGGGATGACGCCAAAGGAGAATCCTATGCGATGCGGAGCAAAGAGGATGCACAGGATTACCGTTATTTTCCGGAACCCGACTTACCGCCGGTCATCATTTCGGACGAGATGCTTGCGCGCATCCGCGGTCAGCAGCCGGAGTTCCGCGAACAGAAAATGGAGCGTTACCGAACGGAATATGGACTTCCGGATTATGATATCGACATTCTGACCCAGAGTAAACATATGGCGGACTTGTTTGAACAGGCGGCGGCGATCTGCGGTCAGCCGAAAAAAGTATCCAACTGGCTGATGGTGCAGACCATGCAGCTCTTAAAGGAAAAAGAAATGGATGCGGAGGATATCCGTTTTTCACCGGAGCATCTTGCGAAGCTGATCGAGCTGACCGATGCGAAGACGATCAACAGCTCCGTTGCGAAAGAAGTTTTTGAGGTGATGTTTGATTCCGACATTGACCCGGAGCAGTATGTGGAGGAGAAGGGCTTAAGGATGACGAGCGATACCGGGGAGCTGAAAAAAGTATTGGAAGGCATCATTGCGGCAAATCCGCAGTCCGTAGAGGATTACCGGAACGGAAAAGAGAAAGCGATCGGTTTTCTTGTCGGTCAGACGATGAAGGCGATGAAAGGGAAGGCGGATCCGGCTGTTGTTAGCGGGATGTTGAAAGAAATGCTGTAGGGCAAACAGTGGATCAGTATTTATGGTCAGGATAAGAACAATCCTGTTTTATTGTATCTGCATGGCGGGCCGGGCTCTTCTACAAGCGCTTACGATTATGTGTTTACAAGAAAATGGTCTGATGTTTATAATGTTGTCACATGGGATCAGAGAAACTGCGGAAAAATCATTCTGATCCCAGCTTTGACCGGATGATTTTCATGTTATCGGAGGAAAGCAGGGTGTGACTTTGTCTGTCAGGGAGGGGGGAAACAATGCGTCTCATCATGAAATACTGCAAACGAACAATGAAACGTTATCCCGGTGTTTTTCTGCGTGCCATGAGCCTGATCCTTTTTATCACGTTGATAAATGCGTTTCTGCCTTATGGCATGCGCGTGTTCTTAGAGCGTGTGACGGCGAAGGCGCATTATGGGTATGCCGCATTGGGAATCCTTGTTTTTGCAGTCTATCTGCTGCTAAAGACTTTGGCGGATATCCGGTGGTACCGGCTTTTGGATGAACTGGGAGGGTGCTGCATCACGGACTTGTCCGTGGAGTTAGAAACAGCGATGGCAGAGGCTTCTTTGGCGCGGATCGACGAAGAAGGACAGGGTAAGATCAAGCACATCATGTATGCAGACGTACTGGATGTTTTCCGCGTGGTCGGGCATCATATTCCGACGCTGCTCGGAAGCGCGGCGGTGATTCTGGCGAGTCTTGTGCTTGCTGCTTTTTATGATGCGGCGCTGACCCTTTTTATTTTTGCGGCGCTTGTTTTGGGAATGCTCATTTCTGTTGCCGGAAAAAAGGTGATTGCGGCAAAGGCTGGAAATACGAATCAGAAATTAAAAGAGCATCATATTCTATGTGAGCAGTATGTCGATTCGATTCCTTTGGTGCAGACGAATCCGGTGCTGCCTTATTTTACGAACAAGACGAAAAAAAGCATTGCGGATTTTATTGCGACCTCACAAAAAGAGGACGGCGTGCAGGTATTCTGGTCGGAAGCCGTGAGCAATTATAACACGTTGTTCCAGCTGGCGCTGTCTACGCTGCTGGCGCTTCCGGCGGCGGGCGGCAGTATTGTAAATCTTGTCTTTTTTATGACACTTTCGGGAATCATCATGGCGGAGGGACAGAAAACCCAGCTTCTGATCCAGCAGATCGTCCGTGCAAAGGTCAGCTTTGAAAATGTGGATAAGCTGCTCCATCTTAAGAAGCGTCAGGGAACGGAACCATTGGGGGAGGTTTCGATTATCAATTTTGAGCATGTTGATTTTTCGTATCCGGGAAACAGTACGCAGGCGCTGCAGAATGTTTCCTGTACGCTGCGTAAGGGGGATGCTGTCCGCTTGACCGGCAGTAACGGAAGCGGTAAATCTACGTTTATTAAACTGCTGACAGGTATGTATTCACCGCAGGCAGGAGAGGTCCTGGTGAATGGAAAACCGATTTGTACCTATTCAAGGGAGACGCTGAATGAACAGATTCTTTTCCTGAATCAGGATGAGGTACTCTTAAATGAATCGGTCATGGATTATTTGGAGATGATAAGCGGAGAGGCATTTCATATGAAAAAGGCAGAGGGAGCGCTGCAATGGGCGGCATGGGATAAGGAAGATACGACGATTGAAAACGGCGGATTGTCGTTATCCGCCGGGCAAAGGAAAAAACTGCTTCTCTCTAAACTATTGCTTCGTTATGAAAGGGCGTCAGTCATTATTTTAGATGAGGTGGAAGCCGGCCTGGACAGAAGCATGGTTCAGAAATATATGGAGCTTTTGGAAAGTATGTTTGCAAAACGGGATAAAATATTTCTTATGATCGCACATAGTATAGATGATGACCTGCCGTCCATGCGGACGATGCATTTTGAGCAGGGGCGAATCGGGGAGTGCTAGAGATATGCTGAGGGGATAGAACAAGGGTGCTGCCGGTGAGTTTTTAGATTTTTGGACTGGACTTGTACTTGAACTTTTGAATGAACTTTACGTTGACATCTAAAATGTCCTTTGCTATAATCACTACTAAGCATATATTCTTTGATGGCATTCTGCCGTGTCTGATATCTGAGATCAAATCTCTTTTTCAATGTAATCTATGCTTTATTTCAAACAAACTTTTATATGATGAGCATAGTGCGCGGAGATCACAAGAGAGAATCACAGGCTTCTGTTTCCCTTAAGATAAGCTTACCTCGCAAAGCGTGGCAGCGTCCGCTGCACTATGGGAACAGGAGGAAAACGAATGAGACAATTAAGACAACTGGAGGAACTGAACCTTGTGGATGACTTTCTGGTGAACAGCTTAACGAGTCACCAGGTATACGGGGAACCTGCGGCGCGGTGTATACTGGAATGTATTCTGGGAAGAAAGATCGGAAAGATTAAGGTGATCCCACAGCATTTTGTACAGGGAGAGGACACGGGCGGGCATGGTATCCGCATGGATGAATGTGTACAAAAGAATGCAAAGCAATTAAATGCTTTGCATTCTTTGAAAGAGTTTCCGTTGGAAACTCTTTTGGGATGAGAAAGATGGAGAACTCTTTGATTTAGAGCCGGACAACAACAGTGGGAAAGAGGACGTTGCAGCACTGCCGAGGCGGGCGCGTTTCTATCATGCAAAGCTGGATGCGGGAAGTCTGAAGACGGGAGAAGAATATGGAAGTCTGAGAAATGTGTTTGTCATTTTTATTACGACCTATGACCCGTTCGGCCTTGAGCGGATGGTTTATACGGTCAAAAACGGCTGTATAGAGGTACCAGAGCTTCCGTATGAAGACGGGGCAAGAACGATCTTTCTTTACACGAAAGGGACAAAGGGAAATCCGCCGGAGGAATTGCGGGAGCTTCTGTATTATATGGAGCACACGTCAAAGGAAAATGCGAAAACCGAGAGCTTACAGAGGCTGCATGAAATGGTAACGGCGGTCAAACGTGATAGGAAAGTGGGGCTGACCTATATGAAAAGCTTTGAGATTGAACAGAGGATACGAAAAGAAGAACGAGAAGAGGGACGAGAGGAAGGTAGGGCGGAGGGACTTGCAAAGGGAAAGACAGCCGGATTAGCGGAAGCGGTGCTTGATCTTCTCGGCGGTCTGGGTAATATCCCGGCTCCGCTGCGCGAGCGTGTCATCGCACAGAACGATGAGCCTGTCCTGCGCGCATGGCTAAAACTGGCGGCAAAGGCGGAGAGTATGGAAGTGTTTGAGGAACAGATTACAAAAGAATACTCAAAAGAATAAATGGATACAAAGTGATGGCGCGTTAATGTTTCTGTTAGATGCGTATGGAATAAGACGTTTCCCGAAACGGGAATTAAAAAGAACAAAAGGTATAATAAAACGAGACCGGTCTCCATGGGGAAGACCGGTCCGTTTTGTTATGGTAGTCAATGGACTATAGTCCATGCAATAAGCAATGAACTCAGATAGAAATGTAAGGCAATTAACCAAGTAAGGACAGTACGCCCTGGTTGGACTGGTTTGCCTGAGCAAGCATGGACTGACCTGCCTGCTGTAAGATGCTGTTGTTCGAGTAGCGAACCATCTCTTCCGCCATATCCGTATCGCGGATTGCAGATTCTGCAGCGGTGGTATTCTCTACGACGTTGTCCAGGTTGTTGATCGTGTGCTCCAGACGGTTCTGGACTGCACCAAGGTCGGAGCGCTGCTGGGAAACTACCTTGATAGCATCCTTGATAGTCTGGATTGCAGCCTGAGAAGCTTCCTGGGTGCTGACACCGGTATCTTTCAATCCGTCGATACCGATTCCTGCTGTGCTCATGGATCCGATCTTTACCGTAATGGTGTTCTCCGGGTTGCCTTCTGCGCCTACCTGAAGCGTGAACTCCAAAGCCTCACCGGCACCGGCTGCATCCTTAAAGTCGAAAAACTTATTAAGCTGTTCAGCACCAATCTCTGTAGCCGTGGTATCAGCAGGATCTGCTTTGGTGTAAAGAGCTACACCATCCTTAAGAACACCATACTCATCAAAGTACTTAGACATATCGTCAGTCGCGCTCAGTGGCTTTGTCATCGCTGCGTCTGTGTAAATACCCTGTCCTTCGATCTCAAAATACTCTGTCAACTTATCTTCTGCAATCTCATTCGTCGTAGTCTGATTGCCGTACTTAGTCGTTTCATCCGCCGGAGCGTTGTAGAGTACTGCGCCTTCCTTGTACTTAATCTCGCCGTCTTTTATTTCCACGTACTGACTGAGGGTACCCTCCGCTGCATCGCCTGCGGCTTTCGCTGGCGTGCCAGTTACAATGGTTGTAAGATCTGTTATCTCAGTACCAATCTGTCCTCCGGTTCCCCAAACCTTTATATCTGCATACTTAACTGTATTTAAGCTGACAGTACCATCATCAGCAACCTTAAAATAGTCAGCCAATCCAGCAGTGTCCGTAATGTTCTGTGCGGAACCATCGGCACCATTTGCTGCACCAGTAGCCGTGGTAACAATAAAATTAGTACCCGCAAATTCCATCTTTGCTGCTTCAGCTGCCGTAGCACCGGTATCCGCCGTCACCGCATCTGTCTCACCTTTGGCATAAGCTTTCTTTGTTGTAACTTTCAGCTTGCCATTCATTCCCTCAATGGTTTCCGGCTTCAGGGTAACCGTCTGCTTCTTAACAGCCGACGCTGCTTCCGCTGTTCCATTGGAATCCTGCTTACCTTTCAGCAGATAGATTTCATTGAACTTGGTGGTTTCGGACACGCGGTCGATCTCATCGAGCAGGGCGTTCACTTCACTCTGGATATATTCGTGCTCTTCATCGGAGTTGGTTCCGTTTGCCGATTTTACCGCAAGCTCATTCATTCTCTGCAGCATGTCATGCACTTCGGTCAGTGCGCCTTCTGCCGTCTGCACTGCGGAAATACCGTCCTGCGCGTTCGCGGATGCCTGCGTTAAGCCTCTGACCTGGCTTCTCATCTTCTCGCTGATCGCTAAGCCTGCCGCGTCATCCGCCGCGCGGTTGATCTTATAACCGGATGATAACTTTTCGGTGGATTTTGACTGTGTGCTCGTTGTGATACCGAGCATTCTGTTGGAATTCATTGCTGCTAAATTGTGTTGTACGACCATGTTTGTTTCCTCCTTGATCTTGCGGGCTGCAAATCCGTTTGCAGCCGTTGCTTTGTTTTACGGCGGTTCTGCCATGCTGTGTTAAAAGAGTGGAAGAACCTGCCGCCGGTTTCTTGTTACTTGTCTATTGAATAATCCGCAGCCCCCAGGATAGCCGCGGGTTATTACCGATGATTGGTGTTGGCATACAATGCCTGTTCAGATGCTCTCCGTGTCAGCGGCCAGCGGCCGGGATTTGTTCCTGCACGGACTTCTTATTCAGTGACGCTGCTGCGGCAGAGCCTTTTGCCGAGTCGTTCATGACAATTTTCTTTTTGCGGAACCGCTCCGGAAGATCAGGAACCGCATAATAGTGCGGCAGTTTTTCTTTCTCTGCCGGATCAGTGATCTTATTTTCCAGAACCTTATTCCG
The DNA here is from genome assembly GCA_002493905.1 of Lachnospiraceae bacterium UBA7050. Classification (GTDB taxonomy): domain Bacteria; phylum Bacillota; class Clostridia; order Lachnospirales; family Lachnospiraceae; genus DLAJ01. The sequence goes on along the minus strand of DLAJ01000012.1, from coordinate 88,104 downwards.
CACCACATTGAGTTCTTTTGGTGCATCGATCATGATTCGTAAATGATTCTTGCTGCCGCCGAGAAAGATGATCTTGACATCCTCTCCGATCAGCAGATACTCTTCTGCGCTTACTGTCAGTCTTAACATACGAAAACCTCCTTGCTTTTCCCTGATTAGGTGCCGCCATGCAGATAGATGCAGCTTTTTGCTTTTTACACGGATTCTTTGCTGCAATTCCTTGCTGTGATCCTTTGCATACAAATGTTTTTGCATGCAACTTTTGTATCAGAATGTTGCATAAACAGGGAATAGAAGTATATTAGAAGTTGAAAAAGAGAGAGAAGAAGCGAGAACACAGAGGAGGAGAGCTATGAGCACAACATGCCCGATCAGGGATGAGGAAAAATTGAAGAAATTCAAAGAGTATTATTTGACGGAAAAACCGGTTTACCGAAATTATGCATTGATTATATTAGGGCTGAACACGGCGTTTCGAATTGGCGATTTGTTGAATCTAAGATGGAAAGATGTGTTTAATGAGAGGACAGAGCAGATTCGGGAGCATATCCGTGTGAAAGAGCAAAAGACCGGAAAAGAACGTGTGGTGGCGGTGAACGCAGCAGTGGCTGAAGTCTTGGGAAATCTGAGAAGAAATCCGTATGATGCGGATGGGGAACAATATTTGTTTCCAAGCGCAAGAAAAGAGGGGATTCCGCTCTCACGCTCTCAGGCGTTCCGTATTATCAGGGAGGCGGCGGAGCAGACGGGTATCGAAGAACGGATCAGCTGCCATTCCCTGCGTAAGACCTTCGGTTATCAGGCATGGAAGCAGGGAGCGCAGCCTGCGGTGCTGGTGGATATTTATAATCATTCCTCTTATGGGGTTACAAGGCGTTATCTGGGAATTGAGCAGGATGACCGGGACAGAGTCTATCTGAATGTGCACTTATGAAAAAAAATTGAAAAACACTATAAAGTATTTGAAATATGCTCCGATATATATTGTGTAAATGAAAATGCAACATTCTGATACAAAAGTTGCAAATTGGTGCTCAGATCATTAATAGAGGATCGGATATATTATTAGTTTAGCCTGTGGATTGGTTTTGATTCAGTAAAGAGGCCGAATGGATTTTGAAGACAAACATAGAAATAAAAAAAGAGTGCAGTGCACTCTTTTTTTATTCTGTATAAAGCCATGTAAGAAAGGTTATCGCCTGTTCTTTGTGCGGCGCATCATAAAACAGAGAAAACAGTACGCCGTCATCACTTTCATAGCCGAGCTGATTGAGTCTGGGCGCATCCGAAATATCAACTGCTATTGGGATACTGCCGTTTCCATCATCGTAATCATAGGTATAAAGTTTGTCCTCATAAGGAGCAAGCAGTGCCTCGTCGAACGTTTCACTTAAGTTACAAAAATAACCTGCAGCGCCGAAAAAATCAAAGGTTTTTGCATCAATGAGTGCGAAGTCACCGACCTTTCCCTCAGAGTAAGCAAGCATCATAACCGGCGTATAAGTGCTTACTGAATCCGTCGGATCTTCTACATTATAAAAAAGCGAACAGTCAAAGTCCACGGAATATTTTTGTGTGTCAATATCATTTGCAGCGGCATAGTCTGTAATCAGCTCTTCACGCCCGGTGTTTGTAAGGCGTGTATTGATAAATACACCGGTCAGATACAGCTTCTGATGATCGGTTAAGAGTGTGTGGAGAATGGAGCCTACCAGGAGGACAGCGGCAGTTCCGCCAATGATCTGCCATTTATGGTAGTACCAAAAGTAGGCAATCCGCTTAGGCAGGGGCCGTTTTTTTACTTTTTCTGCCTGAGCTTTCATTTCTTCATTGACACTGTTATATTGACTCATTTTAATGACCGGACCTTTCACATGATAGAAAATAATAGGAAGTTTTTTTATATATTACTCTGTAAAGCATCGGCGGTCAATGCGCGGAATTGGAAAAACAAATGAAAAATACTAAAAAAATGATAAATTTATAAAAAGGCTGTACCAATCCGTGCATTCTGTTGTATGATAGAAATGTAAATGTCTTCCTATATATTAAGAAGATAATCATAGAAAAATGAGAGGATTTTGTGATGAGTGAGAGTTATGTGGAAGTAATGGTAAAAAAAGAAGGAACCTTGTTAGGAAAGCTTTTGAATCTGGTTGTAACGTTTTTGATCATTTTTTCAGTGGTGCTGTTTATTCTGTCCTTGAATCCAATTGTATTGATCGGGACGATTCTGTTTGGCGTTGCAATGTATTTTGTACGGATGAAGACGAATCTGGAATTTGAATATCTGTACGTTGACAAGGAGCTGACGATCGACAAGATTATGAACAAAACCAAGCGCAAAAGAGTCACAAAGATCAGCATAGACCGTATGGAAGTCATTGCACCGATTGGTTCCTATCATCTGGATGATTACAAAAACAGAATTGACAAAGCGCCCGACTACAGTTCCGGCAGGGCGGAGGCAAAGCGCTATCTGCTTGTATATGAAGGTCAGAGAGGGGTTATTATTGAGCCGGGTGACGATATGCTTCGTATGATTAAAAATATTGCACCGAGAAAGGTATTTAACGATTGACACCGCCGCCGAATAGTGTTATATTTTATCAAATTCACACAAACACATAAGGAGGCAGGAAGAAAATGGGACAGATTATCGGCGAGGGAATCACGTTTGACGATGTGCTGTTAGTACCGAGCTATTCGCAGGTGATTCCGAATCAGGTTGACCTTACAACGCAGCTTACGAAGAAGATCAAGCTGAATATTCCGGTTATGAGTGCCGGAATGGATACGGTTACGGAACATAGGATGGCGATTGCCATGGCAAGGCAGGGAGGCATCGGCATCATCCACAAGAACATGTCCATCGAAGAACAGGCAGAAGAGGTGGACAAGGTTAAGCGTTCTGAAAACGGTGTTATCACTGATCCCTTTTCTTTAACTCCCGAACATACTCTTGCAGATGCAGATTCGCTGATGGCTAAATTCCGTATTTCCGGCGTGCCGGTTACGGAAGGCAAAAAGCTTGTCGGCATTATTACAAACCGTGATCTGAAATTCGAGAAAGATTTTACAAAAAAAATTAAAGAATCCATGACGAGCGAAGGGCTGATCACAGCGAAAGAGGGCATTACACTTGAAGAGGCAAAGCAGATTCTTGCAAAAGCAAGAAAGGAAAAGCTTCCGATCGTGGACGATCAGTATAATCTCGTCGGGTTGATCACGATCAAAGATATCGAGAAGACGATCAAGTATCCGCTGGCGGCAAAGGATTCACAGGGAAGACTGCTCTGCGGTGCAGGTGTCGGCATTACGGCGAATGTATTAGAGCGTGTCGGTGCGCTGGTAGATGCGAAAGTGGATGTCGTTGTACTGGACAGCGCGCACGGACACTCCGAAAATGTGTTAAGATGTCTGCGCATGATTAAGGAGAAATATCCTGACCTTCAGGTCATTGCCGGAAATGTGGCGACAGGCGAGGGTACGAAGGCGCTGATCGAGGCGGGTGCGGATGCGGTGAAGGTCGGAATCGGGCCTGGTTCCATCTGTACGACACGCGTGGTTGCGGGAATCGGCGTACCACAGATTACCGCGATCATGAACGCTTATGCGGTTGCAAAGGAGTATGGTATCCCGATCATTGCAGACGGCGGCATTAAATATTCCGGCGATCTGACCAAAGCGATTGCGGCAGGCGGGAGCGTCTGCATGATGGGCTCTATGTTTGCGGGCTGCGATGAAGCGCCGGGGACGTTTGAACTGTTTCAGGGAAGAAAATTTAAGGTATACCGGGGAATGGGTTCCATTGCGGCGATGGAAAACGGCAGCAAGGACCGTTATTTCCAGACCGATGCCAAGAAGCTTGTACCGGAAGGCGTGGAAGGACGCGTGGCATATAAGGGGCATGTGGAAGATACGGTATTCCAGCTGATGGGCGGTCTGCGGTCCGGCATGGGTTACTGCGGTACAGCCACGATCGAAGAACTCCAGAATAACGGAAGATTTATCAAGATGTCAGCGGCAGCATTAAGGGAGAGTCATCCGCACGACATTCATATCACAAAGGAAGCGCCGAATTACAGCGTGGAGGACGATCACTAAAGAGTTTGCATCCGCAGATTCTTTTGGTGCTGGGAAATTTGCGACAAGTGAAAAGATTGGCGTATCCGCGCCAATCTTTTTAACTGTAGACATTGATATAAGACTTCGGGTATTAAGATCATAAGACTTCCATCGGCAGGAAAGGGACATAGCGATGCATCAAAAGGAAAAATCGGATATCATGAAATATTTTAGCAAAATAATCTGGCTTGTTTTTCTGATTCAATTAATCATTGTCGTGGTTATTATTCAGACAGCGAAAGTAGATGATATGACGCTTGCCCAAAATTCGATGCAGTCTTTCAATACAGGGTGGGCCCTGATCAGGGAGGATGGAACACAGACAGGGATCAAGGAACTGCCTTATTATGCAACAAGCCGTGCAAATGAAAAAATTATCATCAGAAATACGCTGCCATGCGAATACTGGGGCAAGACGCTTACTTTTTTATCCGCAGATAAAACTTTGAAAATCACAGTGGACGGTCAGGAGATTTATACGTTTGGATTACAGGATCAGAGACTGTTTGGGCATACACCAGGAAGCGTGATGGTTTTTGCCGATATCCCTGCGGACTGCCTGAATGGGGAGATTCAGATCGAAATGGTATCTCCCTATGAAAACTATGCCTCCTATCTTACCTCAATATCCATTGGAAAAAGAGATGTCGCCGTTCTGGCTTTTTTGAAAGCGAATGCATTTGATCTGGCCTGTATCATACTCATTTTGATCGTTACGATCGTTTTGTTGACCATGGCGGTCATGCAGAAAGGAACGCATAAAAAAACAGGCGGGATAGAGTATTTGGGAGTATATCTTGTATTTATGAGTATCTATCACATCATAGAGACGAAAGTGCCCGGAATATTTTATGGCAATCAAACCTTATATTCCAATCTGATCTTTATTATCTTAATGACGGGGCCGCTTTTTATTGAAGCCTATTTTTATGAGACAATGCCTGAAATGAAGAAAGTGATGAAAGCGTTGATGGGCATTTCGCTTGTAAACGTGGTATTGCAGCTTGTTCTTCAGCTGACGGGGACTGTGGATTTTATGAAAATATCCTTTTTGTCACATGGGATTATTTTCGCTCTTATATTTGTGGTAGAGATTTCCCTGATAAGGCGTTTATTGAGAGAGAGAAACAGGCAGGTTGGGGTACAGCTTTTTGGCACGACCTGTATGATCGCGGGCGCACTGGCGGATCTTGTGAGGACCTATACGATAAAGGTCGGCGATCTGGGAAAATGCAGCAGATACGGCGTATGTGTATTTGCGATCTGTGTTCTTTACAACTATTTGCGACAGATCATAGAGGAACATATTGAGTTTGTGGAAGAAGCGAAAAATGAGGCTGTTGCGGCAAATGTTGCAAAGAGCCGCTTTCTGGCCAACATGTCGCACGAGATACGGACGCCGATTAACGGGATTCTCGGTATGGATGCCATGCTCTTAAAAGAATGCAGGGATGAAACCCTGCGGGAATATGCGAAAAACATTCAAAGTGCCGGACAATTACTGCTCTCTTTGATCAATGACATTCTCGATATATCCAAAATTGAGTCTGGTAAGATGGAAATCCTTTTGGTAGAATATGAATTGTTTTCCGTCTTAAATGACTGTTACAATATGGCAAAGGCGAGACTGGGAAATAAGCCGATTGAATTTGTCATGGAGATCAATCCCAAACTTCCAGCATGGCTGTACGGAGACGAAGTACGGGTAAGACAGATTATGAACAACCTTCTTTCCAATGCGGTGAAATATACGAAGGAGGGTAAGATTACGCTGGCGCTTGATTTTGAGCCCGAAGAGGAGAACCGGATACAGCTGATCGCATCGGTCGAGGATACGGGAATCGGCATTAAAGAAGAAGATATGGGAAAGCTGTTTGAATCCTTTACCAGAATTGAGGAAGAACGCAACCGCAACATTGAGGGAACCGGACTGGGGCTCAATCTGACCGGGAATCTGGTAAATCTGATGGGCGGAGAAATCTCTGTAAAAAGCACTTATGGAAAAGGTTCCTGTTTTACTGTGAAATTAGGGCAGGGTATCGTAAAAAATGAACCGATTGGTGATTTTGCGGAAAGATATCGGACTTTCCTCAATACTACGGATGAGAAACGCTATTTTTTTACGGCTCCGGATGCACAGATTCTGGTAGTTGACGACGTAGATATGAACCTGAAAGTCGTACAGGGGCTTTTGAAGGAGACAAAGATAAAAATAGATACTGCAGTAAGCGGTATGGAATGTCTTCTGCGCGTGAAGGAGAAGCATTATGACATCATTCTGTTAGATCATATGATGCCGGAAATGAATGGTATGGAAACGTTTTCACGGATGAAACAGATGGGAGATTATCCCAATGCGGAAACACCTGTCATCATGCTGACAGCGAATGCAATTGTAGGCGCGAAAGAAGAATACCGGAAGGCCGGTTTCACGGATTATCTGACAAAACCTGTTCAGGAATCGGAACTGCTTGAAATGCTGTATCAGTATTTGCCTAAAGAACTGCTGTTTGAGGGAGAGAAGGAAACAGAAGCGGGAGCGAACGAAACAGAAGCGGAAGC
>DLAJ01000012.1:0-81095 GCA_002493905.1 Lachnospiraceae bacterium UBA7050 | reverse complement strand
CAGAAGCGGAAGCGAACGAAACAGGGGCGGATGAAGGAGAAACGATACGGGCGGAAGAAGAAGCCCGGACAGGTCTGACTGCGCAGCTTGAAAAGCTGGAAGGGCTGGATGTCGAAATGGGGCTTAGCTATTGCGGGCAGGATGAAGATTTCTACGGAGCAATCCTGCGGGATTATATCCAGAGTGGAAGAGATATAGAACTTCATGCGTTTTATGAGGCGGGTGACTGGGAAAATTACCGGACGAAGGTTCACGCACTAAAAAGTACCTCGCTTACAATCGGCGCTGTGCAGCTGTCTGAGGCGGCAAAGGCGCTGGAAATGGCAGCAAAAAGCGGCGATATCGATTATATTCAGTCGAATCATCAGAAAGCGATGGAACTGTACGCGGATCTGATCAACGGCATGAAAGAGATACCGGAGCTGAATTGAAAAATGAGATGGAAAGGGGGCTTGTTTATGAAACGATATGTTATGTTTGCATAGCAGAGGCTATTGCAATCATCCATTATTGTGATAGCCGCTGCACTTCCTTAAAAAATGATCATTTGGGAGGCAGACATGGGCTATCTGAGAGCAGAAGAAATTCTGCCGGCTGCAGTCATAGAGATGATACAGCAGTATGTTGACGGGGCAAATATCTATATTCCGCGTAGACAGGAAAATAAGCTTGAGTGGGGAGCAAAGACGGCATACCGCTGCGAGCTGAGCGTCAGGAATGAAGCAATTTACAGGGATTATTTGTCAGGAATGCGAATGGATGCGCTGGCACAGCGCTATTATCTGTCCGAAAAAAGCATACAGCGGATCATCAGGCAGGAACGGCAAAAAAATGTGGGCTGACTTTGGGTCGGCTCACTTTTTTTTATAAATATTCATAAGGTTTCCGGCAGGCTGCCGCGTGTGTTATGTTATGCTCATAACTGTTTTGGGAGAATGAGTCTCCGCAAATGCGGAGCCCCAAGCTTGTCTGTTTTGCGAACATCGTATCTGCGGTCCAAAGTCCGCAGGCTGAGAGAAAGGCATGGTGATTCTTATGAGTGAACAGATGGAAAACTATATGGAAGATTTGAGAAAATGGCTTGCGGAGACGGCGGACCTCGAGCCGGAAGAAATGGCGGACTTTTTTTCTAACCGTCTCAGTGGGTACGAACAGCATATGGCGGTATGGGAACAATCCTATCAGAGATTTGCCGGGCTGCTGCCGAAAGGGTGCCGGAATGTTCTGGACTTAGGCTGTGGGACCGGACTGGAATTGGACAGGATCTGGCAGAAATATCCTGATCTGTGCGTTACGGGAGTTGATCTATGCCCGGAGATGCTCAAAGAGCTGGAAAAGAAGCATCCGGAAAAACAACTGACCACGGTCTGCACGGATTACTTTCAATATGATCTGGGCTGTAACCGGTGGGATGCGGTCATTTCCTTTGAAAGCCTCCATCATTTTCTGCCGGATGCGAAGGGGGAGCTGTATCAAAAAATACATGCTTCCTTAAAAGAAGGCGGTGTCTTCCTTCTGGGAGATTATACTGCCTGCTGTGAGGAAGAGGAGACGCTTCTGCGCAGCGAATATCAAAAGAGACGGAAACGGTTTGGCATACCGGAAAACCAATTCATTCATTTTGATATTCCGCTGACTTTGGAGCACGAACTTGCACTGCTGCGCAAGGCCGGATTCCGGGCTGAAAAAGTGTTGGATGCGCCAAATGAAGCGACGCTCATTACGGCAGAAAAAGTTAAGTGATTGTCAAGGGCATTTCGTAATCGCCTATAAAGAAAGATTGGCAGAACGGAGGAAACTTTTTATGACGACACCCTTTACGTTTGCATAGCGCGGCTATTGCAAATCATAGAAAAAACAATCGGTAATAGCCTGCGCATCGGACTATCTGATATAGGAGATGCAAAATGAGCTATTGTAGGAAAACAGAATATGAGATGATCCCTAAAGAGTCGTTTTCGGTGATCCGGGGATGTGCCGGCTGCGGCAGAAAGACGCATTTTGTGAATACCGGAAAATTCCGCGTGAATGCGAACGGGAATCAGTTGGATATCTGGCTGGTTTATCAGTGTGAAAACTGTAAACATACGTTCAATCTTGCTGTCTATGAGCGTCAAAGAATTTCTTCCATTCCAAAAGAAGAGTACGATCTTTTTTTATCCAATGATAAAAATCTGGCGCAGCAGTATGGCAGGGATGTATCGCTCTTTCAGAGACAGAAGGCACAGATTGATTTTGGACGAATGCACTATGCGGCCGTCATGCTGCACGATACACCCGGAAATCTGACAAAAACATGGATGCTTACGATACAAAATCCTTTAGGATTAAAAATACGGCCGGAAAAACAGATTGCCATGGTTACAGGGCTGTCGGCAAGCCGGGTTAAAAGAATGATGCAGGAAGGGAAGATCGAAATACAGAGCCTGTCGCTGCGGACAATCTGCGTAGTGATGCAGGAAGCAGCGCAGGAGGGATAGAAATCGAAGCAGCGAGAAGGCATAGAATCGAAGCAGCGCAGAAAGCATAGAAATCGTAATCTTGCGAAAAATGCGGGTATGTACTATAGTATATGAGTATATACCCGCATTTATAATTGATAGGGGATCGTTTATGTGATTATGCGAATACGGATTCATTGATTTTTTTTGCTATTCATATTACAATAAATGGAAAATGGTCAGAAGGGAGATCATCGGATGGGACAGACAGCATACTTATTTTTGGCGGACGGTTTTGAAGTGATTGAAGCGCTGACGGTCGTGGATTTATTAAGACGCGCGGACATACCGGTCAGGACCGTATCCATTACGGGAAAAAAAGAAGTAACCAGTTCCCACAGCGTGACAGTGACGGCGGATATTCTGTATAGCGAGGCGGATTTTGACACGGCGTCCATGCTGATTCTGCCGGGAGGCATGCCGGGGACGAAAAATCTGGAGGCATATGAACCGCTGATGGCGCGTCTTGACGAGTGGAACGGCGCGGGAAAGAATATCGCTGCAATCTGCGCGGCACCGAGCATTTTTGCGCACAGAGGTTATCTGAAAGGGAAGGATGCATGCTCGTATCCGTCGTTTGAGGAGCATCTTGCGGCGGGCGGCGCAAACGTAAACCGGAACGAAGTTACGGTATGCGGGCATATGATCATGGCGCGCGGTATGGGCTGTGCGATTCCGTTCGGTTTAGCGATTGTTGAACGGCTCTTGGACCGGCAGACTGCCGAGCGGATGAAAGAAGGAATCGTATACGAACAGAGGGCATAGGTTGAAAAAAAGCTATCAAGTCTTCCTATGGATAGGAGATACTATGTCATGATTGTTTCAAAGGGAGTTTTATGTTAGACGTATTGTTGGATGCTGTGATGGACAGCGTAAAGATACTGCCCTTTTTGTTTCTTGCATATCTTGCAATGGAATGGATCGAGAGCAGGGAAAATGAGAGAACCGTACGCATCATCAGGAAAAGCGGCAGATTTGGTCCGGTAGTCGGCAGCGTGCTCGGCGTTCTGCCGCAGTGCGGGTTTTCGGCGGCGGCAGCGAATTTATATGCGGGGCGCGTGATCACGGCTGGGACACTGCTCGCCGTGTTTTTGTCCACATCGGATGAGATGCTTCCGATTCTGCTCTCGGAGACCGCGAAGGGTCTTTCCGCGCTGGTTATTGTCAAAATTCTTGTTTTGAAAGCGGGGGTCGGCATGATTGCCGGCCTGCTTGTCGATCTTGCAGTGCGGAGAAATCATACTGCCGGGGAGGAGCTGCATATCCATGACCTCTGTGAGCACGACCACTGTCATTGCGAGAGAGGAATCTGGTATTCCGCGCTGATGCATACGATGAAGATGATGCTGTTTATTTTTGCCGTGACGCTTGCGCTCGGCATCGTCATTCATCTGGTCGGTGAGGAGGCGATTTCGGGACTGATCTTAAACAAACCGGTGCTTGGGGAGTTTCTTGCCGGACTGGTGGGGCTCATTCCAAATTGTGCAGCGTCGGTTGTCCTGACGCAGCTTTATGTGCAGGGTGCTATGGGCGGCGGCGCTGTGATGGCGGGGCTGTTCGTATCGGCGGGGGTCGGACTTCTGGTACTGTGCAGGACCAATCATCACTGGAAAGAAAATGTCAGAATTATTTTACTGCTGTATGTGATCGGCGTGACGGCGGGAATGCTCGTCAGCGCGCTCGGTTTGTTATGAAAAATACATTGTCAGCAGGCAAAAGAAGAAAGATTGAAGATCAAAATCTTCAATCATGGGTTTGTGCCTGACATCACAGATCCGCAGACGGAGAAAGGAGTATGTTGTAGGTATGAGAGACTATGTGATTGCAACAGAGAGCAATGCAGATTTGGACGAGGTGTTTGTAAAGGAGCACGGCATCTGCGTCATTCCGCATTATTACACGCTGGATGACGATGAATACGGCGATGAAAAGGTACTGACGCCGCATGAGTTTTATGACGAGATGCGTGCGGGCAAAAAGGCGGGAACGATGGCGAGCAATCCGGCTGTCATCTTAGAGAAATTTGAGCAGATTGCAAAAGAGGGAAAGGACATTCTGTTTATCAGTTTTTCTTCGGCGTTAAGCTCCGGCATCAATAATATCAGAAACGGCGGGGAGGAAGTGATGGAAGCCCATCCCGAAATGAAAATCGTCGTCATCGACACACTTTCGGCTTCCGCGTGCGAGGGCATGATGATCCGCAAGGCGGTGCAGATGCGCGCAGACGGAAAAAGCATGGACGAGACAGCGGCGTGGATCGGGGAGCATGTGAAATATCTCTGCGCTCTTTTTACGGTGGAAGATTTACAATATCTCTACCGCGGCGGGCGTTTAAGCAAATCTTCGGCAATCCTCGGCGGCATGATCAACATTAAACCAATCCTGCATATCAATGACGAGGGAAAGCTTGTGCCGCTTGAGAAAGTCAGGGGACGCAAAAAATCCCTCTCAGTGCTGATTGACCATATGGCAGAGCAGATCGGCTCTTTTAAGGACCAGCAGATCCTTCCATCCGTCATCCACGGGGACTGTGAGGAGGATGCGAATGCGGTCGCACAGATGATAAAAGAGCGTTTTGGTTATGAAAAAGTACAGGTAGCGCAGATCGGGCCGAGCATCGGCGCACATTCCGGTCCGGGAACGATCGGCGTGCTGTTCATGGGAGAGAAACGTTAGATCACGGGACTGAAAATGAATCAAATCATGATTTGATCTGCTACAAAAAATTTCCAACATATTTTTTTCACCCAAGTTCATACTAAGACCAAGATAAGCGATACAAACGCTTTGAAGCCGGGTCTTGAAAGAGAAACGTTCGGATAAGTGAGAGTATCACTTATCTGAAAATAGAGAACCCGTTGGGGGAAAAAAGAAAAAGTTGGAGGTGAAAACAATGGCAAACAGCAAGTCTAAGATGGAAGTTCCTGAGGCTAAGGCAGCAATGGATCGTTTCAAAACAGAGGTTGCTTCTGAGTTGGGAGTAAACCTGAAGGAAGGTTACAACGGCGACTTAACATCCAAAGAGGCTGGTTCTATCGGCGGTGAGATGGTAAGACGTATGATCAAGAAGCAGGAAGAGTCCATGAAATAAGCAGCGCGAATCAGCGATGAAAGAATGAACATGGAGTGATCCGGGCGCCCCGAACAGTTTTCGGGGCGCCTTTTGACTGCGTGCTTACAGTTTCACGGTCCGTTAAAAACGGTTAAGCAGTGAGGCTCAATGAGACATCGTAAACTGTATTTGTGACACCGCAAAGTGCTCTTGTCACAAATGCATAAACTAGGTATAATGGGAACATATCTTAAAAAAGCAGAAGGAGAATACAGATGAAGAAACGGCTTGGTATCCGCGTAAAACTGATCCTTGTGATCATACCGGTAGTGCTGGTGTTAATTTTTTCTTTTTTTGCATTGTCCAGAAGTATGATCGTAAAGCAGGCAGAAGAAAACCTTGTGTCAGAATCATTGGTCTATACAAATGAGATCGGTGCATGGGCAGACGGCATCTTAAAGGAGATCAACGTATATGTGGATACGATCAACGCGGGCGTTTTTGCGGATGACAGTGAGATTCTGCGCTATATGGAAATTTCGGTTGACCGAAATGAATCGTATCCGGTGGGGCTTTATATGGGAGACGATTCCGGTGCGTATCTGGACGCTTCGGGATGGGTGCCGGGTGATGACTGGGTGCTCGTTGAGCGTGACTGGTATCTGGAGGGAAAAGAGCATGAGACGCTCACGTTCGGAGAACCCTATTATGATTCCCAGTCCGGTCAGGTCTGTGTCAGCGCCTCCGTGAAAATGAACAATACGGATGTATGCAGGGTACTGGCGGCTGATATTTATCTTGATTATGTATCGGGACTGATGTCCCAGATTACGATCGGCAACAGCGGCAGGGCGTTTCTGGTGACAAAGAGCTCCCAGACGGTGCTTGCGCATCCCGATGCTTCCATGATTGATGTGAAGCTGAACGATCCGGGAACCGACCCATTTTATCAAAGTATCGGGCGGATTTTACAGCGCGGGACCGGACTTGGCGAGATAAAAGGAGCGAAAGGTGACTTTTTTGTCTGCGTTCATGAGATTGCGCAGACCGACTGGTGTCTAGTTACTTATATATCCAAGGCGGATGTGCTCTCCGACCTTCGAAAGCTTCAGGTCATTATGGCATGTATCGCGCTGGCTGCCGCTGCCGTGCTGATCGTCGTGATCATTTGGATGATGAATCAGGTGGTAAAGCCGGTCCAGCAGGTGACGAATGTGCTCTCAGAAGTGGCGGCGGGAGATTTTTCAAAGAATATTGCGCAGGCAAAACGGACAGGCGGCGACGAAATTGCGGGCATGAGCAGCAGCATGCAGAGATTCCTTGAAAAAATGAGGGGCATGATCTCCGATATTTCCGGAATGGCGGATTGGCTTAATCAGCAGGCACAGGATAACGGATCAGTCTCTAAAAGCTTAAAAGCGTCTGCAGATGAGCAGGCAGAAGCCATGACGGCGCTTAGTGAAATGGTAAAGGAGCTTTCCGATACGGCGAATCAGGCGGCGGAAGGAATGGAAGGTCTGGCAGGTATCATTCATGAGACGCGCCGCGAAGGGGTGGACGCGGGAGCCGTCATGCAGCAGACAGTTACGGCTGCGAAAAACGGTCACGCGGCGATGGAGAAGATCAGAAGCAGTATGAGCGGCATTGAGGAGACGATGACGTCTTTAGAGAAGCAGATTGCGCAGACGGAAGCGGCAGTTGCACAGATCAGTGATATGGTCAGTCTGATCATGGATATTTCTGAGGAAACAAATCTGCTTGCCTTAAACGCTTCCATAGAGGCAGCTAGAGCAGGTGAGGCAGGCAGAGGATTTTCAGTTGTTGCGGAGCAGATTGGTAAGCTTGCGGCGAACAGCAGCGTTGCAGCTGATGATATTTCCAAAGTGACGTCGGACATTAAGGAGACGGTCGTAAAGGCGGCGGCGCATATGGAAGAAAGCGTCGGCAGAGTGAAAGAAAGCACGCTGATGATCGAGTCTGCGACGAATACCTTTGACGGCGTGTTTGAACAGGTTGGCGAGACGGATAAGATTATCGGGCGTATGGTTGAACTGGTGGATAAAGTGGATAATGTGGCGTCTAAAATGATGGGCACTGCCAAAGAGCAGCTTGGAATCACGGAGCAGATCACGCACTCCGCAGAGCAGCTCGATATCTATACCAAAACTGTAAATGATACCAGCGAGTCTGCAGCCGTGAGCGCAAGGGCATTGGAGGAGCAGGCAGGAAAGCTTTCGGAGAGCATGAATCAGTTCACGGTATAAAGGGTGTTTTGAAATGCCGATATCATATAAGAAGCGATGGAGAGGAGCAGAGGGAACATGAAAAAATGGGCGGTAGTCCTGCTTGCGGGATTCCTTCTTATAAGCGTGATCGCAGCATGCGGGAAAGAAGAAGGGGGAGATGCGGTTTCACCCGGCGAAACGCAGATTGATGATGTCAGGCTGCCGGAAGTCCGTGTCGGTTCTCTGAAGGGACCGACTTCGATGGGACTTGTATGGCTGATGGACAGGCAGGACCAGGGGCTTGCGGAAAATGTCTATACATTTACCATGGAGGCAACGGCGGATATGCTGCTTCCGAAAGTCATTTCAGGCGAGCTTGATATCGTACTGGTTCCCGCGAATGTGGCATCGGTGCTCTACCATAAGACGGAGGGCGGCGTAACTGCGATTGATATCAATACGCTCGGCGTACTTTATCTGATGTCGGCGGATGATACGATCACGCAGATGGAGGATTTAAGAGGACGCACGATTTATCTGACGGGAATGGGAACGACGCCGGATTTTGTACTGCAGTATCTTCTTTCCGAAAACGGGATCGGGCTGACTGATGTGACGCTTGAGTACAAGTCGGAAGCATCGGAGGTAGCTGCGTATCTGACCGAAAATCCCGATGCAGTCGGTCTTCTGCCCCAGCCGTATGCGACGGCGCTTTCCATGCAGAATCCGGACATTGTGAGTGTGCTGGATATGACGGAGGAATGGAGCCGGGTGCAGGGAGAGGACGGCGGTATGCTCGTTACGGGAGTGACCCTTGTGCGGAATGCGTTTATGGAGGAACAGCCGGATGCGGTTTTGATGTTCCTTAGGGAGCATGGGCAGTCCGCGGATTATGCGAATACCAATACGGCGGAGGCGGCTGAGCTTGTGGCGCATTACGGCATTGTGGAGAAAGCGGCGGCTGCCGAAAAAGCACTGCCTTACTGTAATATCGTCTGCCTTACCGGTGAGGAGATGAAAGCGGCTCTGTCCGGCTATCTGGGCGTGCTGGAGGAATTTGACGCCTCGTTTATCGGCGGAGGCGTGCCGGATGATTCATTTTATTATGTTCCGTAAGCGGGGAATTGATGGAATCAGTTTTTGCTTTTTAATCTGTTGCGGAAAGGCACGGTTATTTTATGAAGAAAATACTTTCCCGGGCGGCTGTTGTTGTATTCTGGCTCCTTGTATGGCAGGCTGCCGCCATGTGGGTGGATAACAGGATTCTGCTCGCAGGACCGGCGGACGTCTGTGCGCGGATTTTGAAAGAATTGGGACGCGTGGAATTTTATGCGTCCGCGGCAGGCTCTCTTATGCGGATCATCGCGGGATTTCTGCTCGGTATGATATTAGGCGCTGCAGTCGGTGCATGCGCCTTTTTTTGGCATATGACAGAGCGGCTTCTGGAACCTGTGGTAGCGGCGATGAAATCAGTTCCCGTTGCGGCGTTTGTGATCCTGGTGCTGATCTGGAGCGGGTCGGAGAATCTTGCGGTTCCAATCTCGTTTCTTGTTGTTTTCCCGTATTTTTATACCCAGACGATGACCGGGCTTGCCGAGACCGACGCCGCGCAGCTTGCGTTTGCGCGCGTATGCGGCATGCGTAAGAGGAACCGGTTACTGTATGTTTACCGTCCGGCGCTTGCGCCGTATCTGCTTGGTGCGGTGCGCGTGACGATCGGGATGAGCTTCAAGTCCGGTATTGCGGCGGAAGTGATCGGCATTCCCGAATTTGCGATTGGGACGAGGCTTTATATGTCTAAGATTTATCTGGACACGGCGGGGGTGCTTGCGTGGACTGTCGTAATTGTTCTGCTCAGTTTCTTATGTGAAAAAATCATGTTTTTTTTGCTGAGGGGACTCCTTGAGATGCATATTCCGCCATTGACCGGGCATGGAAAAAGCAGCGTCAGGGCAAATATCCGGCAGGATATGCAGGGATTCACAATTCCTGCTATGAGCAAAACCTATCAGGAGAAGTGTGTTGTCAGTCTGCCGGAGATCACATGCGGACCTGGGGAGAGGCTTGCGATTGTGGGAGATTCGGGAAGCGGGAAGACGACATGGTTAAAAATGCTGATGGGACTGACGGACCCGGATGGGATGATTAAGGGAAATAAAAAAGGTGACGGGACGGCGGAAAAGGCGGAGAGGAACGCTGTCATGAAAAGCGTCATGCAGCGGAAAAGATCCGAAGGAGAAAGTCTGCGGCAGCAGGAGATGATTCGGATTTCGCCGGCTTTTCAGGAGGACTGCCTGTTCTTAAGCGAGACGGCTGAAAATAATGTGCGCATGGTCTGTGCCAAAGAGTTTGAGGGACAGATACGGGAATGTCTGGAAACGCTGCTTCCCGCGGGGGCTTTCGCCCAGCCGGCGGCAGAATTAAGCGGAGGCATGCGCAGGCGGACAGCAGTTGCGCGGGCGGCGCTTGCCGGTGGCGGGCTTATTGTGCTTGACGAGCCGTTTGGCGGACTGGACAGCGAAAACCGGAAACGGCTGGCAGCGTTCGTTTTAGAACATCAGGGAAACCGTGTCCTGATCGTTACGGCACATGACGAGGCGGAGGCGGCGCTTTTCCTGCCCGATCAGACGATTCGCCTGCCGGTTGCTTGACTTTATGAAAATTTTATAATAAGATATAAGCGTTTCTGACATTCGACAGGCATTGCGGCATGCGCAGGCCTGCGAAGAGCACATATGAGGAGGGTAAGAACCATGAGGAAGAAACTGGCAAAGGCAGCGGCTGTAGCAGGTATGATGATTATGGTAGCGCTGAGCGCAGTAGGATGCGGCAAGAAGGTAGAGTGTGATTTCTGCGGAGAAGTTAAGAAGTGCAAGACGGAGACTATTTTCGGCGAAGAGATTCACTACTGCAGCGACTGCGAGAAAGAATTGGAAGAGCTGGGCTCTATGTTCCAGTAATCAATGGAAGCATTCGGTCAGAATGCGCCAAATATGCCAAAGGAAATGCCTTTGGCATTTCCTTGAAAGAACCGGACCATCCGTCAGATGTTCCGGTTCTTTTGTTCCGTATATTTTGCATAAAAAAATACTGGTTTTTTTAGGAAATCTATGCTATACTCTTACAATGACTATGCGTATGGGATGAAATACCCGGCGTTATGAAGGAGGAAAACGCAAAATGAGTTTACAGGTTGAAAAACTGGAAAAAAATATGGCAAAGCTTACGATTGAAGCTTCCGCCGAGGAACTGGGCAAAGCGATTGAATCCGCATACCAGAAGCAGAAAAATAAGATCAGCATTCCGGGATTCCGCAAAGGCAAAGTTCCCCGCAAAATGATAGAGCAGATGTACGGAAAGGGTGTATTTTACGAAGATGCCGCAAACGAACTGATTCCGGATGCGTATGCGAAAGCATTGGAAGAATGTGAGGAGGAGATTGTCTCCCGCCCATCCATTGAGGTGACACAGATCGAGGAGGGTAAACCCTTTATCTTCACGGCAACCGTTGCATTAAAGCCTGAGGTTTCGCTCGGCAAATATAAGAATGTTCAGATTGAGAAGATTTCGACGGAAGTGACGGATGAGGAAGTCGATGCTGAGATCAATAAGGAAAGAGAGAGCAACGCGCGTGAGATCAATGTGGAAGACCGCCCGGTTAAGGATGGCGATATGACGATCCTTGATTTTGAAGGCTTTGTAGACGGCGTGGCATTTGCAGGCGGAAAGGGAGAGAATTATCCGCTGACGATCGGTTCCGGCGCATTTATACCGGGATTTGAGGAACAGCTTGTCGGCGCAGAACTGAATAAGGAATTGGAAGTGAATGTGACATTCCCGGAGGATTATAAGGCTGAGGAGCTGAAGGGAAAAGCTGCCGTATTCAAGTGTACGGTAAAGGAGATCAAAGAAAAAGAGCTTCCTGAACTGGATGATGAGTTTGCAAGCGAGGTTTCCGAGTTTGAGACGCTGGCGGAATATAAAGATGACGTCAGGAAGAAGCTGACAGAGAAGAAAGAGACGGAGGCAAGGGATAAAAAAGAGGAAGCGGTTATTGATGCGATCATTGCCGACGCCAAGATGGAAATTCCTGATCCGATGCTGGAGACACAGCAGAGACAGATGGTGGAGGATTTTGCACAGCGCCTTTCCATGCAGGGGCTGACACTTGAGCAGTATTATCAGTTCACCGGTCTTGACAATGATAAGATGCTGGAGCAGGTGAAGCCGACTGCGTTAAAGCGGATTCAGTCCAGACTTGTGCTTGAGGCGGTTGCCAAGGCGGAAAACATGACGACGGATGATGCCGACTATGATAAAGAAGTGAAAAGACTGGCGGAGATTTACCAGATGGAGGAAGACAAGGTAAAAGAAATGCTCGGTGAGCGCGAGAAGAAAGAACTGATGCTTGATGTGCTCGTCAAGAAGGCAGTCGACTTTGTCGTTGAACATGCGAAAGAAAAGAAATCATAAAGTGTAACTTTTATAGAGCGTTCTGAGTCATATAAGGGGGAAATCATAAATTAAGGAGGTTGTGACCAATGAGCTTAGTGCCATATGTCATCGAGCAGACAAGCCGTGGGGAGCGTTCCTACGACATTTACTCAAGATTATTAAAGGAACGGATTATTTTTTTGGGAGAGGAAGTGAATGACACTTCTGCAAGTATTGTCGTAGCGCAGCTTTTGTTCCTTGAGGCGGAAGACCCTGATAAGGATATCCACCTTTATATAAACAGCCCGGGCGGTTCCGTGACCGCCGGAATGGCAATTTACGATACGATGCAGTACATCAAATGCGATGTGTCCACAATGTGTATCGGCATGGCGGCCAGCATGGGAGCGTTTCTGCTTGCGGGAGGTGCAAAAGGAAAGCGTCTGGCGCTGCCGAATGCTGAAATCATGATCCATCAGCCGTTAGGCGGGGCGCAGGGACAGGCAACGGAGATTGAGATCGCGGCAAAGCATATGCAGCGCACGAAGGAAAAGTTAAACCGGCTTTTGGCGGCAAATACCGGAAAGCCCTATGAGGAAATTGTGGCGGACACCGAGAGGGATAACTGGAAGACGGCAGAGGAGGCAAAGGAGTACGGCCTGATCGACGCAGTCATGGAAAGAAGACCCGATACGACCGCCGAGTAAACGTAACAGTTTAGCCTTTGGCTAAACCGTTACGAATGCAAAAGACGGAAGCGCATTCCTGCGGGATGGCGTAAACAGGCATGAATATGTGTGAAAGGGCAGAGGAATAACACGGATATGGGCTCTAAAAATTCAGACGACAAAAATATAAGATGTTCCTTTTGCGGTAAGACGCAGGGGCAGGTAAAAAAATTGATAGCAGGACCTGCGGGTGTTTTTATCTGTGACGAGTGTGTGGATATTTGTGCAGATATTATTGAGGAAGAAGAGGAGGAGATGGAGACTGCTCCCGGAGAGTTTGAGATTAACCTCATTAAACCTGCAGAAATTAAAAAACATCTCGACGAGTATGTTATCGGACAGGAAGCGGCAAAGAAAGTGCTGTCCGTTTCCGTCTATAACCACTTTAAGCGGGTGCTGGCGCCGCAGGACGATGATGATGTGGAACTGCAGAAGAGCAATATCATTATGATCGGTCCGACCGGTTCAGGAAAGACTTACCTTGCGCAGACGCTGGCAAAGATCATCAATGTTCCGTTTGCGATTGCGGACGCTACGACGCTGACCGAGGCCGGGTATGTCGGGGAGGATGTGGAGAATATTCTCTTAAAGCTGATTCAGGCGGCAGATTACGAGGTCGAACGTGCGCAGTACGGCATCATCTATATTGATGAGATTGATAAGATTACAAAAAAGAGCGAGAATGTTTCTATTACGAGGGATGTATCCGGCGAGGGCGTACAACAGGCACTCTTAAAGATCATTGAGGGAACCATGGCATCTGTTCCGCCTCAGGGCGGAAGAAAGCATCCGCATCAGGAGCTTCTGCAGATTGACACGACAAATATCCTTTTTATCTGCGGAGGAGCGTTTGACGGTCTGGAGAAAATTGTCGAGACAAGGCTGGACCGTAAGTCGATAGGATTTAATGCAGAGATTGCAAGCAAGTCCGAGAAAGAAATCGGACAGCTCCTGCGGGAGGTTACGCCACAGGATCTGGTTAAGTTTGGTCTGATTCCCGAATTTATCGGGCGTATGCCGATTACGGTCGCGTTGGACGGACTTGACACAGATGCGCTGAAGCGTATTTTGACCGAACCGAAGAATGCACTGATCAAACAATATCAGAAGCTGTTCGGCTTTGATGATGTACGATTAAGATTTGAGCCGGAAGCGATCAATGCGATTGCGCAAAAGGCGATGGAGCGGAAAACGGGCGCGAGAGGACTTCGCTCTATTATGGAAAATGCCATGATGGATGTGATGTTTGAGATTCCGTCCGATGATTCCATTGAGGAATGCGTGATCACGAAAGAGGTTGTGGAAGGCAATAGTGAGCCGATGGTCATTCATGCGGGGGGCCGCATTGAAGGCGGCGAGCGGAATGAGAATGAAGAGTTGGAAAAACGTCGCCCAAGTTAGGCGGCGTTTTCTACATACGAGCGCAGCCTCGCAAAGCGTGGCGGCGTTCGTTGTGAAGGAGAGATACGGTTGGAAGAAGAACAAGAAGTAACCATTACAGAAGAGTCAGGGCAGATGCAGGATGAGCAGGAAAAGCTTCTGCCGCTCGTTGCGCTGCGGGATTTGTCGGTGTTTCCGGGGATGATCCTTCATTTTGATGTGCAGAGGGAGCGGTCTGTTCAGGCGGTAGAGCGGGCGATGCTGGGGAACGGGAAACTGTTGGTCGTGACACAGCGGAACGCGGCGGTAGAGGAACCGCAGATTCAGGACCTCTATTCCGTCGGAACAATCGTTATGGTCCGGCAGGTCAGCAGAATGCAGGGCAAGGTAGTCCGCGTGCTTTCGGAGGGGATCGTCAGAGCACGCTTAAAAGAGGTGCATACAGCCGGACTGGATGCGAAGGAATATTTAGAAGCCGCAGTGGAGCTTTGCACAGAAACATCATCAGGGGATTCTACAGATGATTCTGCTGATTCTGCAGCAGGAATGTCCATGGATGCTTCTGTTTTGTCCGAAACGGAACAGGCAGCGCGCATTTCCTATATCAAGGAGCTCATGAGCCAGTATGCACTTTTTCATCCGAAAATCGGGAAGGCGATTGGATATCGTTTAGACGAACTCAAAGATATTGGGAAACTTGTCGATGCGGCGGTCATGAATATGCCGCTTAGCGTGCAGGAGAAGCAGACCGTATTGGAGGCGGTTGACGTCGAAGAGCGCTACCGTACGGCTATTGACCTCATTTACAGGGAAGTCGAGATTGCTAAGATCAAGCTTAAGCTGACCGAAGGGGTCAAGCAGAGGGTTGATAAAAACCAGCGTGAATACGTACTGCGTGAGCAGCTTGGCTACATCAGGGAAGAGCTGGGAGACGACAAAACATTCTCTGATGCGGAGCAGTTCGAGGAAGCGGTAGAAAAGCTGAAGGCGAAAAAAGAGGTCAAAGAGCGGATCAAAAAGGAGATTTCGCGCTTTAAGAGTGTTGCCACGAGCAGCTCAGAGAGTGCGGTTGAACGGGGATACATTGAAACGCTCCTGGAGCTTCCATGGGATAAGATGTCAAAGGATAACCAGGATATCAACCATGCGGAACAAATCCTGAACAGAGATCATTTTGGATTGGAGAAGGTCAAAGAGCGTATTCTGGAGTTTCTCGCGGTGCGCTGCATGACAAACCGCAGTGACAGCACGATTTTATGTCTGGTCGGACCGCCCGGAACCGGAAAGACGTCGATTGCGCGTTCTGTCGCGGAGGCGCTGAATAAAAAGTATGTCCGTATCTGCTTAGGGGGCGTGCGTGACGAGGCGGAGATCCGCGGTCATAGAAAGACATACGTCGGCGCAATGCCGGGACGCATTGTGAACGGCTTAAGGCAGGCGGGGGTGAAGAATCCGCTGATCCTGCTCGATGAGATTGACAAGGTGAGCAGTGACTATAAAGGGGATACTTCATCTGCACTTCTAGAGGTACTTGACAGTGAGCAGAATGCCAATTTTAGAGATCATTATATTGAGATTCCGATTGATCTGTCGGAGGTATTCTTTATTGCGACTGCCAATACGACTGAGACGATTCCACGTCCGCTTCTGGACCGCATGGAACTGATCGAAGTGACGAGCTATACGGCAAACGAGAAATTTCATATTGCGAAAGAGCATCTGATCAAAAAGCAATATGAGAAAAACGGAATGACAGACCAGATGCTCACGATCAGTGACGGCGCAGTCAAAGAGATCATCAGAGGTTATACACGGGAGGCGGGTGTCCGCGATCTAGAGCGCAAGATCGGCGATATCTGCCGGAAGGCGGCGCGCAGACTGATTCAGTCAGATAAGAAATCCATCATGGTGAAAACCGCCAACCTTGAGAAATATTTGGGAAAAGTCAAGTACCATCCCGATAAGAAGAATGAGACGGATGAAGTCGGGATCGTCAGAGGACTGGCTTGGACAAGTGTGGGTGGAGATACTCTGCAGATTGAAGTCAATAAGATGCCGGGCAAGGGAGAGATTGAGCTGACCGGTCAATTAGGTGACGTCATGAAAGAATCTGCAATGGCGGGAATCAGTTATCTCCGTTCTGTCGGCAGGCAGTATCAGATTCCTGCCGACTGCTTTAAGAAAAATGATTTCCATATCCATATTCCGGAGGGGGCTGTGCCGAAGGACGGACCGAGTGCGGGGATTACGATGGCGACAGCCGTACTGTCCGCGATCACCGGCATTCCGGTTAAGGCTGATCTTGCCATGACCGGAGAGATTACGCTGCGCGGGCGCGTGCTGCCGATCGGGGGATTAAAGGAAAAACTGCTTGCTGCCAAAACGGCGGGTATCGGAACCGTCCTTGTTCCGAAGGAAAACCGAAAGGACGTGGAGGAAATCTCTAAGGAGATTACTGAGGGGATTCATATTCAATTTGTGGAATCCATGGATGAGGTGATTAAACTTTCATTTGTGGCACAGCAGAAGAAAGAGGCTTAAGCTGCGTCCGGAGGCAGTGCGGAAGGATCTATACGTCAGGTTTGAGAACGCACTGGAAAGACGGATGCACAGGTCCGGGATTACCGGGTGGAAAAAAGTCAGCGGGAAGGAGATGGGACGGGGTGGTCATAAAGAGCGTAGAATTGGAAACCGTATGCGGGATCACAAGCGTGATTCCGCAAAACCGCTTTCCGGAAATCGCGTTTGCAGGAAAGAGCAATGTCGGCAAATCCTCTCTCATCAATGCGCTGATGAACCGGAAGTCTTATGCACGCGTCAGCGAAAAGCCCGGAAAGACGCAGACGATCAATTTTTACCTTATCAATAAAAACTTATATTTTGTTGATCTGCCCGGTTACGGCTATGCAGGCGTTTCTGTGGAGACAAGGGGAAAATGGGGAAAGATGGTGGAGAATTATCTGCATTGTTCGAAGCAGTTAAAGGCAGTCTTTCTGCTTGTTGATATCCGCCATGAGCCTTCGGCAAATGATTGTCAGATGTACGAATGGATGATGTCCCAGGGTTATCATCCGGTCATCATTGCGACAAAGCTGGACAAGATCAAGAGAAGCCAGATACAGAAGCATCTGAACATGCTCCGCAAGGGGCTGCGTGCGGATGAACGGACGCTGATCTTTCCGTTTTCTGCACTGAATAAGCAGGGCCGCGATGAGATCACCGCCTATATCGAGAGTCTGTCGGAGCAGGAGGAGAGTACGGATGAATAAAGATCTCAGACAGTACGTAAAGATTATCATCAATCTGGTCATCGCAGTGGGAGTGTTTCTGGCCGTTGTGATTCTTGTTCCCAAGGTCGTTTTGTTTTTTATCCCGTTTCTGATCGGCTGGATCATTGCATCCATCGCGAATCCGCTGGTGAGCTTTCTTGAAAAAAAACTGCGTATCAAGCGCAAGGCAATGTCGGTTTTTGTCATCGTGCTTGCAATCTCAGCGGTCGGCGGGGCGCTGTATCTGCTTGTGTCGGAGCTGTTTAAGCAGGGTGTGGGGATGCTGAATGATCTGCCGGATATCTGGAAGAGTTTTGAGCAGGAGCTGGAAGGTTTCAGTGATAAATGGAATGTGTTCTATAAGCGCCTGCCTGTTGATGTGCAGACGACACTTGCCGACCTGTATTCGAATCTGAGCCAGTATATCGGCGATCTGGTCAATAAGCTGGGCTCTCCGGCAATGAACGCAGTCGGAAACTTTGTGAAAAGTATTCCGAGCGCAATCATCAGCATCATCATGTGCCTCATTTCATCATACTATTTTGTGGCGGAACGGGAGGAGATTTACCGCTATTTCAGGGTGCATATGCCGCTTTCCATTCAGCAGAAATGGCAGATCGGATTCCGGACGATGAAGCGTTCCGTGGGCGGATATTTTGTGGCGCAGTTCCGCATTGAATTATGGATTTATCTGCTGCTTGTGATCGGACTCATGATACTTCGTGTCAAATATGCGTTTTTACTGGCGCTGCTCATTGCGTTTCTTGATCTTCTGCCGGTGTTTGGCACGGGTACGATTTTGATGCCTTGGGCAGTGTTCCAATTGTTTGCAGGTAACTATCGGATGGCGTTCGGTCTGCTGATCATCTGGGGTGTCGGGCAGTTAGTCAGACAGCTTATCCAGCCGAAATTTATCGGGGATACGATCGGTGTCAAGCCGCTTCCGACATTGTTTCTTTTGTATATCGGCTATCGCTTTTTCGGCGTGATCGGCATGATCATTGCAGTGCCGATCGGTATGATCGTCATGAATTTAGACGGTGCGGGCGTGTTTGACACGACGAAGAACAGCCTCCGCCTGCTCATAAAAAAAGTCAACGACTTCAGGAAGCTTGGCAAAGAAGACTTAGATTATATCAAAGAGGATGAACCGGCAGAGGAATACGAGGAGGAACATGACCAGTTTTCCTTTAGTGAAGAATCCGTGGATGAGATCGACTGGATTAACGATAACCGCTATAATGACATAAAGCGGGAACTTGCAAAGCGCTTAAAGCAGATACGGGAAAAAGAGCAGGAAGAGAAAGCGCAGAAGGAAGCGGGGCGGGAAGAAAAAGCGCAGAAGGAAGAAAAAGCGCAGAAGGAAGAAAAAGCGTCGAAGGAAGAAAAAGCGTCGAAGGAAAAAGAGAAGGAAGAGAAAGCGCAGAAGGAAACAGAGCGGGAAT
Source organism: Lachnospiraceae bacterium UBA7050 (assembly GCA_002493905.1). GTDB lineage: Bacteria > Bacillota > Clostridia > Lachnospirales > Lachnospiraceae > DLAJ01. The sequence goes on along the minus strand of DLAJ01000012.1, from coordinate 62,061 downwards.
AAAAGCACCGGGGGAAACAGAAGGAGAAGGGGATCCGAAGAAAAAAAACAAAGCAGGAAGGAACCGGCCGTGGAAAAAGCGCGGAAAGAGTGTGCGGGAAACGCGGCAGGTAATGGAGCAGGGCAGTCATGAAAACAGTCGTTTACAGCTATCGGGATTTTGATGAGAAAAAATGGTTTGACCATTACAGCAAAGAACTGGGCATGGAGCTTGTCATATGCCGGGACGCACCAAGCAAGGAGAACGTGCATCTTGCAGAAGGGTGTGCCTGCATGGATATTCTGACCTCTAAGATGACGCGGGAGCTGATCGCAAAGTTTCATGAGGCGGGCGTGCGTTATCTTGCGACGCGCACGATCGGCTACGATCATATTGATGTGGAGGCGGCGAAGGAGTTCGGGATACAGGTGGCAAACGCACCGTACGGTCCAGACGGCGTTGCGGATTATACAGTCATGCTGATTTTAATGAGCCTGCGTAATATGAAGCGGATCATAGAGCGGACCAATATTCAGGATTATACGCTGAAGGGGAGCCTCGGACGCGAGCTGAAAGATCTGACGGTGGGCGTGATCGGCACCGGGCGGATCGGCAGGACCGTTGTACGGGATTTATCGGGCTTCGGCTGTCAGATTCTTGCGTATGATCTTTACCCGAATGAGGAAGCGGGGCGTTTTGCACAGTATGTACCGCTGGAGGAATTGTTCGCGCGTGCCGACATCATTACGCTGCATACGCCGCTCACGGAAGAAAATTATCATCTGGTGAACGAAAAGACCATGTCCGGCATGAAGGACGGTGTGGTCATCGTCAATACGGCAAGAGGGCCGCTTATCGACATACCGGCGTTAATCGCCCAAATTGAAAAAGGAAAGATCGGCGCTGCGGCGCTTGACGTCGTGGAAAATGAATTTGGTCTTTACTACTATGACCGGAAGTCGGATGTGTTGTCAAACCGGGAGCTTGCGATTCTGCGCGGCTTTCCGAACGTGACGGTCAGTCATCATATGGCGTTTTATACGGAGAATGCGATACGCACGATGGTAGCGGATTCTCTTAAGGGCTGTAAGTGCTTTATGGAAGGAAAAGAAAATCCATGGCGCGTTATTTGATCATTTATTTGGGATTCATTTTTAGGCATGTAGCTTTTGAAGGCTCAAAATGATGCCGGATGATTTCTTTTCCGTTCATTTTTAGGCAGGAGCATGCAAGATTAAGTCCGATTTAATGGACTAAGTAACTGTTATTCTTCTTTTTAGAAACAAGCGGACGCCGCAGGGCGGTTTGAGAAAGGAAGGGTACGGTTATGAAAGGGTATTATGTCAGAGACGGTTATATGGGATATGTCGGAGGCAGTTACATGCTCTTTGCAAGCGAACAGGAATACAGGGAATATCTGGAAGATTGAGAAAGAGGCGGCATGGATGGAGTCACGTAAAGCAGATATTGTGAAAAGGTCTCACAATATCTGCTGATTTCATGTATGATCGGGCAGAGGGAGAGGGAGGACTATAATGAGCCGGTTGGAAATCAGTAATGGAGTGATCGGGATTGAAGTGGATTCGCATGGCGCGGAGTTAAAGTCGCTGCGCAGGCTGACGGACGGAAGGGAATATATGTGGAATGCCGACCCGGCATACTGGAAGCGCACGTCGCCCGTGCTGTTTCCGTTAGTCGGAAGCCTTCAGGGGCAGCAGTATACTTACAAGGGAAAAACCTATGCGATGTCCCAGCACGGCTTTGCGCGCGATATGGAGTTTACGCCGGTCGAAAAAGAAGGCGGACTGGAGAAGGGAAGTCAGGGACAGGCTTTGTGGTTCGAGCTGCGGGAGAGCAGGGAGAGTATGGAGCGTTACCCGTTTCCGTTTTTGTTACAGATCGGCTATGTTTTGGACGGAGCAGGCGTGCAGGTTCACTGGCAGGTGGAAAACACGGGGAATGAAGTCATGTACTTTTCCATCGGCGGGCATCCGGCATTTCTCTGCCCGATTGAAAAAAATACGAAGCAGAGCGATTATCTGATAGGGCTTGACACGAAAAAGCCGTTGGACAGCACCGTGATCGGAAGGGACGGACTTGCTTCCGAGCGTAAAAAAACGTATGAATTAACGGACGGAATACTGCCGGTTGATGAGCATTTGTTTGATGAGGATGCGCTGATTATCGAGCATGATCAGGCGCACCGCGTATCTCTGATGACGAAAGAGAAGAAGCCGTATCTGACGGTTTCCTTTGATGCACCTTTGTTTGGCATCTGGTCGCCGCCGCATAAAAATGCGCCGTTTATCTGTATTGAACCGTGGTACGGGCGCTGTGATGCGGAGAACTTCCACGGCACGCTGGAGGAACGCGAGTGGGGCAATCAGCTCATGCCGGGAAAACGGTTTGAGGCGGTGTATACCATTGAGGTCGAGTGATTCAGACAGAAATCATGACGATGACTCTGACCGCGGAGAAAAATATGCGGACCATATATAAAAGATTGAACAGTCGTTGCATATTTTTCGAGAGTAACTTAAAACCCGAAGAGCATGGGATGTACTGCCGGGCTTTGTGAGTTTTTTTATTCCCGCGGGCAATGAGTTAAAGTCCGAAGGACCTTGACGAATGCCGCGAGGGCCAAATACCCCCGCAGCTTGCTTTAAGAGAAAACGAAAATAGCCGCCACTATTCGCAGTAGTGACGGCTGTTAGTGTATAACAGTTCGCATTAGCTGAGGGTGGCCGCTTCTACGGTTTTCCCTTCTTATGCCTTTCATATAGCATATCTGTAAGCAGAATACAAGTAACCATGCAAAAATTGCATGCAATTTTTGCATATTGCCTAAGTGCTGTGCGGTTTTGCGCTAATTATTCTGATGGAGATTTCGCAAAATCAGGCACATGAGACGGTTCATGCGGAGCGTTCCGCTGTCTGGTGACTTCATACATGAGAATGGATGCCGCGCAGCTGACATTAAAGGAGGATGCATAGGACTGCTCCGCCATCGGAATCGTTAAGAGCAGGTCGCAGGCGTCTTTGAAGCCCCTGCTTAAGCCCATCGTCTCATTCCCCATCATGAGCAGTAAAGGGCCGGACAGATCGGCGTCATACAACGGCTTTTCGTGATGGGCGGTTGTGCCGACGGTTATAAAGCCGGGATAGTTCTTTTTCAGACGGTCAAGATAGGAAAAGAGAACCTGATTGTCCGGTACGCGGACGATCTGCATATTAAAAAAAGAGCCCATTGCCGATACGACAACATTCGGGTCGTAGAGATCGACGGCGTGTCCCGTGATGATCAAGGCATCCGCGCCCAAAGCGTCGCACGAGCGGATCATGGTGCCGAGATTTCCTTTATTGGAAGGTCTGTCAAATAAAACGAGAAAGGGATTTGCGGACAGCGTGAGGCTGTCTAAATGGTCTTCGCGCATCTCGATGACAGCCATAAGCTCGGAGGAATCCTCTTTTCCGCTTAAGTCCCGCATCAGCTCCGGTGTCAGACAGTAGTTTTCTTTTGACGGTACCTGACTGATGAGGTCCCTTGCCCAATCCGACAAATGATTCCGGTCATAGATCAGGGACTTGATGTGCCAGTTGTTCTTTACGGCTTCGTTTAAGCTTCGCACGCCCTCAACGAGAAATTCATTGTATTTGTAGCGCTTGTTGCGATTTGTTTTCAGTGTCTCAAATTTTTGATATATATTGTTTTTGCTGTAAAGCTTTGTCTCTGTCATGTGCATAAACCTTTCTGATCCCGATATGTTGGCCAAAGCGTCTGTTAAGAGGCCAGTCCCAAAAGTTTCTCATAAATTCTTCGGTCGCGGTCGGTAAAGACATTAAAAATGATCCGTTCCATCTCGTCTCCGTGCATTTCCAAAAAAGCAGCCGCTGTCTCTAACGCAATTTCTGCAGCTTTTTCATTTGGGAAATGAAACTCCCCGGTGGAGATACAGCAGAATGCAACGGAGCGGATATGATGCTCCATACAGCATTTCAGAACGTTTTCATAGCAGTTTTGCAAGTCTTGACAGAGCGCATCGGTCAGATCGCCGTACACGATCGGGCCGACTGTGTGAATGACATAATCGCAGGGAAGCTGATATGCGCCTGTCAGGGTTGCAGTACCGGTGGGCTCCCCGTAGTCTTTGCCGTATGCGGCTCTTTTGCGTGTCATGATCTGATGGCATTCTTCCCGAAGCTGCATGCCTGCCGCGCTGTGAATGGCATTGTCAATGCATCGGTGACAGGGGACGAAGCAGCCAAGCATCTGTGAATTGGCGGCGTTGACGATTGCGCCAACCTTCAGTCTTGTGATATCGCCCTGCCAGAGAGAGAGCTTTTCCGCCAGATGTTTTGACCTGACAGCCGCTTTTCCGGCAGTTACGGAGGCAGCCGTCGTATGGGCGGACTGTACGGGCGTGGCATGAGCGGTTTCCGCATCCGCCGCGTGAGCGTATCGGCTCTGTACGGAGGGAGCGTCGCCGCCTCGGGAGCGCAGCTCACGGATGGTCGGAATGTCTGATAAAGAGACGATGCTTTTTTCCTCAAGTTCTTCCTGCAAATAGGCGTCCTGCAGCTTAAGCAGCTTTTCGGACAGGGCGCGCGGCATGCGGATATTCATCAGACTGCGGATCAGGTTCTTTTTTTCCTGAGCGTCCAGAGAGGCTGTGTCGGATCGGGAAAGCGATATACGCGCATCCCCGTCGGAATCCCGGATCAGTTCTTCTAATAACAGGTCGGTTTTTGTATTCATGGCGGCTCCTTTTCGGGTAAGACGAACGAAATGCGGCAATTTGAGTCAGAGCTGCAAATATGCCTTGATCGCATGGCATCGCAGTAAACTGCTCTGACATGGAGGATTGGTGATTATAGTATAGGATTTTTGCGGCCATAATACAAGTTCCGATGCAAAGTTATCATGGTATTATAGATAATCAGAGCTGCCGATTGTATAAAGAGAGTAAAAATATCCCTTTCTGTCCATCAGGTTATCGAATGTTCCCTGCTCAATCATTCTGCCGTCGCGCAGGACAAATATCTCATCGTACTTTTCCAAAAGAATCCTGTCAAGACGGTGGGTTACAATGAGCCGTGTCAGCCCCTCAAGTTCCAGTATCGATTCGGTGACCGCGAAGGCGGTCTGATTGTCAAGCGACGCAGTGGCTTCGTCCAAAAGTAAAACGGGGGTTCTGCGCAGAAGGCACCGGGCGATGGAAATTCGCTGCCGTTCGCCGCCGGAAAGCCCTGAGCCGTTTTCACCACACCTGTAATCCACCCCGCGTTCCCTGATCAGCTCTTTCAGACCTGCGCGGGATATGGCATTGTCAACAACTTTTTCCGGAAAGTCGCGGAACATCGTAATATTGCGGCGGATCGTATCGTCAAAGAGGAAGACATTCTGTCCGATCAGACTCATAAGCTCATACAGGCTGTCGGGAGCAATATCACGAAGCTCCCTGCCGTCAAAACGCAGATGTCCTTCATAGTCGTCGCCGGAACCCATCAGAAGATTCAAAAGAGTGCTTTTGCCAGAGCCGGAGGAACCGACAATTGCGTATTTTTTCCCGGCTTCAAGACGCAGGCTCAAATCATGCAGCACAGGCTTGCCCGGTTCATAGCCGAAAGTCAGATTTTCGATCGAGATGGAATCATTCAGTACAGGCTCGATGGTTTCGCCGGAGCGGGACGAATTTTCCTCCGCTATTTTTGCCATCTTTTCTATCAGCACTTTCGCGGCCTTTCTTTGTGCAAGATTCTGGGGAATCATCTGCACGGACACGATCAGGGAGTTTGAGAGATTCGTGAAGATGAGCACCACGCCTGCCGTGATATGCCCGCGCACAGCCAGATATGCGCCGATAAAGAAAATACCGAACTGCATCAACATGGACAGGCTTCCGCCCGCTGCTTCAAGGAGGCCTTGCCAGAAAAGGCGGCGGCTCCGCACCTGCTCGGCTGACCGGTTCTCTTCATCGAATATGAGTGCCGCCTCCGTCTCAGCCTTGAAGCTTTTGATGACAGAAAATCCCGAAAGGAGGTCGTTTAATTTTGAGGTAAAGTTCTCATTTTTGTCGCTTAATGCCTTCTCCCGTTTTGCCAGCTCCGGGCTGAAGAGGGCAATGCCCAGAAATGGCAAAAAGCAAAGCAGTATGGCCGCAGCAGTCAGGGCAATGCTGTAGGAGAACATCATAGCCAGTGTGGCAGCAAACGTCAGGGGTTGGGCGATCAGTTCAAAGAAGCCCCGTAAATAATCCTTTTCGATCACTGTGACATCATTGGTCAGGACAGACAGATAACGCCCGGTACTCTCTTTTGAAAAGGCGCTGATGCCTTTTGCAGTAAGCCTCTTAAACGCATAGGACTTGTACTGTGAAAGAGCCCTTTTGATATACGCGCTCAGCAGGCGGTGGTACAGTGTCTCCTGCACGGCAAAAAAAATGATCGCTGCGCCGGCCATCCACAGAAGCCTGTGCAGCCGGTTCATATCCATGACGGATACCGCATCGATGACTTCGCCAAGGACGAAAGATACAATGAGCATTGCCGGGATGCCGAGTATGCGAAGGAAGACGGCAGCGGTGAGCCGGAGGTGGTTGTTTTTGTTGAAGGCTTTGATATATTCATGCTTTTTTTTTCCTCTTTCCGCTTTCGTTTTCATCCGTTTATTTTTCATTCTTTTTCTCCTTCCCATCTCCCTTTTATCTCAATTATACTCTAGTAAACATCTAATCGGAGTATATGTAGGAGGTATTTAGATTAAAACATAGAATCCGCAGTGTGTCAATCAATTTATTTTATTTCATCAATTCTTTGGATTTGCCTTCGTTCGCTCATCCACCCATGTCATGACCGATGTTTCCTGAAGGCATTTCGCGAATTGGAGGAAGGGTACAACGGCGGAGTCGTCCTCGAGCCGATAGGCAGTCAGGGGTCCGTCTTCCATCTCCAGTTCCATGCTTTTGATGACTCCGGCATCGGTCATGGCTTCCAGTGCCCGGCGGGCATCCTCCGGATCAACCCCTGCCCGTCCGGCTGCGGCTGCGGCGGAAAAAAGGCGGTGATTGGAAGACTGGCAGAACCACCACAGAAGTTCCAAGGCTCCCGGCAGGCACAGAGATGCAAACAGCTCCCGGTAAGTATCGTTTGAGAGAAGGTATGGTTCGAATCCGGTCTCCGGCATTGGGAATACGCACATGTAGGACATGTCCTCCGCCCCCACACCTATGATGGAGCCTTCGTTCGTCTGCAGGATGATCCGCAGCTGTGTTTCGCTGACGATCTGATCCCCGTTACGCACGCAGCAGGTCTTGGGATACTCGATCCGTGGGCCGCCGTCACCCAGGGACAGGTCCATGGCGGCTTCCCACAGAAGACGTGTAAGATCGTGGAGCCGCCGGTCATTCGTTCTTGACCGCAGCCATCCGATGAGTGTTCCGGATATATCCTGGACTCCGCCGCCCTCGCGTCCGAAGAGTGCGTCGATGGTAACGACCAGCTTATCAGCGATCGCGGGCAGGAGTGACACATCCGGAGCACCGCCGCATTCCCACTGTGATACCGCCTGAGTGCTGACGCCAATGGCGGCAGCAAGTTCTTTTTGTGTCATGTGCCGTTGTTTTCTAAATTCTTTGATACGATTACCGATGATATGAATATCCATATAAGCCTCCGTAAGATGTACGCTGTCTGTGTAATGAACAATTTGCAAGGAATGATTTCATTATAAATCATTCTGCACTTGATTTCAAAGGAGGCGGATTTGAATAAAATCAAGCGCTGCTTGATTTTTGCTTTGTAAAAGCCGGCGCCAGGATGGACAGGATATGCAGGGGATGATAAGATATATAAAAATATTCTTTTACTATGCGATGATGTGTAAGTAAGATAGAAATGAAGGAGGCGGCATATGATGAAGGAATCCTTATATTTACATGTTCCTGAATGCGGAGAACTCTGGTATCGTCAAAAGATGATGCAGGATCCTGAAACCATGGGCTACAATAAGGGTTATGACATGGATTTTGCGGGATATGATAAAACGACCGGGTGCATTGCGTTTCCAAAGCAGGAGTGGGCGGACTGGTATGCTTATTTTGTCGGGAATGAACCGCAGAGGTTTTATGCGTATGTCGCCCGTAAAGAGGACGGCGCATGGATCGGAGAAGTCAATGTCCATAGAGCTTTGGATGCAGGATGGTATGAGATGGGCATTGTGCTGGAAGCCGGATACCGCAAAAAAGGCTATGCGGAGGAGGCGTTAAGACTGCTGCTGAAGCACGCCTTTGAAAAGATGGGCGCCGACAAAGTGCACAACGAATTTGAAGCGGAGCGGACCGCCGCAGTACGGGCGCATCTGGCGGCGGGGTTTACGGTTTGCCGTGAGAAAGACAATGTTGTTGAACTGTTGATTACCAGGGAACAATATTTCGGAAAGAACAGCGGGCCCTGCATTGTTCCGCTGTGCAAAGAAAATGAAGCCGTGTTTTATGAAATTGCGGCTGAGTATCTTCCAGGCAGCCGGGAAGATACCATGCGGTGCCGCGCGGTGAAGTATCCGAAAGCGTTTGTGCTGCTTATGGCGGGAGATGAGGCGGCGGGCATTGCCTTTGGATGGCCAAGGAAGTCAGACGCGCCGGAAGATGATTCTTTCTGTCTGGACGGGATTGCGGTAAAAACGCCATATTGGAGGAAGGGGTACGGAAGCCTGCTGCTTACGGCGTTTGAAAATGCGGCGCTGGAATATGGGTTTCCACTTGTATCTGTCGGCTCGGCAGGAGGATATGTAGAACAATTCTATATCAGCAATGGTTATCTTCCTGCCGAATATAAGAGATACACGGATGACGGGATCGTATCGGACCATCAATTTGAAGGTCTTACGGATTACCAGACTTATCAGCGGCCAGAGGCGGACGGATTTGTCGTAATGAAAAAGCGTTTGGAAGGGGGAACATCTTCCGCCCGGTGAATCTGATTCTATATCCGATAGACGCTTAGTTCGTGATTCATATCTGTAATCGCGGAAAAAGTTTCTTCCGCGGTAGACTCAATGCGTTTCATCTCTTCGTCTATGGCTGCAAGCAGTTCGGAAAGATGAAGCGTCTCCGCGCTGTTTTGCTCGGATGCCGCTGTCACAGATTCCATTGCACTGCGGATATCCTCCATCGCTTTGGAGTAGGATTCCATGTTTTTAAGAAGCAGTTCCATCGATACACGGATTTCATCGGATTTCTCCGTAAAGCTGCGTGAAATATTCCCGAATTTCTGATAATCTGCCGATATATCATCCTGAAGGAAATGAAGTATCCGGTCAGCCAGCGCACTAAGTCCCTGAATGGCGTCTACGACATTCTTACTCATGGTCTGGATTTCATTGGCGGCATCGTTTGTATTTCCCGATAACGAACCAATTTCTTCAGCGACCACAGCAAATCCTTTTCCGGCGTCTCCGGCTCTTGCGGCCTCTATGGATGCGTTCAATGCCAGCAGATTTGTCTGCCCTGATATTCCGAGGATGGTCTCTGAAAGCTCTTTGATCCGGAGTACAGCTTCCGCTTTCTTTTTTTCTTCCTGCAGCGAACAGGACATTTCTGCCACATTTTTGCCAATTTCGGCATAGGATGCCTGCGCCGTGCCGCATAGGTTTGCCGAAGCCTGGTTGATTTCCTTAAGGCTGACCGTATTCTCTGTCGCGATCTGAACAATGTTTTTAATATCTGTATATACAAAGTCAACCTGATTTCCCACAGTTCCCACAGATGCTGCAGCTTGTTCGGAAGCGGCTGCCATGGAATGAATGGTATCATTAATGCTGCTGATCTTTGCCGCCGAATCCGTTACATGCGTATTGATATTTCCCATTTTCATTTCGATGCTGCTAGTACCGCCTTTAATCTCCCTGACTGTGTTGCCGGTCTTTTCCAGCAGCTTATTCAGGCTGTTTCCGATCACTTCAAGTTCATCTCCGGATGTGATATGCAGCACCTTTGTGAGGTCTCCGTCGTCGGAAGCTACTTCAAGAATCTTATTGTTTACTTTGACGAAATTGCGCCGCATCCGGACTGCAATAAGCAGGGCAGATGCAATGGCAAATATCATGGCGGCTCCTACAGCGAGCAGAATATTACGGATCAGGCTGTTCAGAGAGGTTCGTATAGAGGACGCTTCATAATCAACAGCCACAATACCAAGTACCTTTCCGTCAAGGGAAATCGGCGCGTATCCGCTGTAGAAGGTTCCCCACTCATCAGTGAACGGGTCTTTTGTCACGGAAGAGACACCCTGCATGGCTTCGAACATGGCGTCCTGTGCCTCATAGTCCTCAGTATATTCTCCGGGGTCATCCGGGTCTGTATCCACCACAAATTGGAAGCAGTCCGCATCCTTTGGCATCAGCGTATAGACATAGGTAACTGAATCTCCGACCAAAAAGAAACTCAGACTATCCTTAACGGTTAAAAGGGCGGTCTCGTCGCCCCCCATCGCTTTCTGAAATGTTTCGCCATCCACGTTTTCCGCGGCAATCGCGGCAATTTCCATGACGTCATCTTTGCATTTTTTCTGAAGGAAATTTCCCATGGTGAGATAGGAGACGCTTCCGACGATTACTGCGACGATTATGGAAGCACCCAGAATAAAGAAAAAAAGTTGTGCGGCAATACTGAGTTTCTTTGTTTTCATCGTTTTGATATCCTCCTTGCAGGTCTGATCGCAAAGCTTCAGGGGGTATTTTTGTCGAAAAAATAGTCATTTTATATAGATAATAAAAGGAAACGAACTCCAAAAACAATATGGGCAGTATCATTTGCTGTTTTATTGGTATGATTGGAATGCGTGAAAGACTTCTGCACCGGCAGAAGTCTTTCACGGATGAGTTGTTCTTTTTTAGGTATCCGACCGCAATGCGATGACAGGGTCTTTTTTCGAAGCGATCCGTGACGGGAACAGTCCCGCGATTACGGTCAGCAGCATGCTGATCATTACGAGAATGACCGCGCCGGCAGGCGGAAGTTTAGCGACGCCGCTGATATCGGTCAGATGTTTAATCAGGATATTGATCGGAATATTAATCAGGATGGTTACGATAATACCGATCATTCCGGCACTGAAACCGACAATTAAGGTTTCGGCGTTGAATACGCGTGAAATATCGCGTTTGGACGCACCGATACTGCGCAGGATACCGATTTCCTTTGTGCGCTCCAATACGGAAATATAAGTGATAATACCGATCATAATGGACGATACCACAAGGGAGATGCCGACAAACGCGATCAAAATATAGGAGATTGCATTGATGATCGTGCTGACTGAGGACATCAGAAGACCGACATAATCTGTGTAACTGATGACCTTATTATCCTCGCCTGCGGCGGTCATCTGGTCATTGTAGGCTTTTATGATCGAAATGATCTGATCCTTATTCTCAAAGGAATTGGCATACAGCCGGATGGAAGACGGGGAATTTAAGTCCGTCACACCCAAAAGCGTTAAATTGCCCTCATAGGTGGCGTCCGTGTATTGTGCACCCATCATGGAGGAGAACATCTGCAGGATTTCCTCTTCGCTCATGACAGAAAAATACTGCATCATGGAGGCGCGCTCTTCCTCAGGAAGCGTAGCGGCATAGGCATTGACGTCATCCATGGTAAATTCCGGTTCTTCGCTGCCCTCCTCAGGGAATGCAATTCCGGTAAATACGTCGATATCGGGATGTTCCTTTTGTGCGCGGACGATTTCGGATTCGTTCGTCTCGTTGATGACATAGCTGGTCAGGTCGGAAGTGTATCCGATCGTCCCGGTAATGCTGCTGGCAACGGCTTCATCATTCGGGCGGATGATGCCGACGATGCGTACGTCAATGCCGGCGTCTACGATGGGACGCAGCGTGTCGCTTTTTTTGCTTAAGTCCGTCCATGTGCCGGAAGCCTCGTCATAAGAGTAGCAGTCTGAGGGAAGAACGAGCTTAAACGAGGTCTGGAGCATTTCATCATAAGAAAAAGTGACCTGTGTTGTTTCAAACGTTTCTCCCTGCATCAGAGAGCTCATGATTTCGTTAAGCTCATCCTGTGATTTTAAGTTTAAGGAATAGAGTACATAATCGCTGATCTCATTGTTCTTATCAACGACGAGTACAAGCTCGTCATAGCGTTCGGGCCATCTGCCGGCAACGACGTCGTACTGGAAATCAAGCAGCTCCTGATCACCGATCAGTTCCTCAAAAACCATACTTCCGCGGGCAGTGCTCATCATCGTTCCCATGCTGCCTGAGCTGTAGGTGACACCCATCATATCATCCATCAGACTGGACGGATTGACCTGAATGATATCTTTTGAAGTATCGGGCGAGTACAGGTTGACGGAGATTGGATATCCGTATTGTACGGCGCTTAGATAGTTGTTAATCTCGTTGGTCTCATCATCAAGATATTCTTTGAATGCAGCCAGATCGTTTTCCTGCAGCTCGGCAAGGACGCTGCTCATCATTTCCGTCATGATGTCATTGGAGTAGATCGTATTTTCATCACGCATCGCGAGTTCTTCTTCATTGACATTTGCGCCCATCATGGACTGCATGATACTCGTATAGTCAATGCTTTCGGATTCCAGCATGATAGGGTACGAAGATAAGGTATCCTCCTGTACGCGGTCAATGTATGCCTGAAGTCCGTGGGAAAGTGAAAGGATGAGGGCAATACCGATGATGCCGATGCTTCCGGCAAAGGCGGTCAGGAACGTTCTGGCCTTCTTTGTCATCAGGTTATTGGTACTGAGGGAAAGTGCAGTAAAAAATGACATGGAAGTGCGCTTTTTTTTGCCCTTGTTTGTCTTTTTGACGGTGCTGTCTGCTGCCTGTTTATGAAGCGCCTCGGTCTGAATCTGGTACTCGCCGTCCGAAAACGGATTGGTGTCGTCAGTGATTTTGCCGTCCAGCAGCCGGATCGTGCGCGTAGAATAGGTTTCGGCGAGATCGGGGTTGTGCGTGACCATGATGATCAGACGGTCACGGGAAATCTCCTTTAAGAGCTCCATGATCTGAACCGAGGTTGTCGTATCGAGCGCGCCGGTCGGTTCGTCGGCAAGCAGAATTTCGGGATCGTTGACGAGTGCGCGCGCGATTGCGACACGCTGCATCTGACCGCCGGACATCTGATTCGGTTTTTTATGAAGCTGGTCGCCGAGTCCGACCTTGATCAGCGCTTCCTTTGCACGGGCGCGCCGCTCCGATTTGGAGACGCCGGAGAGCGTAAGCGCAAGTTCGACATTGGAAAGAACGCTCTGATGCGGGATCAGGTTGTAATTTTGAAATACAAAGCCAATGGAGTGATTGCGGTAAGTATCCCAGTCACGGCTTTTGTATTTTTTTGTGGAAATACCGGAAATGACAAGATCACCCGATGTGTAGCGGTCAAGGCCGCCGATGATATTGAGCATCGTTGTCTTTCCGCAGCCGGAGGGACCTAAGATGGACACAAATTCGCTTTTGCGGAAATTTAAGCTGATGCCGCGCAGCGCTTCGACAGTCGTATCCCCCGCCTTATAATTTTTGGTGATATTTTTGAGTGACAGCATAGAAAGCACCTTTCCGTGAACCGGTGCGCGGAATCACTTAGAATCATCCGTGCCGGACACTTCATATTTTGTGAGTAATCGCTCAGAAATTGTGAAGAAACGGGCTGAATGATTACTATATTACATAAAAATCGTTTTTATTATTACGAAAAAGAACAGCTTATGCAAGTGGTTTTGGAAGGATTTTCTAAAGATTTAAGAATTGGCGTGATTTGCCCCGCAGATGTTTCCACAAATTTTAGTTTTTGAATGCCGGGAATGGGAAAAGATGCGTGCGGCGGAGGAAGGGAGGATGGCAGGAGCCGGCATTTTTTGATAACAAAAGGTAGATAGATTTGGAAAATCATGTTATGATAAGCCAGAAGGAAAACAGGCGGCTCTCCGGAAACAGGGTGTTGTCCGGGGGAAAAGGAGGACATTGAAGTGAAGTCAGTATCGTTAGAGCAGGAATTGTCCGGCAATTCGTATCCGGGCAGGGGCATTCTGATCGGCAGGTCAAAGGACGGCGCGTATGCAGTCGCGGCGTATTTTATTATGGGGAGAAGCGTGAACAGCCGAAATCGAATCTTTATTGAGGACGGCGGGGGCATCCGTACGCAGGCGTATGATCCGTCGAAGCTGACGGACCCGAGTCTTGTGATTTATGCGCCGGTGCGCGTATTGGGAGAAAAGACGATTGTGACGAACGGCGACCAGACTGATACCATTTATGAATTGATGAATGCGGGGCAGACATTTGAACAGGCGCTGCGCACGCGGGAGTATGAGCCGGATGCGCCAAATTACACGCCGCGCATTTCCGCTGTCATGGAGATTCAGAAGGGCAGCTACCGTTTTGCGATGTCCATCTTAAAAAGCGACGGGGGAGCGGAAGGGCATTGCTGCCGCTATACGTTTGACTATGAGAATCCGAAGGCAGGAGAGGCACGTTTTATCCATACCTATCAGGGAGACGGAGAGCCTCTGCCGAGCTTTGAGGGAGAGCCGGCCGTCATAGAGCTTGACGGAACGATCGACGAGCTGACCGGGCGTATCTGGAACAATCTGAATGAGGAAAACAAGGTTTCACTTTTTGTACGGTATATTAAGATTGCGGATGGCAGCTATGAGAGCCGCATTGTCAACAAGAACGGAGGTCAGTGATGAACGAATTAGAGCTAAAATACGGATGCAACCCGAATCAGAAGCCGAGCCGGATTTTTATGGAGAACGGGGAGGGGCTGCCGATCACGGTATTAAACGGGAAACCGGGTTATATTAACTTTCTGGATGCATTGAACGGCTGGCAGCTGGTAAAAGAGTTAAAGCAGGCGGCGGGACTTCCGGCAGCGGCTTCTTTTAAGCATGTGTCCCCTGCAGGAGCGGCAGTAGGGCTTCCGCTGAACGATATCGAAAAGCAGATTTACTGGGTGGATGAGAGTATTGAAATGACGCCGCTTGCGAATGCCTATGCGCGGGCGCGCGGCGCTGACAGAATGTCTTCGTTCGGCGATTTTATTTCATTGTCCGATATCTGTGACAAAGCGACGGCGCTGCTGATCAAAAAAGAAGTGTCCGACGGCGTGATCGCGCCGGGATATGATGCGGATGCGCTGGAAATACTGAAAGCGAAAAAGAACGGAAGCTATAATGTCATCCAGATCGATCCTGCTTATACCCCGAATCCCGTAGAGCACAAACAGGTGTACGGCGTGACGTTTGAACAGGGAAGAAATGAGCTTGTGATCGACCGTGCGCTTCTTCAAAATATTGTGACCGAAAATAAGGAGATACCGGATGAGGCGGCGGTTGATTTAATGATCGCGCTCATCACGCTGAAATATACGCAGTCCAATTCTGTCTGCTATGCAAAGGGCGGTCAGGCGATCGGCATCGGCGCAGGGCAGCAGTCGCGCATCCACTGTACACGGCTTGCCGGAACAAAGGCGGATAACTGGTTTTTACGCCAGAATCCGAAGGTACTCGGATTGCAGTTCGTGGATCATATCAAACGTGCGGACAGGGACAATTCCATTGATCTTTATATCGGTGAGGAGTATGAGGATATTCTTGCGGAGGGGACATGGCAGAAGTTCTTCAAGAGTAAGCCGGAGGTGTTTACCCGTGAGGAGAAGCGCGCATGGCTGAACCGGATGTCGGATGTGGCACTTGGCTCGGATGCTTTTTTCCCGTTCGGGGATAATATTGAGCGGGCGCACAAGAGCGGCGTCAAATATGTGGCGCAGCCGGGCGGTTCGGTGCGCGACGACAATGTGATCGAAACCTGTAACAAATACGGCATGGCAATGTGTTTTACGGGAATCCGTCTGTTCCATCATTAAAGAAAGGAAGGGGGCGCGGGGGCGCCCCTTTTCATCTATGAAAAAAGAACGATTTACCGGACTGTTGAAGTCCTTGTTTCATTATAATTTCAGAACGCTTTTTTTGTTCGAGGTGATCTTCAAACTGCTGGCATATGGTCTGTTTACGCCGCTGCTTTTGTGGCTGTTTGAGTTCGCAATTGAGAAGGCGGGGCTCCGTTACCTTTCAACTGCGGCGATGGGCCGCTTTTTTGCGTCGCCCTGGACGTGGGTGATCCTGATCTTAATTCTGATTTTGGTTGCATGCTATGTCGTGGTGGATATGACGGTCGTGATGGTATGCGTGGACTGTGCGCGGCGTGGGGAATATGTGAGTGCGTGGACGCTTCTGTGGGAGGCGGTCAAAGCGGTTGCACGGCTGTTTTACTGGCGCAATCTGCCGATGCTGCCGCTTGCATTGGTGCTTTTGCCGGTGCTTAGCTTTTCTTTCCTGACCGGTTACATTACAAGTATCCGGCTGCCCGAGTTTGTGATGAATACTGTGTTCTCGTTCCTGCGCAGATACTGGGTGCTGATCATACTTCTGGCGGTGATACTGATTGCTGCTTTCCGGCTTATTTACAGCATGTTTTATTATGTATTAGAAAAAAAGAGTTTTGGCAGGGCATGTAAAAGCAGCCATTATCTTGTCTATAAATCGTATTTTCAGGATCTTCTGCGCCTGTTTCTGTGGCAGGTGTTCAGCTATGGGATTTATCTGCTTGTCGTAGCGCTGCTCATCCTTGTGATCATCGGAGGTGCGTCGCTGCTGCGCGAGATGGAGTTTATTCATGCGGTCATGATCTCGGCGATTGACTGGATGATGAGCATTGTTGCCGTGCTTTTTTCGTGTATCGTCGTGCCGTCTTCCACGATATTTCTCGCCCATCTGTTTTACCGGAACAAGGAACTGATCGGTGAGGATGCGCATACCGTGTTTGTGAAAACAAAGGAATCGCCGCTGACTGCCAGACAGATGCATACGGTGCTGCTGCTGTTAGTGCTTGTGCTGGTCATATTGAATGTGCGCAATGTGCAGCGGCTGGCTGACGGTGCGTTCAGCGATGCGACTTCCATCGCACATATGACGGAGGTGACGGCGCACAGAGGGTATTCGGCCGACTATCCCGAAAATACAATGCCGGCGTTCCTTGCGGCAATCGACTCGGGTGCGGATTGGATCGAACTGGATGTGCAGCAGTGTGCGGACGGCGAGGTCGTTGTGATGCATGACACCAATTTTAGGAGAACGGCAGGCATAAACCGTAATGTCTGGGAGATGGATTACAGTGAGATCGCGGAGCTTGACGTCGGAACCTTCTGGTCCGAGGAGTTTGCCGGAACCGGTGTCAGCACGCTTGCTGAGGTATTGGAAGAATGTGCGGGACAGATCAGGCTGAATATTGAAATTAAGCCGACCGGACATGAGACGGACCTTATCAGCCGGGTCGTTTCGCTGATGGAGGAGTATGATTGTGTGGAGGACTGTGTGATCGCGAGCATGTCCTACAGAGTGCTTGCCGAGGCAAAGGCATTGAATGCGGAAATCAGGACTGTCTATGTGATGCGTTCCGCTTACGGACACTTTGCCGATCTGGAGGCCGCCGATCATTTCAGCGTACGATATAATTATATCACAGCGAATATGGTCGAGGAAATCCATGCGCAGGGAAAGGAACTGTATGCGTGGACGCTGAATACGCAGAGCGGCATGGAGCAGATGATTTCCCTCGGCGTGGATAATCTGATCACTGACCAGCCGGAGACGGCGCGCCGCGTCATATTTGAAACGGAGAGCAGTACGGTCTTAAACCGCTATATTAAGATGCTGACGAACTGGTTTCATTGGAAACTGAGATAACATTGCTTTGAAATTATAAAGAAAATAGATGAAGCGCTCAAAAGAGAAGCAGAATAGAAAAAACACGTAATGGCAAACGCCTGCAAAAAAATAAAAGGGGGAGAAAAGCGATGTCACGATATATCAGAAACGAGGCAATCGGAAAACCGGCGGATTTTGTTGACTTTATCATGAGCGATTTTTTGCAGAAGTATGGTTTTACGCTCGTGAAAATTAACGGGGAGATGGTGTACCAGAAGGGAAAGGGACTTTTTGAGATGCCGCAGTATTTTTCTTACCGCTATGTGAATGGTGTGATTCATATTGAGGCGTGGGTAAAATTTGCATGGCTTCCGGGAGTGTACGGAAAAGAGAAGGACTTATCCGGTGTTGTCGGCAGCATCCCGAAGAATGCGTACAAGGAGAGCATTGATGAGCTGATCCGTGTGCTTTATCAGCCGCTGCCCGGAAATCAGCAGAATCCATACGGCGGGATGAATACCGGAATGCCGAACGGTTACGGGCAGCCGGCTATGGGAAACATGAATACCGGAATGCCGAACGGTTACGGGCAGCCGGCTATGGGAAACATGAATGCCGGAATGCCGAACGGTTACGGACAGCCGGCTATGGGAAACATGAATGCCGGAATGTCGAACGGCTATGGACAGCCCGCACAGGGCGGCCCGATCACAGTGAGGGGCGTTGATCTGAAAAAGCGCGCCAAAACGGGATTTATCATGTCGATTGTCGGAGCAGCTGCCCTGGCAATGCTGGCGTTAGTCCTTTTCATGACGGATATGCAGGAGTTCCGGACGTCTGGGATTGTGTTCTGGACGTGCGGTATGTTGTATGCCGGTCTGGGAACCGGTTACTGTTATCGTGGAATGAGTTCATCCAAAAGCGGGCTGGCGACCGCAGGATTTGCGATGGGCGTTATTGAACTGATTGCAGGAGTGATATTGCTGGTCAAATGGATGATGTAAATATCGTTTCATGACGGGTCGAGGGCTGTACAAAAGAATTTGCTATCATTCTCATTCGGGCTTTCGACACCGCAAATTTTATTTGATATAAAAAGGAAAGGACAGTATCGGAATATGGACACGAAGCACGGGGAAAAAGAACAGACTGGGCAGCACATGCGGGATGAGCAGCAGGAGCATGCAGATATCGGGGGAGATGTCAAACTTGTAAAAAAAGCAGGGATACAGGCATGCGCAGAACAGCAGTCCGGCAGCGAAGAGCAGACTGCCATGCAGGTGTCGATGATCAGCATTGTTGTAAATGCCGTGCTTTCCGCAGGAAAGCTGCTTGCCGGTGTTGTAGGACATTCCGGAGCGATGATCTCGGATGCGGTGCATTCGGCGTCGGATGTATTCAGTACGATCGTTGTCATGATAGGAGTACATATGGCGGCGAAGAAATCCGATGAGGATCATCCGTACGGGCATGAGCGGATGGAATGCGTTGCGGCAATCGTGCTGGCGGTTGTACTGGCAATCACAGGTGCAGGAATTGGGATCGGAGGCGTAAAGACCATAGCGGGCGGGCATTACGGCGCGCTTGCGGTGCCGGGGATCGCGGCTCTTATAGCTGCGGTTGTTTCAATCGTGCTGAAGGAAGCGATGTTCTGGTATACGAGGCATTATGCGAAAATGATCGATTCGGGCGCACTCATGGCGGATGCATGGCATCACCGCTCGGATGCGCTTTCTTCGGTTGGCGCGCTGATCGGTATTGCAGGTGCAAGAATGGGGTTTCCGGTGCTTGATTCCGCAGCGAGCGTTGTGATCTGTATTTTTATTTTGAAAGCGGCATATGAGATTTTCAAAGACGCCGTTGATAAGATGGTGGACAAATCCTGTGACGCGCAGACGGAACAGGAGATGCGGGAGTGTATTCTGGAGCAGGACGGCGTGCAGGGAATCGATATGCTGCACACGCGCGTATTTGGCAACAAGATTTACGTGGACGTGGAAATTTTAGTCAACGGCCAGTGGCGGCTTTATGAGGCGCATGCGGTTGCGGAACGCGCGCATGACGAGCTGGAGCGCCGCTTTCCGAAAGTAAAGCACATCATGGTGCATGTCAACCCATACATGTGCAAAGAGAGCGGCAAAGAAGAGTACGCAGAAAAAAAGGAGACAGAAAAGTAACGGATTTTTGGAGGATTGTCAGGCAGATTCCCTGTATTGACAGAGGTTTGCAGGCTTGTTAGAATACACATAAGAGATACTTTTTACCTATATTATAAAGGAGAAACAGGTATGTACAGTTGTCATCTTCATATCTATCTTGCAGGGCATCCCTGCCGTGCATTTGAAGTGATCAAGGAAATGCCGTCAATGGAGCATTTTACGCATATTTTTTTCGAAAGCGACGGTATTGAGGGGAAGCTGGTATCAGAAGCGGATGTGGTTCTGGCTGATCTGTCAAGGATGGATGCTGCAGATGCTTTGCATATACTATCATCGGACAAAAACGAAAATTCGCAGATCATCCTGCTGGCGGACAGGGATTGTGTGCAGGCTTTGACTAAGAGCCCGGAGGCTGCGGACATCAGGGATATTTGGGTGAACCCGATGTCTGACGAAGAGGTGCGCTTTCATTTCCTCAGGTGGCAGAAGAGCTGTAAGATGGAAAAAGATTTCTGGCAGACAAACCAGTATCTGGAAGCGACGATTGATCACATACCGAATTTGGTCTGGTATAAAGATAAAAACGGCATTCATGAGAAAGTGAACGACAGCTTCTGCCGTACGGTCAATAAGACCAAACAGCAGGTGCAGGGGCGCGGGCATGCATATATCTGGGATGTAGATCAGGATGACCCCGCCTGTATTGAGTCGGAAAATAAGGTCATGAGCGAACAGAGAACCTTTGTATCGGGCGAAATGATTGATACCGGGGAAGGGAAGCGGATGCTTACGACCTATAAATCACCGCTCTATGACCTTGACGGCACTGTAATGGGAACAGTGGGAGTGGCGATTGACGTGACGCAGGAGCGTGCCTATGAGGAAGAGATTCTCCAGCAGAACCGGATGCTTGATGCGATTTTTACCACGCTCGACTGCGGCGTTATGTGCCATACGCTGGACGGCACGCGAATCTTAAGCGTTAACAGGGCTGCACTGAAGATTCTGGGGTATGAGACGCAGGAGGAATTGATCGCCGACGGATTCCATATGATTGCGCCCACGGTTGTGGAAGAAGACAGACAGGCATTTAAGGAAAGCCTTTCGACGCTGGAAAAAGCGGGGGACAGCGTCAGTGTTGAATACCGTGTGAGGCATAAGGATGGTGAGATCCTCTATGTCATGGGGATCATTAAGCTTTTTGAGGAAAACGGGGAACTTTTTTATCAGCGTTTTCTTTTGGATTATACAAAGCAGAAGCAGCAGGAAAAGAAAAATGAAAGGCGCCAGATGGAACTGCTGCAGGCATTAAGTATTGATTTTAATCTGGTATGCTTTGTAGACCCGGATACAGGAATGGTTATGCCGATTCGAAGCGACGGCAGGGAATTGGAGTCTATTTTTGACGGACAGATACCGTACAAAGAATGTATGGAACAGTACATAGAGGGATGGGTTCACGAGGATGACCGGGAACTGGTGAGGCAGGCATCCTCCATTGAGGCGCTGCAAAAGCAGCTGGCGGAGAAGAAAAGATGTTATATCAATTATCGAAAATGTGTGGGAGATGATATCAAATATTTCCAGATGAAGGCAGTCAGCGCGGGAAAGGGCGAGGGCGGTTTTGGCATTGTTCTCGGTTTCCGCAGTGTGGATGAGGAAATCCGCAGAGAGATGGAACAGAATCATCTGTTGGAAGCGGCGCTCTCGCAGGCAAACAGCGCGAGCAAGGCAAAGAGTGTCTTTTTATCCAATATGTCCCATGACATCCGCACACCGATGAATGCAATTGTGGGATTTACCAACCTTGCTATTACACATATTGATCAGAAGGAACTGGTTGAAGAGTATCTAAAGAAAATCATTACCTCAGGCAATCATCTGCTCAGTCTGATCAATGATATATTGGATATGAGCCATATTGAGAGCGGAAAAATCTATCTGGAAGAGCAGTCTCACAGTCTTCCGGAAATCCTGCACGGACTGCGCAATATTCTGCAGGCGGATATTCACGCAAAACAGCTGGAACTGCAGATTGATACGGTGGATATTCTGGATGAAGAGATTTATTGCGATAAGCTCCGGTTAAATCAGGTGCTCTTAAATCTGCTCAGCAATTCCGTGAAGTATACGGGCGCCGGAGGTACGGTCAGCATGCGGGTGACGGAGAAACCGGGAGCGCCGGAGGGCTATGCGAATTACGAGTTCTATATTAAGGACAACGGCATTGGCATGAGCGAGGAGTTTGTACAGCATATTTTTGAGCCGTTTGAGAGAGAAAAGAACAGCACGATCAGTAAAATCCAGGGGACCGGGCTTGGAATGGCGATCACGAAAAATATCGTGGATATGATGGGCGGTTCCATCGAAGTGAAGAGTAAACAGGGCGTGGGTACGGAATTTACGGTATCTTTTATGTTTAAGCTGGATGCGGAGACAAAGGAACTGGAGGGAATACCCGAACTGAAAAACTGCAGGGCGCTGGTTGTGGATGATGATTTTAATACCTGCGACAGCATCTCTTATATGCTCGGTCAACTCGGCATGCGCGCAGAATGGACATTGTCCGGGAAGGAAGCCGTGCTTCGTGCCGGACAGGCAGTATCCCGTAAGGATGATTATTCCGTGTATATCGTGGACTGGCTTCTGCCTGATATGAACGGTGTGGAAGTGACCAGAAGGATTCGGAAAGAGGCGGCCCCCGGAGTACCGGTGATCATTCTGACTGCCTATGACTGGTCGGATATTGAAGCAGAGGCAAAGGAAGCGGGCGTGACGGCATTCTGCAGTAAGCCGCTGTTTCTGTCGGAGCTGAGGGACTGTCTGCAGACAGTGATACAGCCGGATTCTGCAAAGAAAGAGGAGGAGACGTCAGAAAAGGATAAAAAGCACCATACCGGACGAATCCTGCTCGTTGAGGATGTGGAGATGAACCAGGAGATTGCCGTGGCGATTCTCGGGGACGCCGGCTTTACGGTGGAGGTTGCTGAGAACGGAAGCCAGGCCGTTGAAATGGTAAAGCAGTCGGCTCCAGGGTACTATCAGGTGGTTCTGATGGATGTCCAGATGCCGGTTATGAACGGTTATGAGGCGACAGCCCAGATTCGTAAACTTAAGAACCGCGAACTGGCGAATATTCCGATCATTGCCATGACAGCGAATGCGTTTGAGGAAGATAAGCAGGCGGCGCTGCGCAGTGGTATGAACGGCCATATCGCGAAACCGATCAATATACCGGAACTGCTTGAGACACTGGATAAAATGTTATAAGGATAAAGAGGAAAACCGGAAGAGCCGGATACTGCAGGAGATATTTCGTGCAGTGTCCGGCTCGTTTCGCTTCGGGAGATATTTCGTGCAGTGCCCGGCTCGTTTTGCTTCAGGCAGTATATGCCGGCTCTGCTTCAGACGGATTTTTCCTATAGGAAAATAAATTGTCAGAAAAATTAGCACTCACCTCTTGACAGTGCTAACAATATGATCTATGATACAGTCGTGAATCAAAAATAGCACTTGAGGGAACAAGTAACGTAGACTTGGAAGGAGGAGTGTACGATGAATATTGCAAAATTTACACAAAAATCTATGCAGGCGGTGGAAAATTGTGAGAAACTTGCCTATGAATACGGTAATCAGGAAATCGAGCAGGAGCATTTACTTTACAGCCTGCTGACTTTGGAGGACAGCCTGATCTTAAAGCTGATCGAAAAAATGGAGATCCAGACCGAGCACTTTGTGAACCGCGCGCGCGAGGCGCTTGAAAAGCGGGTCAAGGTGCAGGGGGGTCAGGTCCATGTCGGGCAGGACTTAAATAAGGTGCTCGTATCGGCGGAGGATGAGGCAAAGGCGATGGGGGACGAGTATGTCTCCGTTGAGCATTTGTTTTTATGCATGATCCGCTACCCAAATAAGGAGATCGCGCAAATCTGGAAAGAGTACGGCATCAACAGAGAGCGGTTTCTACAGGCGCTTTCGACTGTGCGCGGCAATCAGCGCGTGACGAGCGACAACCCGGAGGCGACTTACGATACGTTAAATAAGTACGGGCAGGAGCTCGTGGAGAAAGCGCGGAGCCAGAAGCTTGATCCGGTCATCGGCAGGGACGGCGAGATTCGCAACATTATCCGCATTCTGTCCAGAAAAACAAAAAACAATCCGGTGCTGATCGGAGAGCCGGGCGTCGGAAAAACGGCGGTGGTGGAAGGCTTAGCGCAGCGGATTGTGCGCGGCGACGTACCGCAGGGATTACAGGATAAAAAAATATTTGCACTTGACATGGGAGCGCTTGTTGCAGGCGCGAAATACCGCGGCGAATTTGAGGAGCGCTTAAAGGCCGTACTGGAGGAAGTGAAAAAAAGCGAAGGGCAGATCATTCTTTTTATTGATGAGCTGCATACGATCGTAGGCGCGGGAAAGACGGATGGCGCGCTTGACGCGGGCAATATGTTAAAGCCGATGCTGGCGCGCGGCGAGCTGCACTGTATCGGGGCGACAACGCTTGACGAATACCGGCAGTATATTGAGAAGGATGCGGCGTTGGAGCGGCGGTTTCAGCCCGTTATGGTCGATGAGCCGACCGTGGAGGACACGATTTCCATCCTGCGCGGCTTAAAGGAGCGCTACGAGGTTTATCACGGCGTGAAGATTATGGACAATGCGCTTGTGAGCGCGGCGACGCTGTCCGACCGCTATATCAGCGACCGGTTTCTGCCTGACAAGGCAATTGACCTTGTGGATGAGGCATGCGCGCTCATTAAGACGGAGTTGGATTCGATGCCGACCGAGCTGGACGGACTGCAGCGCAAGGTCATGCAGATGGAGATCGAGGAGGCGGCACTCAAAAAAGAGGATGACCGCATGAGTACCGAGCGGCTTTCCGTGCTGCAAAAAGAACTGGCGGAGCTGAAGGAAGAGTTGAACAACCGCAAGGCACAGTGGGAGAACGAAAAAGCGTCTGTTGAGAAATTGTCCAGACTGCGTGAGGAAATCGAGGCAGTCGGAAGCGAGATACAGATCGCGCAGAGGGAAGGTAATCTGGAGAAGGCGGCGGAGTTAAGTTACGGAAAGCTGCCAAACTTAAAGAAGCAGCTGGAGCAGGAGGAGGAAGCGGTAAAGAGCAAGGATTTATCCCTTGTGCATGAGAGCGTGTCCGATGAGGAGATCGCCCGCATTGTGAGCCGCTGGACCGGGATTCCGATCACGAAGCTGACCGAGAGCGAGCGGAACAAGACGCTTCACTTAGATGAGGAACTGCACAAGCGCGTAGTCGGACAGGATGAGGCCGTGACCAAAGTGACGGAGGCGATCATCCGCTCCAAGGCGGGGATTAAGGACCCGAGCAAGCCGATCGGCTCTTTTCTATTCCTTGGACCGACCGGCGTGGGCAAGACCGAACTTGCGAAAAGCCTTGCGGCGTCGCTGTTTGACGACGAATCCAATATGGTCCGGCTGGACATGAGTGAGTATATGGAGAAATATTCTGTTTCGCGCCTGATCGGAGCGCCTCCCGGATATGTCGGCTATGAGGAGGGCGGACAGTTGACTGAAGCGGTCAGAAGAAAACCTTACTCGGTCGTGCTCTTTGACGAGATTGAAAAAGCGCATCCGGATGTATTCAATGTGCTGCTGCAGGTATTGGATGATGGGCGCATTACGGACTCGCAGGGGCGCACCGTCGATTTCAAGAATACGATTCTGATCCTGACATCCAATATCGGTGCCCAGGACCTGTTAGAGGGAATCAAAGAGGACGGCAGCATCAGCAAAGATGCGGAAAGAAACGTGATGGAGCAGCTCCGCGCAGGATTCCGTCCGGAATTCTTAAACCGCTTAGATGAGATCATACTCTTCAAGCCTTTGACAAAGGAGAATATCGGCGGTATCATTGATCTGATCCTTGCAGACTTAAACCGCAGACTGTCAGACAGGGAGCTGACGGTTGAGCTTTCGGATGAGGCGCGCGCTTATATACTGGAAAACGGCTACGAGCCTTCCTATGGCGCGAGACCGCTCAAACGATTTATTCAAAAGCATGTGGAGACGCTCTCGGCAAAGCTGATCTTATCGGACGGCGTAACGGTCGGAGACCGCATCCGCATTATTGTAAAGGACGGCGCGCTCGCAGCGGAGCGCGCCGCGTAAGGATGCAGCAGGAAACTCTGTATTTAGGTAGAAATGCCTAAGGAATTTCTTTGGCAGAGCTTCCTGCGGAAACTCTGTATTTAGGTAGAAATGCCTAAGGAATTTCTTTGACAGAGCTTCCTGCTGGAAACTCTTTTTAGAAAGAATTAAGAATTTTTTTTGCGCCGATTGCTTGCTTTTTTCCAAAAGTTTCCTACAATTGAAAAAAGAAAGCACTGCCGTAAGGTAAAGCGGTATGGGAAGCGTAAAGCAGCAGCGAAGCACAAAGCGATCGGATGAAGCGCAAAGTAATGCAATGAAGCGCATGAGGCTGCAGTCTGGGAAGGGAGCATGGCTAAGAAAAATGAAACGAAGGCTGATACAGTTTATGCAGGGAAGATATGGCGTTGACCAATTTGGACGTTTTTTGTTTTGGACAACGTTGATTTTTCTGATTCTTTCCATATTAACAAGGCGAAACGGGTTTTATGTGCTGGCGTTTATCCTGTTGATTTACTCATATTTCAGAATGCTGTCGAGAAATCACATAAAGCGTTCCGCAGAAAATCAGCGTTATCTGATGCTGACGCAGTCTGTCAGGAGAAAGTCCGCACTGTGGAAAAGAGGATGGTCGCAGAGGAAGACGCATCATATTTACCGCTGTCCTGGCTGCAGGCAGAAAATACGCGTACCGCGGGGAAAGGGCAGGATTGCGATCACATGCCCGAAATGCCATAAAGAGTTTATAAAGAACAGTTGACGGGGAGGTACCTGTGTTCGGATATATTGTCGTGAATAAGCCGGAACTGAAATTTCGCGAGTTTGCCGTTTATCAGTCCTATTACTGTGGCCTGTGCCGTGCTTTGAAGGAAAAATATGGGCGCTTCGGACAGATGACGCTAAGTTATGACATGACGTTTCTCGTCATGCTGCTGACGGGGCTTTATGAGCCGGAGACAATGGAAGGGACAGTCCGCTGCATCATCCATCCGTTTGAGAAGCATCCGGTCAGCAGAAATCTTTATACGGACTATGCCGCGGATGTCAATGTGCTTCTTTCTTATTATAAATGTGAAGATGACTGGATCGATGAGCGCAAGGTCGGGAAATATCTGTTTGCAGCGTTTCTCCGTAAAAAGAACAACCGCATCGCAAAGGAATATCCGGAGAAAGCCTGTAAGATGGTGGAAAACTTAAAACGTCTGCATGAAGTGGAAAAAAGCGGCGGCGTGACACTGGATGAGACGGCGGGCTTATTTGGCGCGATCATGGCGGAGCTGTTCGTATATCATGAGGACGAGTGGGCGGACAGCCTGCGGAGAATCGGTTTTTATTTTGGCAAATTTATTTATCTGATGGACGCCTATGACGATATTGAAGAGGATTTGAAGAAGAATTGTTATAATCCGTTTGCACCGCGTTTTTCGGAGGAAGGCTTTGAAGAGGAAGTAAAGGGGATTTTGACAATGATGATGGCAGAGTGCTCACGTGAATTTGAAAAGCTTCCGATCCTGCTTCATGCAGAAATCCTGCGAAATATTTTATACGCCGGTGTGTGGACGAAATACGAGGCGGTGCATGCACGGCGCATGAAGGAAAAGGGCAGCGGAAAATCTGAGCAGCAGGGCGCTCAGACCGCAGAAGAGAATACAGAGAAACAGGACGGGGTACCCAAATTATGATAGACCCATACGGTGTGTTAGGCGTCAGCAGAAATGCCAGCGATGATGATATTAAAAAGGCTTACAGAAAATTAAGCAGGCAGTACCATCCTGATGCGAATGTCAACAATCCGAATAAGGCGCAGGCAGAGGAAAAGTTTAAGCAGATTCAGCAGGCGTACCGCCAGATCATGCAGGAGCGGGAACGCGGCTCGGGCGGAGGAGGTTCTTATTACGGTCAGGAGGATACGGAGGGATACGATCCGTTCGGCTTCGGAGGTTTTGGCGGCTTCGGGGGCTTTGGAGGGTTTGGCAGCTATGGCGGCTATGGACGGACGGGAAACAGCAGGACTGCAGAGGAGGACGAGGATTCCCTGCACTTAAAAGCAGCCGCAAATTATATTAACGGCGGGCATTATAAAGAAGCGTTGAACGTGCTCGGCACGATTTCAGAGAGAAATGCAAAATGGTATTATTACAGTGCCATTGCCAACGCCGGCTGCGGCAATAATGTGCAGGCGCTGGAATATGCGAAGCAGGCGGCAGCGATGGAACCCGGAAATAATGCGTATCAAAATCTGGTACAGCAGCTGGAATCGGGCGGCTCCTGGTATATGGGAAGGCAGAGCCCCTATATGGGAATGGGAGGAATGCAGGGGAATCTCTGCAGCCGGCTCTGTCTGTCTTATCTGTTATGTTCCTGTTGTTCAGGCGGCTGCTGTTATGCGCCGTACGGCGGAATGTATAGATGTTAAAAAAATGGTCTGCGCATTGCGCAGACCATTTTTTCGATAGGAAATTTCGTGCTCCCGGAAGAATCGCAAAGCGAATCGAAAGAGTTTCCGAAGGAAACTCTGAAAGACCGCTCCGCGGTCTTTTTTATTTGGACTGGCGGTAAACTGCGTCTGCGGGATAGCCGCCTTTTAATTTCTGCATGCAGCGCTGAACGGCATCCTTGGAATTCTTCCAATCGTCATCCTTATGCAGATAATCGAATTTCTCGATCAGCCAGTTGATGTCTTCCTGAAGACGGTCCATATTTTTGTTCATCAGGGAAAAAAGCGAAGGGTAAAACTCGGCTTTTTCTTTATCGGAGAGCGTTTTGTCCGCAGCGGTGCAGAGGTCGCCGAAATGTGTCAGGCAAAACCCCTTGCTTTTTTCAAACATAGCCTTAAAATCCGCATCATTGCGGTACATATGAAAAAACGTGTCTAAATACCGGTCGTACATCTCGGCAAAACGGTTGCAGATATAGCAGGAACGTTCCCGTTCTTTTACCCATTCGCTGATGGAGCTGCCGGCGGCGGAGGATTTTTTTATTTTGGTCATGAAGGAGCTTTTGCCGGGTGTAAAGTTCTTCGTCTGCTGCGCCAGTTCTTTGCGCATCTGCATATAATGTGTTTTTAGGATCCAGCCGTTGCCGAGCGTGTTGCCGTAGTCGAACATTTTCTTGAAATGCGTGCGGCAGAATCCCGCGCGGTCCGTTTCTGCGCGCACATCACTTTCCATATAAGAAGCGCCGGACCCAAGCACAAAATCTAACAGATCCTGTTCAACATTTCGCTCGATAAAACAAAACGGGCATTCATCATCCGCGTGAAACGCATCGTTTAAGGGAATGGTATATAATTGTTCTTTCATAGCCTGCTCCTTTCGGACTTCTGTCTGTTAAGGCGTCTCGTAATTGCAAAAAAGCTTATTCTGCAAATATTGTAACGCCGCTTTTAAGATTGCACAAGGGAAAACTCTTTTGTAGACAAAGCAGAGAAAAACTGGTACGATAGTAATGGAAAAATCTGGGGGCACAAAGAAGGCGTATGAAGGAATTTTTATTAATATTCGGAATACTTAGCATTATTACGAATTTTATCGCGATCGGATATCTGCTTTTGGGAGAAGGGGGTACCAAGGAGCAGAAGCTGATGGGCTATTTTCTGTGCGGCTCTTTAGTACAGAACGTGGGATATCTGATGGAACTTACGGCACAGAGCTTAAATGAGGCGCTGATCGCAGTAAAAGTAGAGTATTTAGGCTCTATGTTCGTACCGCTGTTTTACTGCTGGTTCATCTATAATTATTGCTATATCAGAAGACCCGTGTGGCTGTTAAAGACGATCGCGGCGATCAATTTCGGCCTGCTTGCAGTGATTTATACCTGCGAATTTCATACGTTGTATTACCGACATTTAGATTGGGTTACCGGGAAGGAAGGTTTTTCTTATTTATATATTGAGTACGGACCTTTGTATTATTTGTTTTTGCTCTTCGGGACGGCCATACCTTATCTTTTGTCTCTGATAGCACTGTTCCGTACGATTTTCAAGTCAAATGTCAATGCGGCTAAAAGATATCGGACGATCACGATGCTTTCGACACTGCCGGTTCTGGCGTTGATCGGTTATTCCACAAAGCTGACAAAGGGATATGACTTTACGCCTGCGACGATGGGAATGGTATTGTCAGTCGTCGTCATTTTAGTGTGGAGCAGAAGAAACTATGATTTTGTCCACCTTGCGGCGGAGACGGCGCTTGCTAATATGGGAGACGGCGTCATTTCACTGGACGAGCAGCATCGGATCATCAGCTATAATCAGGCGGCGGCAGGCATTTTCGGTGGACTGCTGACGAGCGTAAAGGGCGATCTGATCACGGATATTCAGGAATTTCCACAGGATATTCTGGGAGAAACGGATAAGTATGAGTTTTCCATAGGGAAACGCTATTATGAGAGTCATATTAGGAGAATTCCCTATAAGAACGGAAAAACGCAGGGTTATGTCGTGCTTCTGCTCGATATGACGGATATGCGCAATTATATCGAAGAGATCAAGAGAGTGCGGGAGCAGGCGGAGAAAGCGAATGCGGCAAAGAGCGAATTTCTTGCCAATATGTCGCATGAGATACGGACCCCGATGAATGCCGTGATCGGACTCAGCGATCTGATCATGGAAGAGAGTCAGGGAAGAAAAGTGTATACTTATGCCTGTGATATCAAATCTTCTTCCCAGAACCTGCTGGCTATCATCAATGACATTTTGGATTTATCCAAAGTGGAAGCAGGCAAGATGGAGCTGGTGCTGTCCGATTATTATATCAAGGGCATCGTGGGAGACGTTGTCGCGATGATGGATATTGTCGCGTCCCAGCGAGGGCTTTTGATGAAACATGAGCTTGACGCTTCCATACCGTGCCGCTATCGGGGAGATGAGGGAAGAATCAAGCAGATCATGATCAATCTGCTGAACAATGCACTTAAGTTTACGAAGGAGGGTTATGTGAAGCTTTCCGTCAGCGGAGAAGCGGGAGAGCGGGAAAATGAGGAACTTCTGACGTTCCGGATCGAAGATACCGGCTGCGGTATCAAACAGGAGGATCTGGAGAAGATATTTGAAAACTTCAGTCAGGTGGACGCGGGAAAATCCCGCAGTGTGGAGGGAACCGGGCTGGGTCTTTCCATAACCAGACAATTTGTCAGATTGATGAACGGCAGTATCCGGGTGGAAAGCGTCTATGGGGAAGGTTCCGCATTTATTGTCACGATCCCGCAGCAGATCGTTGACAGCCGCACGCTTGTTGAGCAGCCGGATGTTCCGAAGGAGGAAGAGTCCGAGCCGGAGAGCTTTTTGACGAGCGGCTGTAAGGTGTTAGTAGTGGACGATAATCTGATCAACAGAAAAGTGGCAAGAGGCTTTCTGACGCCGTATGGACTGGAACTGACGGAAGCGGAGAGCGGACCGGAAGCGATAGAACTGGTAAAGAAAACAATGTTCGATCTGATTCTGATGGATCATATGATGCCGGGAATGGATGGGATTGAGGCTGTCCGTATTATCCGGCGCGAATGCGGGGAAAACGGGGTAAAGCCAGTCATCATTGCGGCGACAGCAAACGCTATGGAAGGTGTGAAGGAACGCTTTCTGGAGAATGGTTTTCAGGATTTTGTGCCGAAGCCGATCGACAAGAAGCATTTAAGCAGGGTACTGGCAAAATGGATACCGGAGGAAAAGAAAGCGGCGCTGCCTGAGGCGCACAATGCTGCCCCCATGGAACTGCGAAAGGTTGAACCCGCGGGCGAAACGGAAGCGGAGGCGCGGATCGCCATCGAAGGTATTGACGTGGACGCAGCAATGCAGCATCATTCCGGTTCGGTAGAAGATTTTATCGGGCTGCTGCAGCTTTACTGCCTTGAGGGAAAGCGAAAATTAAAGCAGCTCAGGCAATTATTTGAGAAAGAAGATTATCAAAATTACGAGATTGAAGTGCATGGTTTGAAAAGTGCATCTGCCAATGTGGGAGCGATGGAGCTTTCCGGACATGCGAAGGAGCATGAGAAAGCGGCGGCGCGGGGAGACACGGAGTTTGTCAGAGCGCATTTTGAAGAGCTGTTTGAAGAATATCAGGAGCTGATCGCACATATCGAAGCATATATGAAGGATACAATAAAAGCCGATCCAGAGCCGGAGGAGGGGACGCTTGACAGGGAAGAGCTGCTTTTACAGGTCAAAGAAGCGTTAGCGCGCTTGAAAAAATTCCGTTCGCGGGAGTGTACTGAGATCGTGGAAGAACTGTTAAAGCATAGTCTTGACGGGCAGGTGAGAGAGAAGCTTACGGAAATCCGGGATCAGTTACAGCTCTATGAGGATGATGCAGCGGAGCAGATGCTGCAGCAAGTGATAGAAGAATTGGAAAACGGAGGGGAAAATGAGAACAAGGGTTCAAATTCTAGCGGTGGATGACAGCGCGATCAATTTAGCGTCCATTGAACAGGAACTAAAGGATGAGTATGATGTGATTGCGGTCAATTCGGGCAGCAGGGCGCTGCAGTTTCTAAAAAACGAAACGCCTGATCTCATTCTGCTGGATATTCAGATGACGTCAATGGACGGTCTGGAAACGTTGAAGGAAATCCGTGCGATGAGGGGCGGCGAATCAATTCCTGTAATCATGCTGACCGCTAAAAATGACAGAACGACATTTCTGGAAAGCACAAAGCTTGGAATTTATGATTATATTGTCAAACCGTTTCAGGCGGATGACCTGCACGAGAGGATTCTGCGTACGTTGAAGAGGGCGGGCGTTTTATCGTTTCAGCCTTCGGAGCTTACCGCAGAGTTTAAGAAACTGCAGAGAGAACTGGAGTCCGAAAACTTAAAAGGCGCCATGTTAAAGGTGGAAGAAATCTTAAAGTTCAGGCTGAATGCAAATGACAGGAAGGCCATTCAGAAGACCGCCGAAAAGCTTAATGCAGAGGATATGAAAGGCGCGCTTAATCAGCTGAGGAGCGTGTTATAAGAAGCGTGACCGGGCGGAGAGGTTAGAACAGGCTGTTCGCAGAACGATAAAAATTCAAAGGCAGAAAGGAACAGGTATTCAAATGAGTCAAAAGAAAAATTCTATCGGTGTAGACCCCGTTTACGATGCGAGGGAGCTTGGGGCGGGGAGGATGCTGGTTCTCGGCGTGCAGCATATGTTCGCCATGTTCGGGGCGACGGTGCTCGTTCCGGCACTCACAGGCTTGAGTGTGGCGGCGACCCTGTTGTTCGCCGGACTTGGAACGCTGCTGTTTCATTTATTGGCGAAAGGGAAGGTGCCGGCGTTCTTAGGCTCCTCGTTCGCATTCCTTGCGGGATATTGGGCAATTGCGCCAAACGGGGAGGCTGAACTGCTGCCCTATGCATGTTTCGGCGTCGCTTGCGCCGGATTGGTCTATCTTCTGCTGTCGCTGCTGATTAAGGCGTTTGGTTCCGGAAAGGTTATGAAATTTTTCCCACCGATTGTCACGGGACCGATTATCATTGCCATCGGACTTAATTTATCCCAGTCAGCGGTGAATAATTGTGCGACAAACTGGTGGATTGCGCTGATTGCGATTGTGGTCGTTGTCATTTGCAATATCTGGGGGAAAGGGATGGTCAGGATCATTCCGATCATACTCGGCGTGCTTGCTTCTTATTTTGTGGCAGCGGTTACGGGAAATGTGGATTTTACGGCAGTGAAGGAAGCGGCATGGATCGGGCTGCCGGTCTCTTTTGATCAGACGGTATTTTCTATTTTTAAGGATTTGGATGTGTCGCTGCTGATTACTTCCGTGATCACGATCATGCCGATCGCGCTTGCGACGGTCGTGGAGCATATCGGTGATATCTCGGCAATCTCTTCCACAGTCGGAAGAAATTATATCAAGGACCCCGGACTGCACAGAACGCTGCTTGGTGACGGACTTGCAACAATTCTGGCATCCCTGTTCGGCGCCCCGGCAAATACGACCTACGGTGAGAACACGGGCGTGCTGACGCTGTCGAAGGTGTTCGACCCGCTTGTCATCCGTCTGGCTGCTTATTTTGCGATTCTCTTTTCATTCTGTCCGAAGGTGTCGGCACTGATTGAATGTATGCCTGCCGCTACAATCGGCGGTGTGTCACTCGTTCTTTATGGTATGATCTCAGCTGTCGGCGTGCGCAATATTGTGGAGTCTAAATGTGATTTTACGAAGAGCCGCAATGTGCTGATCGCCGCGCTGATCCTGGTACTCTCGATTGGCATCAACTACAGCGCTGCAGGTGCAATCGCGTTTACGATCGGTAAGGTGACGATCTCATTAAGCGGTCTTGCGATCGGTTCGCTGGTCGGCATTATTCTAAACGCGGTGCTGCCGGGGAAAGATTATCAGTTTGAGGAAGAAATATAGGGAAACGTTGATTGAGTCAGCGCTTCCATGGGTATTATTTTGTAATGGGGAAGTAAAGAGGCTGAATTGCGTACAGCATTGCTTTTAGGGTAACGGACAGAATGCAGGCATTTGGCGAATTTGTGAGAGAATGATTTGGTAAGCAGTCATCATTAGAGGAGAAGAAGATGAAGAGGCGGATCTGGGAAATTGCGGTAGTCTGTTTGTTCTGTATCCTTGAAGTGGGGGCTGCTTCTTTTTTTACGCCGTCAGGGAAGACCGCAGAGGGAACTGCTGTATGGCAGGCTGGTATGAGGATCCCCGATTGAATGAAGAGTATCATGCTGTTAAGGCATATCGGGAATTATATTATCGGGATGATGAATTGGTGAGGGAAAAAGAGCGGGAGAGACCTTGGAGAGGGACAGGTGAGGACGATGTATTGCCGCTGTATCCCAGATACGGATGGGAATGGGAGGAGACGGAAATCGGCGGCGTCACGTTTTATTCTTATCATGTAAGAATTGAGGAGTGACGGGCATGCCCAAAGAGGCTGTGAAAAGCAGCCTCCTTGGAAGCCGGACTTTTTTTAGGTTCCCGGTTCTGCAATGCGCGAGACGCCGACATAGATTTCCGAAATTTTATACCAGGTCGGATAATCGACGACGCCGGTCTGCGGCAGGCGGAAAATGCGCTGGAACGTGCGGACAGCCTCAGCCGTATTTGGTCCGTAGATGCCGTCTGCGGCAATCGTCGGAATGGCAGGGTAATTGCGCGCGATGCGGTTGAGCTGTTCCTGAATCTGCTGTACTTTTTGTCCTGTCGCGCCGCCGGAGAGGTTGTAGCCCGGCCATGAGGAGGGTATGCCTGATACACTTGTCGTGGAGTTGATATACATATCGCTTCCATAATAATAATGGATGATATCAATTGCGCTGTAGCCCTGATCACCGAGATATTTGGAGCCCCACTGGGAAAGTCCGCTGCAGGTCGTGGTCTTTCCGTCACAGTAGGATGTAAAGATTGGCTGGCGTACACCGGGGCGGGAAAGGAAGTTGTTAAAAATGCTGTCCACGATACGGTCGATGTTCGTGTAGATGTTTCTTCC
Organism: Lachnospiraceae bacterium UBA7050; assembly: GCA_002493905.1. GTDB lineage: Bacteria > Bacillota > Clostridia > Lachnospirales > Lachnospiraceae > DLAJ01. Next base: position 26,631 of record DLAJ01000012.1, on the reverse strand, counting down.
GCGAATCCATTTTTGGTCGTATGCCGTGGAGTTGGTGATCGTAAAATTATAACCCTGATTCCGATACCATTCCGTATAGACCCGGTTGAGCGTAAAGCTTAAAATCGCTAAGGTGTTGGCGTAAATCGTGTTTTCCGGCCAGGTGGCATAGATTTCGGAGGAAACGACGTTTTTGATATAGTCGGTGTAAGTGACATAGTAGTTTCCGGCAGCCGTATTATTTGGCGTGCCGTCATGTACGACGATGTATTCCGGGATGACGACGCGGCTTAACACAATACTGCCGGATTCATCCATTGGCTTGATCTCGTCTTCCGGAATTTTCGGAGGATAATCGCCGTATAGCGTGTGGTCCGGTATCGTAATCTGATCTTCACCGGTTCCGGTTTCAATCGGCGTCAGTTCCACATTCTGAATTGCGGTGACGTCGGGCAGGATTTCCGTGCCGTTTATGACGGTTGGTTCGTAACCCGGCGCCGTGATGGTCAGATTATAGTCGGTATAGGGCTGGTTAGAGCCGGGTTCCTGACTGTATTCAAAAGGTGGTGCGGGCAGTTCGATCGTGTCGGTCTGCCCGGAATTGTTGGTACGGAGTTCCTCAATTGTGGTCCCTTCTTCATTGGAATTCTGAATAGCAATGGTTGCGCCCTCAATCGGGATAAGCCCGATCGTGGAGGTCACTTGGATGGTTAGTCCGCCCAGGTCCGGAGTGTCGGCGGCTGCCCGAATTGGATGTCTGCGCATGATGATGCCTCGGCATGATTACTTAATCTATTCTATGCGGTATCCCAAAAGAGGTGCAGATAAAGGTCATCATGGAAAAAAGAAAATGCCTGTGATATACTAAACCCGGAAATACAGCTGTATAGGCGGCTGCGAATCAGGCTGGAGGGAATCTGCGGAATGCTTAGAATACTGAAAAGTGCGGATGAATACATGGGTTTTATCAATGAGATAAACAGCGATCCGGATTTTAGCGATCCGATGCTTGACGGTCAGGAGCAGATCCGGTGCAATCTGCTGGATGCCCCGGACAAGCCGTCACATCAGCTTTGGGGGATTTTTGAAAAAGAAGAACTGACAGGGCTGTTTGCTTTTTTAATTCTGGAAGAGGAATCCTATCTTGAAATGCTTGCCGGTCTGTCTCGAAACCGGAAAGCCTATGAGGAGATGCTGTTTTATCTGAAAGAAAACTATTGCGGCTTTCAGGCTGATTTTGTTTATAATCCGCAAAATTACCTGCTCCATGAGCTGCTTTGCGGGGAGAAAACGGAATTTGAAACGGAGCAGCAGAAAATGGAGCTGAAAAAGGACGTTCCCTATCAGAGCGGCCATCAGATCATATTGTACAGCCCCCAATACAGGGAGCAATACTGTTCCATGCATTCAAAAGACGGCTATTGGACGGCGGAAAAAGTCATTGATGCGCCGGATAGGTTTCGGATCATTCTTGCGATCGAGAATCATGAGGTGGCCGGTTATATTGATGTAACGCATAAATATGATGAAAATGAACCCTATGATGTATTTGTCAAAGAAGAATACCGTAGAAAAGGATACGGAAAAGCAATGCTTGCAAAAGCGATCGAACTCAACAAACCAAAGAATATGATGCTTTTAGTCGACGTCGATAAAACCGCCGCGATCGCAATGTATGAATCAATGGGGTTTGTCAAGGCAGCAGGGAAAAACAGCCTGACTGCCCATGTCCGGTTATAGGGCGGCAGGGATGGCATGTTTCTGTGGGGCTGTATGCCGTATGGAGAGTCATGGATTTTAGGCAATTACCTAGTCACGAATTATGGGAAGAGGAGGGCACATATGATCCGGGAAGTGTCTAAAAAGGATTTGGAGCAGTGCGTCAGCGTGATCCGCAGCAGCTTTCGGACTGTGGCGGACGAATTTGGATTTACGGAAGAGAACGCGCCGCGGTTTACGGCGTTTGCGACCACTTTGGAGCGCCTGCTTTATCATTATGAGCAGGAAAAAAGACCAATGTTTGTCTATGAGGAAGACGGACGGATTGCCGGATATTATTCCCTCTGCAGGCAGAGTGAAAGCGAGTGCGAATTGAATAATCTCTGCGTCCCTGCAGCGTACCGTCACCGGGGAATTGGGAAAGAACTGCTGGAGCACGCGGTATCGGAGGCAAAGAACATGGGATGCTCCGTGATGAATATCGGGATTGTGGAAGAAAATACAAAGCTTCGCAGATGGTATGAAGAAAACGGTGCGAAGCATATTGGTACGGTGAAATATGATTTTTTCCCGTTTACCTGTGGAAAGATGCAGAAAAGGCTGGTGCAGGACAGGGGCGCGGTATAAGGTTCCATGGGAGCTGCTTCCATGGAAATTGCTTCCATGGAAATTGCTCCTATGGAAATTTTCGTTGACACGAAAAATGTCCTTTGCTATAATTTCCACAAAGCATATATTCTTTGGCGGCATTCTGCCGTGTCTTACAGGGAATCTCCCTTATGACCTGAAGAGTTTTTCAAGGAAAAAGAACATCCTATGAAAACAATCTATGCTTTATCCCAAAACAATTTATTATATGATGAGCATAGTGTGAGAAGGTCATAAGAGGGAATAGCATGCACTCCTGTTTTTCTTATGATCAGCCGGCTCGTAAAACGTGGTGGCGTTCGCTGCACTATGGGAACAGGAGGAAAACGAATGAGGAAACTGGAAGAGTTAAATCTTGTGGATGACTTTCTGGTGAACAGTCTGACAAGTCATCAAGTCTATGGAGAGCCTGCAGCGAGATGCATACTGGAATGCATTTTAGGCAGAAAGATCGGAAAAATAAAAGTTATCCCACAACATTTTATGCAGGGAGAGGACACAGACAGTCATGGTATCCGCATGGATGTCTACAAAAGAATGCAAAGCAATTAAATGCCTTGCATTCTTTGAAAGAGTTTCCGTTGGAAACTCTTTTGGGATGAAGAAGATGGAGAACTTTTTGACTTAGAGCCGGACAACAACAGTGGGAAAGAAGACGTTGCCGCCCTGCCGAGGCGGGCGCGTTTCTATCATGCGAAGCTGGATGCGGGAAGTCTGAAGGCGGGAGAAGAATATGGAAGCTTAAGAAATGTGTTTGTCATCTTTATTACGACTTATGACCCGTTCGGGCTTGACCGGATGGTTTATACGGTCAAAAGCGGCTGTATAGAGGTACCGGAGCTTCCGTATGAGGACGGGGTAAGAACGATCTTTCTTTATACGAAAGGGACGAAGGGAGATCCGCCGGAGGAATTGCGGGAATTTCTGTATTATATGGAGCACACGTCAAAGGAAAATGCGAAAACCGAGAACCTTAAAAGGCTGCATGAAATGGTAACAGCAGTAAAGCGTGATGGGAAAGTGGGGCTCACCTATATGAAAAGCTTTGAGATTGAACAGAGGATACGCAGGGAGGAACGTGAAGAGGGAAGAAAAAAGGGGAGAGAGGAAGGACTTGCAGAAGCGGTACTTGATCTGCTTGGCAGTCTGGGCGAAGTCCCGGTTTCCCTGCGCGAGCATGTCACCATGCAGGAGGATGAGGCGACACTTCGCACGTGGGTGAAGCTGGCGGCAAAAGCGGAAAGTGTTGATGAATTTCATAAACAGGTTACGAAGCAGTAACTGGGCAACGGGATCAAAAAATAAGCGGCCGAGAATCTGGAATACGGGTTTTCGGTCTTATTTTTAAGCTATAGGAATTCCTTTTCTCTAAGCGCTTTTCTTTAAGCCCGATTCCTGCTCTTTTAACAGAAAGGAAGGCATGTTATAATCAAAACATAGAAAACAGATGAAAGCGGGGATAAGGCGATGCTGCCCAAGGATGCGGTGATGCTGCTCAGCGCAGTCAACTTAAAGCTGCGCGATTATTATGGGAGTTTAGAGGAGCTGTGCGACGATATGGAAGAGGATTTTTCACGTATCACACAGACACTGGAACAAATTGGCTATCATTATGACAGGGAGAGGAATCAATTTGTCTGAAATGATCACGCTGCTGGTACATGGCGCCTTTTATCGGGGCGATGCAATTGAGCGGCGTCTGCTGACGGCGGAGAAAAATGAAAATCTCTATACGGTACTAAAACGCGGCGGTCTGTACCTGCATGACTGCAGCGGAAACGGAAGCTGCGGGAAATGCAAGGTGCGTTTTGCGAAGGGAGCGCCGCTGCCGGCTGCGGGGGAGCGCGCACTGCTTTCTGCGGACGAATTGCGTGCAGGCGTGCGGCTGGCGTGCCGCCATTTGGTGACCGGGGATACGGAGCTTATTTTGGAGGCGGAGGCGGCAGTGTTTCCTGACGTGGTCGGGGTTCTGCCGGATTCGGACCAGATCAATATTGCAGCAGATGAAATGACAGAACTGCAGACAATAGCCGAAACGTCAGGCCTGTCGACTGCGGCTGCAGAATGTGAAGTGGATTCGAAGGGGGCGGACAGAACGCCGGCATTTGGTACGGGTGTGATATCCGGCGTCTCCCATCCCGTATTTGCCGCAGTTGACATTGGGACAACGACGGTTGCAATGCGCGGTATGTGCGGCGGAAAGGAAGTTGGAAGCTATGCGGCGCTCAATCCCCAGCGTAGTTACGGTGCGGACGTTGTCTCCCGCATCGGAGCCGGTATGCAGGGTCATGCGGAGGAAATGCGCGGGCAGATCGTAAGTTGTCTTGAGGAGGGCCTTAAGTCTATCGCGCAGCAGTGTGGTCACGCGCCTTCCTACATGGTGATTGCGGCGAATACCACAATGGTGCATCTGCTCTGCGGAGACCAGCTCGAGCCGCTTTCTGCATTTCCGTTTGAACCGGTCAACATAAAAACACAACAGATAGTGGTTGCAGGAATTCCTGCATACATTATATGTGGTATTTCGGCGTTTGTGGGCGGGGATATTGTATCCGGTATGGCAGCAATGGGTTTACATAAAGCAAGTGACTTGCAATTATTCATTGATCTTGGGACGAACGGCGAGATTGTTCTGGGAAATAAAGAAAACTTCCTATGTACGGCGGCTGCGGCAGGACCGGCTTTTGAAGGAAACGTGAGCGCTGATCTGATGGGAGCCGATCTGATACGGATTGCCGCCGGTCTGCTGGAGGAAGGATTGATGGATGCGCATGGTCTTTTGCAGGAGCCCTATTTTTCCAAGGGAATTGACCGCAGCGGCGCGCATATCACGCAGGAGAGCATCAGAGAGCTTCAAAAAGCAAAGGCGGCCATCAGGACGGGCGTCGAGCTTCTGTTGGAACGATACGGTGCAGCGCCGCAGGAAGTTTCTTTCGTCCGGCTTGCCGGCGGCTTCGGTTATTACCTGAAACCGGAAGCGGCTCTGCGGATTGGCCTGCTTCCAAATGCGTTTGAAGGAAAGATCAAAGCGGCGGGCAACACAGCTCTGCAGGGGGCGTGCATGCTTGGAGGCATGCTTGAAAACGGCGGGATGGATGCGTTTGCGGCGTGCACGGAGCAATTGGCGCGTCATTCCGTTTACCTGAATCTTGCCATGCAGGCATCCTTTGAAAAAAAATATATCTCAAATCTGGATTTTCCGTCATAGAATAATAGAGAGTGTGTTGGATAGCGGCTGCCGTCTGCTTTTTGGAACAGGGTAGAGGAAACTGTGGCAGCAGTGGAGGAAATGCCGGATGCATCTGTGGCGGAAGAGGGCTTGTTTCATAGCGGGGTTCCTGACAGTGACTGCGCTTGGTCTGCTTGCAGCGGGCAGCCTGCAGGGGGCGGAGGGGGACAGTCCTGTATTCAGGACTGCGGATGACAGTACGGGTGGTGCAGAACCGCTAGAACCGCAGGAAAATGACGGATTGAATATCAAAAAGGTGGCGCTGACGTTTGATGACGGTCCTCATCCGCGTTATACGGAGCGGCTTTTAGAAGGGCTTCGTGAACGGGATGTGCGCGTTACTTTTTTTGTGCTGGGGCAGAGCGCTGAGCAATACCCGGAGTTGATCCGGGAAATGGCAGAGGACGGGCATCTGATCGGAAACCACACCTATTCCCATATTCAGCTTACGCCCGGCAACGCCGGTCAGTTTGAGGAAGAACTGCAGAAAACGGATGCGGTCATTTATGAGATCACGGGACAGCATACCGAATTTGTCAGGCCGCCTTATGGAGAATGGGATAAAAAATATGAGAAAAGTCTCAATATGATACAGGTGTTATGGAATGTTGATCCGCTGGACTGGTGTTGTTCGGACGCTGGCACCGTGATCAGCAGAGTGCTTGAAAAAACGGAGGGGGACAGTATTATTCTGCTGCATGACGTCTATTCAAGTTCGGTTGATGCGGCACTTGTCATTGTCGATGAGCTTAAAAAGCGGGGATATGAATTTGTCACTGTGGATGAGCTGATACTGGACTAAAGAAAACGAAGATCTTCTAAGGTCAAAAAATACTTGACCTAAGAAAATCTAAATCGTTTTCTGAAGGCTTTCTAGGGTCAGAAAATACCTGACCCAAGAAAATCTAAATCGTTTTCTGAAGACATTCTAAGATCAGAAAATACCTGATTTAAGAATATCCAGATCATTTTCTGAAGAATCGCTTTCGCGATTCTTCGGGGATATGGTTTTGATGTATGGGGTGCAGGATTGGTGTCTGTGCTCCAATCTGCATGCTGGGTAAGGATGAGGATGAACATGGATAACATGGATTTGTTTTCGTATCTTCGCGAAAAAAATATGGAGAAGGAGTCGCCCTTAGCGGCACGCATCCGCCCGACGACCTTAGAGGAAATCGTCGGACAGCAGCACATTATCGGAAAAGATAAGATGCTCTACCGCGCGATTCGTGCGGACAAGCTGGGTTCACTGATTCTGTACGGTCCGCCCGGAACAGGAAAGACAACGCTTGCCAAGGTCATTGCCAATACGACGAGCGCGGAATTTCTGCAGATGAACGCGACAGTTGCCGGGAAAAAGGATATGGAGGAGGTTGTGGCGAAGGCGAAGGACTGCGCCGCAATGTACGGGAAAAAGACGATCCTATTTATTGATGAGATTCACAGGTTCAATAAAGGGCAGCAGGATTACCTGCTTCCGTTCGTGGAAGATGGAACGCTGACGCTGATCGGGGCAACGACGGAAAATCCCTATTTTGAAGTGAACAGCGCCCTGCTTTCACGCTCCATGGTGTTTGAATTAAAACCGCTTCAAAAAGAAGAGATCATGACATTGATTTCCCGCGCTGTTTATGACAAGGATAAAGGGATGGGCGCGTATGGGGCTGTGATCGATCAGGAAGCGCTTATGTTCCTTGCGGATGCGGCGGGAGGGGATGCGCGTCATGCGCTCAATGCCATTGAGCTTGGCATAAAGACAACGGAGCGTGGGGAGGACGGTGCAATCCATATTACGCTCGAAGTCGCGCAGGAGTGTATTCAAAAACGGGCGGTTCGTTATGACAAAACAGGAGATAATCATTATGATACCATCTCTGCGTTTATCAAGAGCATGAGAGGCTCCGACCCCGACGCGGCTGTCTATTATCTTGCCAAAATGCTCTATGCAGGAGAGAGCCTGACCTTTATTGCACGCCGGATCATGATCTGTGCGGCGGAGGACGTCGGAACGGCGGACCCGCAGGCGCTGACAGTGGCGGTCAGCGCAGCGCAGGCCGCGGAGCGTATCGGCATGCCTGAGGCGCAGCTCATTTTATCGGAAGCGGCTGTATATGTGGCTTGCGCGCCGAAAAGCAACGCATGCTCCAATGCGATCTGGGAGGCGATGCAGACTGTGGAGGAAACAGGTAATCTCCCAGTACCCGTGCATTTACAGGATGCGCATTATAAAGGTGCTGCAAAGCTTGGACACGGGGAAGGCTATTTGTATGCGCATGACTATCCAAATCATTATGTGCGGCAGCAGTATCTGCCTTATGAGCTGAGCGGAAAAGAGTTTTACCGGCCGGACGGGAACGGATATGAACAGAAGATCAAAGAGCATATGAGCCGCATCAAAAAAGAGGCGCAGCAAACTTCAAAAGCAGAGGGAGAAGTTTGAAAGTCCCTTTCAAACTACTTATTGGTGCAATATCGCAGGCAAATGCCTGCGATATGCGGAGGTAGAAGAATGAATCAGCAGGCCCGGAAGATGCGGGCACGGAGGATTAGATTGAAAAAAGAGGAAAAAAGAAGGCGGAGGATGGTCGTTCTGTCCTTTGATGCAGTCGGAGCCGAGGATTTATCCGTGTTAAAAAAGCTGCCAAATTTTGGATGGCTCTGCAGACAGGGGGCGTTGTGTGAGAATGTGGAGAGTGTCTATCCGTCCATCACCTATCCTGCGCATACGACGATTATCACAGGAAGAAAACCCTGCAGTCATGGGATTATCAATAACACCTGTTTTCAACCGGAGCGGGAGAATCCGGACTGGATGAGCAGCCGCAGATGGATCCGGGGAACAACCTTATATGATGAGGCATTGAAGCGGGGGGACCGCGTATGCTCCCTGCTCTGGCCCGTGACAGGGAAAAGCGGTATCACATATAATCTTCCGGAGATTCATGCGGTAAGGCCATGGCAGAACCTGATCATGAAAACGATCATGGACGGCTCAGCAGGCTATGTGCTCAGTCTGCTGCCGCATGCTTTGAAGGAACTGAAAGGGGTCCGTGAACCAGAGCTGGACAATTTTCTGGAGAAGGCCGCGGTCGATACGATTATGCGCTATAACCCGGAACTCATGATGATCCACTTTCTCGATGTGGACGCGCACCGGCATCAGCTTGGGACTGCGCATCCTGAAATCCGGCGCGCGTTAAAGCGGCTGGACGGGAGGATCGGCAGGATGATGGAGGCGCTTGCAAAGACAGAAGCCGGGAGCTGTCACAGAATGGAAGACACGACGGTCGTGGTTTTGGGAGACCATTACCAGATGGACTGCCATACCGTCCTGTATCCAAATTATCTGTTAAAAAAACATGGGTTATTGCATGTGGATAAAAAAGGAAGAATCACGGATTATCAGGCAGCGGCAAAAAACTGTGATGGGTCCTGTTATGTTTATCTGCATCCTGACATCAGAAAACGATCTGATATGACGGAAGAACTGACACGGAAGCTGACAGAGATATTTCAGGAACTGTCAGGCGGTATATCCCGCATTTTTAGTGCACGGGAGGCTGCTGAACAGGGAGCGGATGACGCATGTGTCATGTTATTGGAGGCAAAAAACGGGTATTATTTTCTGGATGATTGTCGAAGGTTGACTTGTCCAGTCGACCAATTGGAGCGGCATCGGATGAAAGCGACGCATGGTTATCTGCCATCGCTTCCAAAATATCAGACGTTTTTTTTGGCGTCGGGTTATGGCGCAAAAAAAGGCGGAGCGTGCAGCGCTATGAAGCTCTGGGACGAAGCGCCGACACTCGCGCGGATTATGGGGCTGACATTACCGGATACGGACGGATGCGTGCGGACGGAACTGCTGGATTTGGACGGATGAGTACGGGCAGAACTGCCGGATTTGTGAGAGGACTCTTTTAGAACAGTTCCTGAATCAGGTATTGATAGATCGTTTCGTTTTTATCTTTCCAGTTCTGACAGACTTTTGCGGCAAAATCCTCCGAGGGTACGTTCAGGCAGATACGGACAAGCTCATTATCATGGTCTTTTGCGATCAGCTCCGCAACATAGTCACCCGACGTTTCCTTTCTATAGTGAGTCAGAATAGAAAGGTCGTTGCGGATCTGAATCTCATGCGTGGAAAGATATTCGTGAATATCGTTCTTGATGGAATAATGAAGCCGGTTGTCAAAAAAAGAAAGCGTTTTCTGACCTTCCTGCGTGATCTGATAAAGCGTGCGGTTTTCCATTGTTGTGGAAGTAATGAATGATTCTTCTGTCAGATCGCTTAAGACCTGCTGAAGCGTGATATATCCTGTGTATTCTTTTTCCAGAATAAAATCGGCGATCTGTGCGCTCGACAGCGGAGATGCCGCCCGGCTGAGCATATAAAGTACGATCAGACGGTACAAGGTCAGTGAATCCTGATTCATAAAAATCCCCATTCCGGAGCGTTTTATGCGACGGGGCGACGCAAATATCAAATTTGCGTCTGCCATCAAACAAATTTGTGGCGCTCCGGCACAAATTTGCGTGTGAAAAATCTTTGATTTTTCAATCTAGTGTCCTCGTAGATAGTATGATACATGATATCATACAGTAGTGTCCGCAGTCTATTTGGCGGGGGTTCCTGCAGGAGCAGGCATGCATGCGGTTTCTTTGGACGACGCCTTCTGCTGCGCTGCGCTTCCCTGCACGATGCCATGTTCCCGGAGATAGCGGTGCAGCGTATTTAATACGTTTTTCTTGTCTGCGCTCCAGAGCGGCGCGATCAGCAGTTTCTTCGGACCGTCCCCTGTCAGCCGGTGAATGACGATGTCCGGGGAGAGCAGAGTAAGGGCATGTGCGGTCATTTCAAGATACTGCTCCAGTGTCAATGTTTCAAAACGCTTGTTATGATATTCGGCAGCAAGATCAGTGCCGCGCAGTACATGTAAAAGCTGTATTTTGATACCGAACGGATGCAGATTGTTTACATAACTTATTGTTTCATAAAACTGACCGGCATCCTCGCCGGGCAGCCCGGCAATGACATGGACGATCACGGGAAGCCCGTGTTTTTTTAGTATCTGCATTGCCTGTTCAAAAACCGGGAGAGCGTAGCCGCGCCGGATATACCGGGCAGTCTGTTCATGAATTGTCTGCAGTCCCAGCTCAATCCAGATAAAATGACCGGGATATTCCGTCCGGCAGCGGGAAAGCACCCCGAGCACCTCATCAGAAAGGCAGTCGGGACGGGTGGCGATTGAGATTCCGGCGACATCGGGATGGGAGAGCGCCTGCGTGTAAAGCCGGTACAGCCTTTCAGGCGTATCGTAGGTATTCGTATATGCCTGAAAATAAGCGATATAGCGTGAACCATGAAACTTTGCGGCGCTCTGTTTCTTTCCTGATTCAATCTGCGTATAAATATCATTTGTTATGCGATCGGAAGCCGGAACAGCATTCCGGGCTGCAGCCGCAGGAACGGCAAAATCACCGCTTCCGCCTGCAGAGCAGAAAATGCATCCCCTGTTGTCAAGCGTGCCGTCGCGGTTTGGGCAGGTCATGCCCGCGTTAAGTGCAATCCGGTAAAGCTTTTCGCCATATGTATTTTTGCAATATTCCGACAAAGAATAATAACCGTATTCGTGCGTCATTTCAAATGTCTTATTCTGGGCTGTGTGCTGTGCTTTCAAAGCTGCGATGCTGTCCGCCGGTCAGCGGATATGCGATTTCACTGCTTCGGCGACCACTTCAGCAACCTGCGGGTTAAAGGCTTCCGGCATGATGTTCTCGTCATTTAACTGATCGTCCGGCACGAGCCCTGCAATGGCGGCAGCGGCGGCAAGCTTCATCTCTTCGGTGATCTGTGCCGCACGCCCTTCAAGAGCGCCCTTGAAGATGCCGGGGAATGCCACGACGTTATTGACCTGATTCGGAAAGTCAGAACGTCCCGTGCCGACAATGCGGGCGCCTGCAGCTTTCGCCGCATCAGGCATGATCTCAGGAACCGGATTTGCCATTGCAAAGAGAATGGAATCATGATTCATGCTTGATACCATTTCAGGCGTGACAATGTTCGGCGCGGAAACGCCGACAAAAATATCCGCGCCGCGCAGGGCATCTGCGAGCGTGCCGGTTTCATTGTTTGGATTTGTCTGTGCCGTCATTTCCTGCTGCATCCAGTTTAGGTTTTCCGTGGAACGGGAAAGAATGCCAACTTTGTCGCAGAGAATGATATTGGAAAAGCCGTAAGTTAAGAGCAGCTTTGTGATGGCAATGCCGGCGCTGCCCGCACCGTTGACTACAACCTTGCATTGCTCCTTCTTCTTGCCGGTGACTTTTAAGCTGTTGATAATGCCGGCGAGAACCACAATGGCGGTACCGTGCTGGTCGTCATGAAAAACCGGGATCGGGAGCAGCTTCTTCAAGCGCTCTTCAATTTCGAAGCAGCGCGGCGCGCTGATGTCTTCCAGATTGATGCCGCCGAAACCGGGCGCTAAGTAGGTCACGGCTTTGATGATTTCTTCGGTGTCCTGTGTGTCAAGGCAGATCGGGACCGCATTGACTCCTCCGAATTCCTTAAACAGCACAGCCTTTCCTTCCATAACGGGCATGGCTGCATAGGGACCGATATTGCCAAGCCCAAGTACGGCGGAGCCGTCGGACACGACGGCAACGGTGTTCGATTTCCACGTATATTTGTAGGCGGCTTCCCTGTCTGCGGCAATCACTTTGCATGGCTCGGCAACGCCGGGGGTGTAGGCAAGGGAGAGGTCCTCTCTGGACTTAACCGGAGTTTTTGATACGGTTTCAAGCTTTCCATTCCATTTTTCATGGAGCGCAAGCGCTTTTTCACTGGTTGTCATTCTTGTTATCCTCCATCTGGCCGCAGTCTGCAGGCATGCGGTCATCTAAATTGTGAGTGAAACTCTGTGGATATTGTAGCGTACTTAACCGGACAGGGCAAGATGAAATTCAAATGTTCAGGTCTCTTTTGGTAACAGCCATACGGCACCGCGAAGTCAATCATTGCAATGCGTCCCGAAGGGACACATTGCAATTTTGCGAGAGTTGCGAGCGCCAAAATGAGTTGAAAACTCATTTTGTGTGCATCAACGTATCAGTTCAGCCGAAGGATGAACTGATACCCCTTTTATGGAAGCTGTCAGCTGTTCTGCCAGTGCGCTGAGTGCATGCTCCGAATCCGCTCCCACAGAAGAATGTATCGTGACGACCGGGTCGAGGATACGAAAATCTTTCAGCGCGTTAAGCTCTTCGGAAAGCTGTCTGCCGCAGGAGGGCGCCCAGGAGCCGTTCTCAATAACGGCAGCCGTGCGGTTTTTTAAGCCGAGTGCCGCCATATCGTCCAGAAGATTGCGCATGGCGGGATAAATGCCGCCGTTATAAGTGGGCGCTGCGAACACGAGATGGCTGCAGCGGAAAATTTCGGAGATCAGCGTGGAAATATGCGTGGCCGAAACGTCATAGACGGCAATGTTATGAATTCCCTCTTCGGCAAGCTTCACGGCAAGGATGTTTACGGCATTTTCGGTGCTGCCGTACATTGAGCCGTAAAACAGCGCGACAGCGCGCTCCTCCGGTTCATAACGGCTCCAAAGATCATATTTGGTAAGGATCGGGGAAAGATCACCGCGCCAGACTGGTCCGTGGAGCGGGCAGATCGTTTTGATTGGAAGCGACGAGAGCTTTTTGAGCGCGTTTTGTACCGGAATACCGAATTTACCTACGATATTCGCATAATAGCGCCTTGCATCGTCGAGCCAGTCTTTTTCAAAACAAATCTCATCATCGAACAGACAGCCGTTTAACGCGCCGAAGCTGCCGAATGCATCCGCAGAGAATAACATCTGTTCTTTTTCGTCATAAGTTACCATAACCTCAGGCCAGTGAACCATCGGCGCAGTAAAAAAGCGGAGTGTATGCGTACCGAGGGAAAGCGTATCGTTTTCTTTGACAAGTATCTTAAGTTCGTCGGGAACTTCCCCAAAAAACTTTGCGATCATGGGGAAGGTTTTGGAATTGCCCACAAGCTTCATATCGGGGAAGCGCAGCATAAGTTCCCCGATGCAGGCGCAATGGTCGGGTTCCATATGATTGACGATCAGATAATCAAGGGGCCGCCCGCAAAGCGTATGCAGCAGATTTTCCAGAAACTGACGGGAAACGGATGCGTCTACGGTATCAATCAGAGCGGTTTTTTCATCCGTGATTACATAGGAATTATAAGAAACGCCTCTTGGTATGGGAAACAGATTTTCAAACAGTGCAAGTCTCCTGTCGGATGCGCCGACCCAGACGATCTCTTTTGTGATGGAACGTGTGCAGTACATAAATGGTCTCCTTTCCATGAACGACAGTCTTTTAGGCGTTTCGCAATCACCTGAACGACAGCCTTTTAGACTACTATAGCATAACCAGCATGACACCGCCATTCTTTCTTTAATCTACGGAAAAGAAAAAAGGAATGGATAATTTTGCAAAAAAGAACTTTCTATTTATGGGATGGTGTAGTATAATGTTTGCAGGAAATCGAAAGTAGTATTCGTATGCAGATCTGCAGGGCTTTCCACAAACAGAAATCAATCAGCATTGATATTGTAATAAATGAGATTGTGTAAATCAAAAGGGAAATGGTAAAAAGAAAGGTGTTGTATGAGAGAAAAGTATGAATCACTGGCACTCAGCGACTTAAAAGAGATTGCCAAGGCAAGAGGAATGAAGGGAACGTCCACTATGAAAAAGGCGGAGCTGATCGATGCGATGCTTGCGCAGGATGAGGCGGATAAGGCACAGGGGAAGGATATTGAGCCGAAGCCTGTGTTAAACAGACCGGGCGAACCGAAAAAGGACGAGCAGGCGGAAGAGCGTTTTCCACAGGAGCTTGACAGCGGAGTCATGGCGAACGGTATTTTGGAAGTGATGCCGGACGGATATGGATTTATCCGCTGTGAGAACTATCTGCCGGGAGAGAATGATGTTTATGTCGCACCGAGTCAGATCCGCCGCTTTAATTTGAAAACAGGTGATATCGTAGAGGGAAACACGCGCATCAAAACGCAGAATGAAAAGTTCAGCGCACTTTTATATGTCAAAAAAGTAAACGGGCTGCCGCCTGAGATTATTGCGAGGCGCACGCCGTTTGAGGATATGACGCCGATCTTTCCGAACGAGCGTGTAAGCCTGGAGACTGCAGGTGCGTCGGTCGCCATGCGCATCATGGATTTGATGAGTCCGGTCGGCAAGGGGCAGAGAGGCATGATTGTCTCCCCGCCGAAGGCAGGTAAGACTACTTTATTAAAAGAAGTAGCAAAGTCCGTGAAACGGAACTCTCCAGAGATTCATCTGATCATCCTGCTCATCGATGAGCGGCCGGAGGAAGTTACGGATATTAAGGAAGCGATCGAGGGACCGAACGTGGAAGTGATCTACTCGACGTTCGACGAACTGCCTGAACACCATAAGAGGGTGTCCGAGATGGTCATTGAGCGCGCAAAGCGTCTTGTAGAATCCAAGAAAGACGTTATGATCCTTTTGGATTCGATCACGAGACTGACACGGGCCTATAACCTGACGGTTCCGCCCTCCGGGAGAACATTGTCGGGCGGTCTTGACCCGGCGGCACTCCATATGCCGAAGCGGTTTTTCGGCGCTGCGCGCAATATGCGCGAGGGCGGCAGCCTGACGATCTTAGCGACTGCGCTTGTAGAGACCGGAAGCAAGATGGACGATGTTGTTTATGAAGAGTTTAAGGGAACCGGCAATATGGAAATGGTGCTGGACCGCAAGCTCTCCGAAAAACGCGTGTTCCCTGCGATTGATATTCCGAAGTCCGGCACGAGGCGCGAGGATCTTCTGCTCATAGCGGATGAGCTTGAGGCGATCAACGTGATCCGCAAGGCATTAAACGGCTTAAAGTCCGACGAGGCGGTGGACAAGGTACTTGACATGTTCACACGCACGCGCAATAACAACGAATTTGTGCAGATGGTAAAGAAAATGCGCTTCATCTGAGCTCCGTTCATTTTTCACATATTTTTATGAAAAATGCTTGCATCGGCGGGTATTCTGTGATATAGTTAGAGCGCTGTTTGTAAACGGACAATCATTAAGAAAATGATTTCATAGAGAGGTGAGAAGCATGAAAGAAGGAATCCATCCGAACTATTATCAGGCAACCGTGACCTGCAACTGCGGCAATACATTCGTGACCGGGTCCACAAAACCGGAAATTCACGTTGAAGTCTGCTCGAAGTGCCATTCGTTCTATACGGGCCAGCAGAAGACCGCACAGGCACGCGGACGTATTGATAAGTTCAATAAGAAGTACGGCGTTGTAAACCAATAAGTACGAAGACAAGGTTGAGGTTATCATATCTCAACCTTATTTTTTCTGAATGATAAGGCTCAGGCACGCCGTCTGTATGGGTGCGCTTAAGGAGGAATTGTTTTGGCACGCAGAAAAAGGAAAATCTGCTATTCGGGCATCGGCGGACAGGCGGTGCTCGAGGGCGTTATGATGAAAAATAAAGACATTTATGCCGTGGCGGTGCGTAAGTCTGACGGTGAGATTGTGGTGAATACACAGGAATACGCCGGAATTCTCGGAGACAGTTTCCTGAAAAATGTACCGTTTGTCAGGGGGGTATTCAATTTTATTGACTCTTTTGCACTTGGCATGAAAGCACTCAACTATTCGGCGGATTTTTATGAGGATGAAGAAGCAAAGGAATCCGTTGCGGACAAGGCGCTGAACAAGGTGACGGGCGGCAGGGCGGAAAAAGTATTTATGGCGTTGACGCTGATTGTCTCCGTTGTACTTTCCATTGCCGTTTTTATTGCGCTGCCCTATTATCTGTCCACACTGTTTGGAAAATATGTGAGGAATCATTCTCTTCTTAATATGATAGAAGGAGCGATCCGTATTGCAATTTTTTTGCTCTACGTCCTGCTCATTTCGCTGATGAAGGATATCCGCCGGGTCTATAGGTACCATGGCGCGGAGCATAAATGTATCAATTGCATTGAGCGCGGAAGGGCACTCTATGTGGAAAACGTGAAAAGATGCTCACGCCTGCACCGCCGGTGCGGCACAAGCTTTCTGTTGTTTGTCATGTTTGTCAGTATCATTCTGTTCTTTTTTATTACAGTGACGAATCCGGTATACCGCGTAGTTCTGCGCGTTGCGCTGATTCCGGTCGTAGCGGGGATTTCCTATGAACTGATCCGGTTTGCGGGGAAACATGACAATATTCTGGTGCGTATTCTCTCGGCGCCCGGCATGCTGCTGCAGCGCCTGACCACAAAGGAGCCGGATGAGGAAATGATCGAGGTTGCCATACAATCCGTGGAAGCGGTGTTTGACTGGAGGGAATATCTAAAAGAAAACTTCGGTTATGACGTGGAGGCGCAGGAGGCGGCAGAAGCCGCTGCCAGAGCGCAGGATGAGGAAGAAGAGGCCGCGGAGGCGGCCGCCAGAGCACGGAAAGAAGAAGCTGCTGTCTGGGCGCAGGCGGAAGAGGCGGAGGCTGCCGCAAAAACACTTTCAGAGGATAGAATGCCATGACGTATCGGGAGGCGTACGAAAAAGGTATGCGCCTGCTTGCAGAGCAGGGGATTGAAGAAGCAAAAACCGATGCGCGTCTGCTTTTGGAATATGTCTGTCATACGGATTATCAGGCGTTGTATACACAGAGCGGACGGATACTGGATGAGATTCAGGAACAAACTTATGTTAACTATTTAAGAAAACGCACTGAACATGTGCCAGTTCAGTATTTGACACATTCACAGCCATTTATGGGAATGGAATTTTATGTAAATCAGCATACGTTGATACCACGCCTGGATACCGAAATTCTGGTCGAGGAGGTCATGCGTTATCTGCATGACGGCATGGCGGTTCTGGACCTGTGCACGGGAAGCGGCTGTATCCTTTTGTCGCTGCTGCGCTATTCGAACGGGTGCTTTGGCGTTGGGGCGGATATATCTGAAGAGGCGCTGGCGGCTGCGGGAGAGAATGCTAAGATGCTTGGATTTGGAGAGAAAATCGCGCAGGGAGAGTTGATTTTTGCACAGGGTGACCTGTATGAGGCGCTGGGACCGGATTTACCCGCGTTTGATGTGATTGTCTCGAATCCGCCCTATATCCGTTCCGCGGTTATCCCGACGCTGATGCCGGAAGTCAGGGAGCATGAGCCGCTTCTGGCCCTTGACGGCGGAGCGGACGGACTTACCTTTTACCGGCGTATCATAGACGGTGCGTCCGCCTTTGTCAGGCGGGAAAGCGCGCTGTTTTTTGAGATCGGGGCGGATCAGGGGGATGCAGTCAGCGGAATGATGCGCAGTGCGGGTTATCAGGACGTACATGTAATCAAGGATTATGCGGGGCTTGACCGTGTCGTACGCGGCGTGCGGATTGCAGGATAAGCAGATAAAGATTGAAAATTGGTAATTGTATATAGAAGAGGATAGAGACATGTTTGACAGATTAGAAGATTTACTCAGGCGCTATGAGGAGATTATGAGCGAGCTTTCGGAGCCGTCCGTGACGTCGAATCAGGAGCGCTTTCGCAGTCTGATGAAGGAACAGAGCGATTTAGAGCCGATTGTTAAAACTTATCAGGAATATAAAAAGAAAAAACAGGATATTGAGGACAGTCTTGTCATGCTCGATGAGGAGAATGATGAGGAGATGCGCGAGATGCTCAAGGAGGAGCTGGGGGATGCCAAGGCAAGTGTGGAGGATTTGGAGCAGAAACTAAAAATTCTGCTTCTGCCTAAAGATCCGAACGACGAGAAGAACGTGATTGTCGAAATCCGTGCAGGCGCAGGCGGCGACGAGGCAGCGCTGTTTGCTGCGGAAATTTACCGCATGTATGTACATTATGCGGAGGGGCGGCGCTGGAAGGTTGAGACGATGAATGTGGACGAGATCGGCATCGGCGGCATGAAGGAAGTACAGTTTACGATCAGCGGGAAGGGCGCATACTCCGTTATGAAGTATGAAAGCGGCGTGCACCGCGTCCAGCGTGTACCGGAAACCGAGAGCGGCGGACGCATCCACACTTCAACGATCAGCGTTGCGGTGATGCCGGAAGTGGACGAGGATATCGACATTGTGATTGAGGAAAAAGATATCCGCATTGATGTGATGCGTGCTTCTGGAAACGGCGGACAGTGCGTCAATACAACGGATTCCGCAGTGCGTCTGACTCATTATCCGACCGGAATTGTAGTCTATAGTCAGACTGAGAAATCACAGATTCAGAATAAGGCGAAGGCTTTTGCGCTGCTTCGCGCGAAGCTTTATGATATGGAGCAGCAGCAGCGCCATGATGCGGAAGCGGAGCTGCGCCGTTCACAGATCGGCACAGGAGACCGTTCCGAGAAGATCAGAACCTATAATTTTCCGCAGGGACGCGTGACAGACCACCGCATCAATCTGACCTTATATAAGCTCGACAAAGTGATGAACGGAGACATTCAGGAAATCATCGACGCATGCATCGCGGCAGATCAGAGTATCCGTTTAAGTAAATTGAATGAGGCAGGATAAAAAACAAGAGGGAGAGATCAGATTTTTGCATGGATGGACACTCTGCCTGAGATAAGCGTGGCGGCATACGCCGTTTATGATATTCTGACGGATACCGGATGGTTCGCGGGTCTTATGGGATCAGTGCTGTTGATCTACGTGGTCCCGGTGATCGTTTTGCTGTTAGTCATTGACTTTGCTTCCGTCAGTTTTCGACAAAAGTGTTTTCTTTTTTAGGATGGTGTGCTATAGTAAATAGTATATATTTCCTATATCCGATAAGGGGGGCATCTATGAGAACGATTAAAGTCAAAGTCATTGTTGTAGTCATTGTCTGCGCGCTCTTAGCGTGCGGCATCTGCGGTGTTGTTGGTATCATGGAAGCGTCGAGAACCACATCTGAGGAATGTGGAGAGATTCTTGTTTTGCAGACGAAGGATTTTGCAAACGAGTTAAACATGCAGTTTGATAAGATCTCACAGTCGGTAAACACAATGGCGGATATCTGTATGGAGCAGCTTACGGATTTTAAGAAGTTCCAAACAAGCGCCAGCTACGTGGAAGAGTATACCGAGGGTCTTATGGGGATTTTGCTGGAATTTGCCGAGAACACACAGGGTGTTCTAACCTGCTATATCCGCTATAATCCAGAGTTTACGGACCCGACGTCCGGCATCTTTTATTCGAGAAACGATACAAGCAGCCCGTTTGACAGCATTGAACCTACGGATTTTTCTATTTACGATCCGGATGATGCTGCGCATGTCGGCTGGTATTATATTCCTGTTCAGCATGGAGAGCCGCTCTGGATGTCTCCTTATCGGAATGAAAATATCAATGTTTACATGATTTCCTATGTTGTCCCGCTGTTTATCGACGGTGTTTCCGTCGGCATTATCGGAATGGACGTGGACTTTACCGAGCTTCAGAATATGGTGGGAGGCGTCAGCTTCTTTGAAAGCGGATACGCTTATCTTCTGCAGAATGATAATGCGGTCATGTACCATCCGAATCTGGAAGTCGGACAGGCGGCTGCGGAGGACAATACATATGGCCTTGGCCGGATGGCTGCATATCTGGACAATCCGGCGCAGGCGGATAAGATGCATACGTTCTCACTCGGCGGAAAGACCTACGCCTCAAGCTATACGGTATTAAATAACGGCATGAAGGTAGGCAGCTTTGTCAAAGAGAGTGAAGTGATGGCGCTGGCGTACGGCACAGCGAAAAAAATCTTTTTCGGCGCCCTTGCGGCATTGGTTATGACGTTAGTGATCGGCAGCGTATTCAGCATTTACATTACAAAACCGCTTAAGAAGGTCACGGGTATCATTCAGGTCATCGCCGGGCTGGATTTCAGACCTAATGCAGAAATGGATCAGCTGTTGAAGAGGGGCGATGAAACAGGAGATATTGCGCGGGCGATCCTGCGTATGAGGGAAAGTATCCAGACCTTGATCAGGGAGATCGAGAATTCAGGCAGAGAGCTTAGAAGCACGATACACAGTTTGGAAGAGGTTACGAATACCGTGGATTCCCTGAGTGTGAATAATAGCGCGATCTCGGAAGAACTTGCTGCATCCATGCAGGAGACGTCCGCTTCATCGGATATGATTGCACACCATGTGGCAAATGTTGCCGGAATTGCTTCCTCGATTGAAAACCTGTCTGAGGCAGGTGTTGAAAATGCCAAGGAGATCGGAGAACGGGCGGGCGTATTACAGAAAAAGACAGAGAGCGCTTCCAAGCGTACCAGCCAGATGTGTCAGGAAGTCAGCAACCAGTCTAAAGAAGCGATTCAGCAGGCGAAGGCTGTTGACAAGATCAACGAGATGACCGACGCGATCACGGAGATTTCGTCCCAGACAAATCTTCTTGCACTCAATGCTTCCATTGAGGCAGCAAGAGCAGGGGAAGCCGGAAGGGGCTTTGCGGTGGTTGCGTCCGAGATCGGCAGTCTGGCAAATCAGACGATGGAAATGGTTTCCAATATTAACGGGATTGTCGGAGAGGTTGTGGATGCTGTGGGAAATATGGCGTCCTGCCTCGGAAATTCCACGGAGTTTCTGCAAAATACGGTTCTTGCGGACTATGAAGAGTTTTCGCGAGTCAGTGAACAGTATGTGGAGGACGCGAGCGAATTTAACGGCAGCATGACGCAGATACAGGGTGCGATCAATAATCTGACGGCTTCCATGGATGAGATTAACAAAACCATTACTGAAATAAATGGTACGATCACGGAGGCTACCAACGGGATCACAAACATTGCAGAAGGCAGTTCTGATATGAAGTCCGGAGTGGCGGACAGCCGCGCGCAGGTTCAGACAAGTGTTGCAAATATTGAAAAGCTTGAGAATGCGATTGGAAAATTTGTTCTGTAAGAGTATCTGTAAGAGTATCGTGCAAAAGGCAGCGCCCTTGGGGAACGCTGTCTTTTGTGTTGTCAGATAGGCAACAGCGAAACGCCTATGTGCTGTCAGACATGGAAAGGAGTATGGATACGATCATGGCGGATTATATTACGACTTATACAAAGGTGCATTTTACACCGTTAAATCCGAAAAAAGAAGAAATCCGCATGGAGGATATCGCGCATGCGCTTTCGATGATGACGCGTGCAAACGGACATTTTCCGGAATTTTATTCTGTGGGACAGCATTGTCTTGCCTGTGCGGATGAAGCTCACGCAAGAGGAGGAAGCGTTTTTCTCGAGCTTGCCTGCCTGCTGCATGACGCTGCGGAGAGCTATCTTGCGGATGTCACGCGTCCGGTCAAACAGCATATGGAATTTTTTGAAAAAGCGGAGAGCCGCCTGCTCAATATGATTTACGAGCGTTTTCTCGGCAGGATTCCGACAGGGGAAGAACAGGCATTTATCAAACAGGTGGACGATACACTTTTGTATCATGAATTTTATCATTATATGGGAGAGAAATTGTTTGAAGAGCCGATGCAGATCATCAGTGCGCCTTGCTTTGTAACGCGTAATTTTTCTGAAATCGAGCAACAATATAAGGAGAGGTTCAAAGCGCTGACAGCCAGACTGTACAGTTGACAGAACGGGTGTTATGAATCGAAATTGTAAGCGCTATGGAAAGGAAATGATAACATCATGGAAATTGACTGGAAAAAAATAACCATTGAGGACAGAGCGCTGATTGAGCATTATTATGAGCGCGAGCAGTCAATGAGCTGCGAGTTCTCGTTTGCGAATAATCTGTTATGGGCGCCGTATTACGAAATTCGTTTCGCGCTGCTGCATGACTGTCTTGTTTTTTTGTCTTCTGCGAATTTGCATTCTGTCAGTTACCCATTAGGGCGCGGCGATGTGAAGGGGGCGGTGGAGGAACTGTCCGCCCGGTTTGCCGAAAAAGGGCTGCCATTCCGCATGCATTTGGTCACACCGCAGCAATATGCACATTTGATGGAACTTTTTCCGATGCGTTTTCAGATTGTCTATGACCGTGATGCGGCTGATTATGTGTATGATGCGGAAAAGCTCCGTACACTGGCGGGAAAAAGGCTGCACGCAAAACGCAATCATATTAATAAATTTCAGCAGGAACATCCGGACTGGTCCTTTGAGAGAATCGACGGGCATAATGTGGAAGAATGCATGGAGATGGCGAGGGAATGGGGCAGGAAGAATGCCGTTAATGAGGACTGGGAAAAAAGCGCGGAGTTTGATATCACATTCCGCGCGCTCAGACAGCGGGAGGAACTGAAGCTGGAAGGAGGATTAATCCGGGCGGAAGGGCGTGTTGTTGCGTTTTCACTCGGAGAACCCTGCAACCGTGAAACTTATGTCGTGCATATTGAAAAGGCATTCTCTGATGTGCAGGGTGCCTATACGATTATGAACCAGCAGTTTGTGGAGCAGATTGCAGCAGGTTATCGCTATATCAACAGAGAAGAGGATACAGGGGCAGAGGGCTTAAGAAAAGCAAAACTGTCTTACTATCCGGATCTGATGGTGGAAAAGGGGCTGGTTACGGAGAGGCCGGATATGCAGATATAGAATCATTCATAGAAATATGTGCCTCATATAATACTGACGGAAAGGCAGAAATATCCTGTGCAGAACCGGACTGAAGCGCTTTGCGGTATTCGGTCGGCGTACAGCCAAGGAATGTCTTGAATACTTTATTAAAATAGCTTACGTTATTAAATCCGACAGTTGTGGCAAGCTCGGAAAAAGACATTTGTTTCTGACTGTCCTGCCTGATTTTTACAGAAGCCATAAAAATGCGGTATCTCATAAGATATTCAAACGGTGTTGCGTGCAGTGATTTCTTAAAACAGCGGCAGCATTCGCTTTTGCTGACATGAATAGCGGCAGCGATCTCGTCTAATGTGACCGGTTCCTGATAATGTCGTTTAATAAACAAAACCGCGTCTCTTGCACGCAGCTCGCTTAAAGAGAGTGATTCTTTCTTTTCGGGTGAGACGGTCGGAAATTCCTCAAGCAAATATACCCAAAAGCGGCAGAGACAGCTTTTGGTGATCAGTTCGTATCCTGTCGTTCCAAGATCTGTCACCCGTACAAGCTCGTCAAACAGCGCGCACATCTCATGAAATCGTGTATATTCCTTATTGATGACAAAATAACGAAAACCGGCTTTTCCGGTGATGGGAGTCAGATATTTGACATTGAGATAGGTTTTGTCATATCCGAAAAACAGGGATGGATGGAAAATGATAGCGTCAAATGCACCCGGTTCGCCCTTCAAAGGGCGGATGGAGTGCATGACGTTTTGATTAATATAGATAGCGTCGCCTTTTTCCAGAAGGATTGTATCGTCCCCGATCAGACATTCCAGCTTTCCCTGTGTGACGACGTCAATTTCCAGTTCTTCGTGCCAGTGCCAACGGACAAAGCCCATGTAAAGGCTGCGGAGATCGACATGGTAAAGGGCAACCGGATATTCCAGATTGCCGTGTGTCTTTTTTTCTTTCATGTAATCGTCTGCAGGAAGTTCTGTGGTTTTTTTTCTCATAAGTTTCAGCTCCAGTCAAGTGTAAACTAGTCAACATGATGTCGTGCGCCGCGCTTTCAGCGCTTTTTATCCCATTGCATCGGACGTTTGCTCGTTAATGCCGCAGGAAAAGCAAATGCCCACTTCGTGGTCTGGCATTGCCATGTAGAAAAATCTGCGATTTTCCTACATGCCGGGCTGTCGCCCTATCAAAGCCAGCCGACGTAAGCCTTCCTGCAAAAACAGTGCCTGTTTTTGCGTCAGTCTTAGATCGCCTGACTTTGGCAATGCTCGTAGTTTACGCCCATTATATCATGAATCGGGAAGAAGTAACAGAGATCGTGCATATATTTATTTGAAAAGCATTGAAATACCGAAAAGGTGCGGAATGGATTCGGGAAAGCTGGATAATGCATTGGAACTGTCCTTGGACATGACGGAAGAAGAGCGGGGAAAATCTAAGGAACTGGGAGTTGGTTTTTCACCGGAGGAGGGGACCTGGGAGCTGATTGTCAAATATCAGGGAAATCTTGACGCTGTGCGGGAACTTGGCGGCGTTGTGGAGGAGCTGATTGCCGGATATGCTATTATTACGATACCGCAGGGGCAGGTGGATGCGCTTGCTGCCATTCCGCAGATTGAATATGTGGAGAAGCCGAAGCGGTTGTTCTTCCAGCTGCTGGAACCGCTTACAGCGTCATGCATTTCTCAGGTGCAGCTTAGGGAACCCTATTTGACCGGAAAAAATGTACTGCTTGCCGTTATTGACACCGGAATTGATTATAGGAGCAATTTGTTTCGTAATGCGGACGGAACGACGCGTATATGGAATTTGTGGGATCAGGTACTCCTGCCGGATGTAGAACGCGGTTTTCAGCCTCCTGCCGGATTTGCACAGGGAGTTGAGTTTACGGCAGAGCAAATTAACGAAGCGCTTTCAGCGGGAGATCAGGCATACCGGATTCTGCCGAGCATGGATGTGAGCGGACACGGTACGGCGGTTGCGTCCGTTGCGGCGGGGTATGCGGAAGAGCCGGTATTCCGCGGTGTTGCAACACAGAGTCCGCTGTTGATCGTCAGGCTTGGAAATACACAGGCGGAGGGCTTTCCAAAGACGACGCAGTTAATGCGCGCCGTGACATGGTGCCTGCGCAAAGCGGCGGATTACGGTATGCCGCTCTGCATCAATCTAAGCTTCGGCAATACTTACGGAGCGCATAATGGGACGTCCATATTGGAGCGGTTCATGGACAATGCGGCGCAGATCGGCAGGACTGCAGTCTGTGTCGGAAGCGGCAATGAGGGAAGCACGGCGGGGCATGTGGCGCGCACGATCCAGGAAGGAGAACAGCGGACCGAGATATTGAGTGTCGGTAATTATGAGAGCGCGCTTTCCGTTCAGATATGGCTCAGTCCGATGGATACGTATCAGCTAATGATGATAACGCCGACAGGAAACCGCGTGACGATTGAGGCAGGAGAGCCGGCGGGCACCAGAACGGTCACATATGACGGAACGCAGCTGTTGATTTATGTGGGGGCGGCGAATCCATATGCTGCAAACAAGGAAATATATGTGGAGATGCTTCCGGCATATAATAACAGTTATATTGCTTCGGGTGAGTGGCGCTTTATTTTTACGGGAGTGCGTACGGCGACCGGGGAATATGCGATGTATCTTCCTGCGCAGGAGGCGCGTGGTACCCAGACATTTTTCTTGAATCCGACGCCGCAGCAGACTTATACGATTCCCTCCACTTCATCTGCAGTGATTACGGTCGGCGCTTATGATTCGCGAAGTGAACGGTATGCGGAGTTTTCCGGAAGAGGAAGATATTATGTAAACTCATCAACGGGATTGTCTAATTTTGGCAATGTCAAGCCGGATCTGGCGGCACCCGGCGTAAATCTTCTGGTGATGGGACCGGATGACCAGCGGATTACGGTATCGGGAACATCGTATGCGACGCCGTTTGTGACGGGGGCATGCGCGCTGATGATGGAACAGGGGATTGTGCGGGGCATCGACCCGTACTGCTACGGCGAGAAGCTGAAAGCGTATCTGCAGATGGGGGCAAAGCCGATCAGGGGTGAGAGCGTCTATCCAAACGAGCGGGTTGGGTGGGGGGCGCTGTGCCTGAGAGACAGTCTGCCGGGGTAGGATAGGAGAGATTTTTGGGATTATAGGCACTTTATTTTGTGATGTATGGTGTCGAATAAAGTGCTTATTATGCATTACTTTGATGTTGAATTGACAGTTAATTCAAATAAATATTTTGTAAGAACCCGCAAAACCTTGTGAAACAGCGCATTACCCCGCATTTCCCGACAACAGACCACCCCAATTACTACGAATTTACTACCAAGGGATGAGCTTTGATACGACAAAACACCGGGAAATGCGGAGATACGGTTTTGCGCCCCCCTTTTGAATTGCCTCCTAAAATCACATATTGCCCAACTGGATAGGCCGTCTTTTCACTGTTGAAAAGGCGGCTTTTTCCATGCCTATACATAGCCGTCTGTTTCGCCGC
>DLAJ01000023.1 GCA_002493905.1 Lachnospiraceae bacterium UBA7050 | reverse complement strand
CTTTTGACACCCTAATCCTATATAATAAAAAACGTTATTCATTATATTCAATCCGCGCACGGATATGCTGCATCCTTGCATCCAGACGCGCACTTTCTTCCGCGCATTCCATGAGTTCCGCAGCAATTTCCTCCGCACAGTCCAAATCCTTTTTGTACCGGAGCTTATGCTCCAATGATGCCCAGAAATCCATCGCAATCGTGCGAAGCTGGACTTCCACGCGCATCATTTTCTTTTCATCCGCGAGAAAGATCGGGGTCTCGATAATCAGGTGCAGGCTCCGATAGCCGTTTGCTTTCGGGTGGCGGATATAATCTTTGGACGACACCAGTTCCACATCATCCTGCTGCAGCAGATACCGGGCAATCAGGTACACATCTTCCGGAAAGGAACAGATGACCCGGATTCCGGCAACATCATTCAAGTTTTCCTCTATATTCGCAACTGTCTGCGCAAGACCCTTCCGTCTTAATTTATCCGCAATGCTCCGCGGATTCTTTAATCTTGTCTTGATCGTCTCAATCGGGTTGCGGTCATATTGTTGCGAAAGCGTTTCGTTCAAAACACGGATTTTTGTTTCTACCTCCATGATCGCGCACCGGTAACACGCCATCAAAAAGGAAAATTTATTACCGATCTGCTCTAACTGCTCCAACTGTGAGACCTCGATCAATTCAGTTCCACTGTGGACCGTGTCCACAACCGCTGCATTCCCTCGAAGTCTGTCATCTTTTTTATTTCCGCCAAACACCTGTAATAATCCTCCGAAAAATACTTGTTTTCCCTTTGCGTCGTTCATGATATCATAGAACTACAATCCATGAATAACATTCGCCGCCGTTTCCTTTTCCTTTGCGGCTATTATATCACAATTCCCGCCCGGAAAAACTTATCTTTCTATGAAGATTTTATAACTTATTAATCACATTTACGTGCTCTGCTTTCCTCAGGCCGGTTCCGTCCTGTCAAAAACCGCTGTCACGGTAAAGACGTCCCCATCCAGTGACGCGCTCATGACAGCGTCCATTTTTTCCGCCAGTGAGCGTGCGATGGAAAGACCGAGTCCCGTTGAACTGTACGCCTGAGCGCCGGCAGCCCTTGCACCGTCTGCACGGTAAAAGCGCTCAAACACTCTGTCCATATCAATCTGTTCCGCGTGTTCCGTTTTGTTCGCACAGGAAAAAGCAATCTGCCTTTCCCGTGACTCCAGGCATATACGCACATCGCTTTTTCCATGCTCTAAGCTGTTCTTAATCATATTTTGCAGCATCCGTCCGATCATCATTTCATTTCCATTCGTATAAACACGCTCCTCGCAGACAGATATTTGCGGTTCTAAGCCGCGCGACTTACAGTCCTCATAAAAAGAAAATACCGTATCATATACGATCCGGTTTAACTCCACACATTCCATCACGGGCAGATACGCGTTATCCTGAAGCTTTGCATATAAAAAAAGCTCATCTAAAATTCCGCGCAGAGCCGCAATTCTTTTTCGAATGATTCCGATATAACGCGCCTGATTTTCCACCGACACATCTTCTTCCAATAACTGAACATACCCATCCAGAGAAGTCAGCGGCGTTCGGATGTCATGGGAAAGATTCGCAACCGTCTCTCTGATTACCGTTTCCTGCGATTCCACATTCCTTCGTTTTTCATCCATTTCCAACAGCAGATCATTTAGTTCGTCTGCAAGGCGTCCCATCCCGAACCGCATTCCATCCGCCGTCACTTTCATGTTGGTTTGATGGCTTTTGATAAACTGAAGCTGGCGGCAGATGCTGTCCACCTGCCGCTGGTATCGGATCACGATCATTCCCGCTGCCGCTGCTATAACTGCTATAATGACCGTCATGCAGACGGCAGCCGTCCATATCCACTCCATTTTGTTCTCCATTCCGGAGCGTTTACACGACGTGGCAGCGCAAATTTCAAATTTGCGTCTGCCATCAAAACAAATTTGTGACGCTCCAGCACAAATTTCCTGTTGTTTTGCCTCTTCACGATCGGAGTCAGGTTTATCTCACATCCCGCTTATGGTAAATGACGCCCGAAACAGCAGCTGATATCAGAATATATACAACGGCAAGCGCCATAAATCCCCCTGCCTGCCCCGCCGTACTTCCCTTCGTCATATTGCCCGTAGCATAAGACAGCGTGACGCGCATAATATCAAATGATCCTGCAGACGGAATAAGCGCATGAACCGCACGGTTCAGATACTTCGCAGCCAGTTCAAAAATACCGCTCGCAAGCAGAATACCAGTCGTCATGGCAAACGCTGTGCTTCTGGCGGCCATCGTAAACAGGGCAATCAGACATCCCCATGCCACGTGCAGCACATACTGCATGCCAAGCGCGCCCATGAATGCACCTGCGTCCGTGAAAACCAGACGCTCCCGGAAGAATATGGCGCCCGCTGCGAACTGCGCTGCGCAAAACATGGCAAACAGGAGGAATACCTGTATTGCGACAGCCGGCAGTTTGGAAAGCGCAAGCATCCCGCGCCTCGGAATCTGCCCCGCAATGTTTTTAATATATCCTTTTTTCTGCTCCGCGTTGACAAACAGAGGCACAAAAATGGCAATAAACACGACCAGAAGACAACTGTTTAACTCTGACATCAGCATTTCTCCAGCATCAATATCACCGTCCATCCAGCTTTCATCCACGCTGGATTGAATACCGAATGTAAACCCCTCTTCATCAAAATCTTCTTCTCCGGATTCCATAAAACCGGCAGTAAAACCGGCCCCAAAACTCTCTACCGGGGTTTCTTCCCCCGCGCTGCTTCCATTTCCTGCTGTTTCCTGCTGTGTCTGCCCGGTTCCGGACACTCCCTGCTCTTTCTCCATCATCCGCAGATCCATTTTTATTGCAAACGTGGACAGCACAACAACTCCTACCACTACGAGAAGCATGACATAAGTTGATACCGCATGAAACAGCCGGTACAGCTCCATTTTTATCAGTCTGATCATTCTTTTCCACCTCCAGTCAGATTCAGGAAATACTCTTCCAAAGATTCGCTCTTTAAGGCGATGCCGAGCACCTTGATCCCCTCTTTTGAAAGCGCCATTGTAATGTCCCCGCTGTCGTCCAGACGTTCAAAAATATGAATCGTATATTCATCCTTCACCTGATAATTCCGGATGCCCATTGCCTCGATGACCGTGCAGGCACGCCCCGTATCACTTGTCTTTAACTCAATGCGTTCACAGCACTTTGAAAGAAGTTCCTCCCTCGTCAATTCTTCCAACAGCGTTCCGTTATGAATGATGCCGTAATGCGTGGCAAACTTGGAAAGCTCGTCTAAAATATGACTGGAAATCACGATTGTGATATGCTTTTCTTTATTTAGTTTTGTTAATGTTTCACGGACTTCCACAAAACCCTGAGGGTCCAAACCATTGATCGGCTCATCCAAAATCAAGAGGTCCGGATCACCCACAAGCGCCAGCGCAATACCAAGCCGCTGTCTCATTCCAAGAGAAAAATTGCGCGCTTTTTTATTTCCTGTGTCGGCAAGTCCTACCGTCTGCAGCAATTCCTCAATATATCCTTCCCTGCGCATGCCCATCGCAAGACATTTAACCTTTAAGTTCTGTCTTGCCGTCATATCAGGATAAAGCCCCGGCTCCTCGATCAAAGCGCCGACTCTGGAGCGCTCCAGCGCCGCCTGTCTGGAATCTTTTCCAAAAATCCGGTAATCTCCCTGTGTTGCCTGCGCAAGACCGCTGATAATGCGCAGGATTGTCGTTTTCCCCGCGCCGTTTCTCCCGATCAGTCCGTAGATATCCCCCTGCGCAACATGAAGGCTTACCTGATCTAACGCTTTGTGTCTGCCGTACTGTTTTGTCATCTGACTCGTTTCTAACAGCCATTCCTTTTCCATCGCTCTCCTCCTAAAGAATGCTTTGCACTCTTTTTCCCACAGTCAGTGCATCCTAAGTCCGTCCAATTCTGATAACGCCGTCTTATGTCCGTCCGGACAGGACTTCTGCATCTGCAGATAGTCTTATGATAAATCGCAAGCGTCAAAGAAACGCTAAGCAAAGGTAAAGAAATGGTAAAGATGTTTTATTTCGCCATCTTGAACCCAATCCCCCATACGGTCTCGATATATTCTTTTTCTGTTTCCGCCTTTAACTTTTTTCGGATATTACTGATATGAACATTGACCGTCTTGTCCTCCCCGATATAATAATCTTCCCATGCATAATCATAAATCTCCTGTTTGGAAAACACCTTATCAGGTCGCATCATCAAGAGCTCGAGAATCCGGAATTCATGCTTGGTCAGCTCAAGAGAGCGCTCTTCCACACAAGCTGTAAACCCTGTTCTGTCCAGCGTGATCTCTCCATAAGTTAAAAAATCATGCTCTCCCTCCGCTCTGCTGTCCCCCGCACGCCGCATCAGCACGCCGATACGGGCGACAAATTCTTTCACTTCAAACGGCTTCGTCATGTAATCTTCTGCTCCCGACGTCAAAAGCTCCACCTTGCTCTCGATGCTGTCTTTCGCAGAGACGACCATGACCGGTACAGCGGCTTTGGTTTTACTGCCGTGCAGCTTTTTTAAGACTTCCTCCCCGTGCATGCCCGGGAGCATCAGGTCCAGAATAATAACAGAAAACTTTTCATGCTCCGCACGCAGAACCCCTTCCGTACCGGAAAACGCCTGCACACAGGAATATCCCGCCTTTGTCAGCGCCTCACACATAACATTGTTAATATCCGTATCATCTTCAATAATTAAAATTGGTTTCATCCTGTTCTCACCCTTTCTACCGCATCAGCTTTCCTGCAGTACCAATTCAGGCTCCCTGACAATCCTGTCCCGGTATGGTTCACTGCACGGTAATGCAAGCAGCCCGGCAATGACAGAATCATCGTCCCAATAATGCATCGGATACGCATGCGCTGTCTCCACATGCCGCATAAACCAGTCAAATCCAAGCGCAAACCGTTCTTTCTGCCTGCCGTCCAACGGCAGGCACGCAAGATCAATACGCTCCCCCGAAAGCTTTTTAATTTCGTCTTTATATGCCCGCTCCATTTCAATCTCGTCTTCCCTGCTTTCTCCCTCCCAGCTCCACCAGTTTAAGTCTCCCGCATGAAAAATCCGGCGCCCGTCCGTCTCAACCAGAAACGCCACGCCTGCATCTGTGGAACACAGGGTGCGGATGACTGATTTATATAATCCGTCTGCCGCGGCCGGTTCATCCGTTCCCTCCAGGTTCTTCTCTTCCCCCTCCGTACAGACCGTCTCCCCTGCCTTCACAAATATGATCCGTTCATACTGCTCCTTCGTCACTCCCTGACGCAGAAAGAAATTCCGGTTATACTTTCGCTTAATATCGTTTGACAGCAAATAAATAACATTTGGATGCGCGCGCAGTTCTTCTTTCGTAAATACGCAAAAGCTGAAATGATCCTGATGTACATGGCTGGCAAACACATACAGCGGCTTATCCGTTTTAAGCGGCGGCAGCGTTCCCTCATAATAATCAAACAGCATTGTACAATGTGCAAATTCCATATAGAAACCGCTGTGATAAATATGTACCGCTCTCATTTTCTTACCGCTCTCCTTGCCTTTCGCTGTAAAACATTCTATAATTATGATCTAAAGACCATTATACATAAAACGGTTCAAAATAACAACGGAGGTACAAATGAAACTGATCTCATGGAATGTAAACGGACTGCGCGCCTGCATACAGAAGGGATTTCTTGATTTTTTTAACGAGGCGGATGCGGATATTTTTTGTATTCAGGAAAGCAAGCTCTCAGAGGGCCAGCTTACGCTCGATCTGCCGGATTATCAGCAATATTGGAATTATGCAGAAAAGAAGGGATATTCCGGTACAGCTGTTTTTACAAAAGAAGAGCCGGTATCCGTCTCATATGGAATCGGCGTAGAAAAGCATGACCATGAAGGCCGCGTTATCACTTTAGAATTTCCTTCATTCTATATGGTGACCTGCTATACGCCGAACGCCCAGCGGGAACTCACACGTCTCTCCTACCGCATGGAATGGGAGGACTCTTTTCAAAATTATATCCGCTCTCTGGATACAGTCAAACCGGTCATCATCTGCGGCGACCTCAACGTCGCACACAGTGAGATCGACCTTAAAAATCCGAAAAGTAACCGCGGCAATGCCGGTTTCACCGATGAGGAGCGCAGCAAAATGACCGCCTTTCTTGACAGCGGTTTTACCGATACATTCCGCTATTTTTATCCCGATTTAACGGGTGCCTACTCTTGGTGGTCCTATATGTTCCATGCACGCGAAAAAAATGCGGGATGGCGTATTGATTATTTTTTAAGTTCCAGCCGACTTGACAAAAAGCTGACAGGCGCCGCCATCCACTCATCGGTATTTGGCTCTGACCACTGCCCGATTGAACTGACAGCCGACTTATAAAACCCTGTCTAAAAAATGCATAAAATAGCGAGGCAGCCGATGCTGTCTCGCTAATAAAATCTAACTTTTGGAGGCACCTCAACAAGCTATCTGGTGCTTTCTTTTATCTAGAATGATTCGTCATTCTAATCCCCATGCATATCGCAAGCAAAGCTTGCGATACTGCTCAAATAGAAAATTGAAAAATCTTTGATTTTTCATTCTACAGCTTATGAAAAATAATGCAGTTCGGCCGCTCTACTACCAGTTCTTTCCCGTTCATGACAAGCAGTCCTCTCTGTGTATCAACGCTGAAAAATGTCATCGTGTTCGACTCATGATTGAGTGAAACCAAATGCCTGTTATCCGGAAACAGTGCAGCGTCCTTTGGATAATCGCCGCTGACCGGCAGACAGAGCCGCTTAGTCAGCATTCCGCTCTTCTTATCCACAGCGTACACCACCACACTGTTATCTCCGGCATTGGAACTTACCACATACTGATAATCAAGTGAAAACTTGATCGTGCAGGCTGCGGAATTGCTCGCATGGTATTCATTCAGAGTGGAAATGTTCTGTATTTTCTCAAATTCGGGATTGCCGTTTAATTCCTCATAACGGTACACATCAATATAATTTTTCAGCTCATGCACAATATAGAGGAAGCGCCCATCCTTTGAAAAACAGAGATGTCTCGGCGCGGATTCCTGCTCGCTGCGGATGACGTCCACCGGATTCAATTTACCTTTCTGAAAATCAACGCGATACACATTCACGTGGTCCATTCCGGGGTCCGCTGCAAGCAGATAATGATTGTCACGCGTCATCTTCACGCAGTTGACATGGGGCCTGAAATTGCGCTCCGCGATGCTGCCCAGACCTTTTAAGTAAATCTCATCCGTAATCTTACCAATACTTCCGTCCTCATTTAAGGCGAGCATCGTAATTTTTCCATCGTGATACCCTGCCACAAATAAATAACGGTCTTCAAAATCCGTTGAGAGATAACAGCCGCGCATGCCGTTAATGGAAGCGTGATTGATCAGCTTCAGCGTTCCGTCCTCACGAATAAAAAAGGCTTCCACGCCGAAATCAGTGATCGAATAAAAATACTGCCGGTTATGGGAAATTGTCACATAGGAAGAATTGGTAATCTCTACCTCATCCTTTTCCTTCATCCTTCCTTTTCTGACATCCACATCATACACTTTGATGCCGTGATTGCCTCCCATTGTATAGGTCGATACATACGCAACATACTTATCCGCGCTCATCTTCGCTTCCTCCATTGATCTTATTCCCGCCTGCGGCGGGTCGTTCCCTTATGCGTCCTGAGTATCCTCACATCCGCACGGTCCCTTATTTCCCCTAAAAGGGGGATAGTCCTGATCATCGCAGTGATCTCTTGTAAACGGTGAGAACGGGTTGTCATCCCGCCTTGCATTCTGTCCCGGCGTTCCGCACGGACGTCTGTCTTCACAGCCGCATTCCGGCTCCCTGCGCGGACGTCTGTCCTCACAGCCACATTCCGGCTCCCTGCGCGGACGCCTCTCTCCGCAGCCGCATTCCGGCTCACCGCATGAGCTCCGGTCCCCACAGCCGCATGATTCGTCACCGTGATTACAGCAGCATAACAAAAGTAAGAGCACAAAAATGGAATTCATCATACGATCTCCATTGTGATTTTACTACTACTATATGCGCTTTTTCATAATGCGTGTGCGGATATAACAAAAGGTCTTATCCTCCCCGTCCCGTGCAAGCATGCGCAGCAGAAACTCAAGCTGTTTCCTTGTCTTTGGGTGAATCAGCATATGGTCGCTCGCCTGCTGATAATATTCAAGCGGTGAGGAATCCGTGTATGCCTCTCCTTTATAAACCTTGGATGCCGCCATCCGGTCTGCAAGCATCTCTAAAACAAATCGTGTCGGCATCGGCATCGGCTCCATCCGTTTTGTCTGAATGCTATAATCAGTCCAAAACTCATAATGATGCCGGTTTCTGCCCTTATGATGCATCCATGCGAGAGAATATCCCTTTGCTTCCCGTTCTCCCGCATTTGGGCTTCTCGTACCTTGATAATATTTTGCTCCGGTGAAAAGCTCGGTTGGCATGTATTTTGACAGATCATGCGTCAGACCCTGTTTATATAATCCAAGCCGGAAACAATGCTTCATTACCAGATATTTGTGCATTGTGATTGTCTTTAGGTGCTTTGCCAGCTTACTCATAGATCTGTTTCACTCTCCGTTTCCTTTGCTGTCTCCATCCGGCTGTGCCCGGCCTTTACAGCCTGCGGCCTCTTTTTTCTTTTGTGTTCCTCTTTTTGTGTTTTTGTAGAAGGCTTTGTATCTTCCTCTCTTTTGGTCCCGATCAGAACCTGAATGCTTCTGCCGGACGCCGTCGTATAACCATCCAGCTTCCATTCATCCACATCAAAGCTTTCTTCCAGCGCTGTATCCATGACCAGCCGCCATGCATAATCTTTCTTTAGCTTTGGAAGAGCAAAACGGTGTTCGTTCCAATGCATATTATAGGCAACATAGATGTCCTCGTCGCTTTCGCCCTTCTGATTACCATAAATTCCCGCATACATCAATCCTATATGCCAATCATGGTTTTCCGGACGAATCCGGTAGGCTTCGTCGGAATGGAACGATATCTCAGGATAGCCGCAGGAAAGTCTGTCCACATTGCTGCATGCTCCCTTTTTGCGGAATACAGCATGCGCGTTCCGGAATGCCAGCAGTTTTTCGACAAAATTACGCTGCCTGTCCACTGAAACTCCCCGCCCCCAGTCTTTCCAGCCAATCTCATTATCCTGACAGTAAGGATTATTATTGCCTCTCTGTGTATTGCAGTCCTCATCCCCAGCCATTAAAAACGGCGTCCCCTGAGAAAGTACAACCATTGTCATTGCATTTCTTATCTGCCGCATGCGCAGCCTGACGACAGAAAGCCTGCGGCACATTCCTTCCGCACCGCAGTTCCAGCTGTGATCATTCTCCCAGCCATCCCTGTTTTCTTCGCCGTTTGCCTCATTGTGCTTGCGGTTATAAGATACAAGGTCATAGAGCGTAAAACCATAATAATTTGTAATGTAATGCAGTACACCGTTTTTATCAGGATTCGTGGTAAAATGCCACATCATCGCCTGCAGCATGCCCCCGTCGCCTTTTAAGTATCTGCGCGCATCCATCATAAACGCATCCGTCGCTGCGGCGAGATTCCGGTATTCCGGCAGCTCACTTCCCGTATAAATCTGCTCATACGGAAACCCATAATAAATCAGCTTCGTATTGCTTAAAAGCGGCTCCGTCGCAAGAAGCGTCACCGGGATGCCGTTACCCATCAGGTGAATCCCGTCAATATGATATTCCAATACCCAGTATTTAATAACCTCTAAAATATATCCCTGCTTGCAGGAATCCGGGAAATAGAACTGGCAGATCACTTCTATGCCGTTCTGGTGCAGTTCGCGGATCATCTGCTTTAATTCGTTCACGCAGTCTCCCGATGCTGCATAAGACGCCTTAGGCGCAAAATAAAACGCATTGCAATACCCCCAGTAATTGATGCGTCTCTGCTGCTCCGAGGGCTTGTCCATATAATGCCTGACCGCATACTGCATCGTGTTCTCCTCTTCCTGCCAGAACGTCTCGGAGAACTCATAAATGGGCATAAATTCTATATTTTTGATGCCAAGTTTTTTTAAGTACGGTATTTTTTCGATCACACCCGCAAAAGTACCCTTTTTCTTTACTCCTGAGCCCGGTGCTTTCGTAAACCCTCGCACATGGGTGCAGTAGAAAACACTGTCCTCATATGGGATCCGAAGCGGCGCATCATCCTGCCAGTCAAAGCTTCTCTCCGCAATTCCTGCCCTGAGCTGCGGTCTTACGATGTCTCTCTGCTCTTTTTGCTGTCCGCCTTCTTTGATATACGTATCCCCGCCCCAGTGCTCATTTCCTAAAATGCGCTTCGCATAGGGATCTGTAATGATCTCATCCCCGTCATAAAAATTGTATCCATAAGAAATGTCCGTACTGCGTGCGATGGACAGGCAGCGGATATTTCCGATCCGATCCTCGCCTCTGAACGGAATTCTGTATTCACTCCCGCTTTTTCTGTCATAAAGAATCACACCGCATTCATTCTGTGTATGCATGACTGCGGCAAAATTGATCCTGTTCTCAATAATGGTTACCCCAAGCGGATACGGAAACCCTCTTTTATGATCGATCTCAAGTCTCATAGTGTGTCCTCTCGAATATATGTAGTATATCACAAAATTTTTCCTTTTCCTATCCAAACCTTGCTTTTTTCATACTCTTTCTGTAAAATGTTGGAAAAGGAGGCTTTGCCATGTCTGAAAATAACCGCGATGATGCATTGGCGGACATCCGTGCAGATGAAGAGCTCGTTACAATGGATGTCTATCATGACGACGGCTATACCACCTGTATTGTTGCCGCCATTTTAACCATACCCGGATCGGAACACAAGTATGCCGCGCTTCTCCCTGTTGATGAGCACGGCGGATACAGCCCCGATCAGGCATGGTTCTACCGTTATCTGATCGACGAGACTGACCCCGGCGCAGACCCCGATATCGAAAACATTACAGATGATCAGGAACTGGAAGCCGTCATCGACCGCTACGACGAATATCTGGACGAGATTGCCTTTGAGGAACTGCTTGCAGAGGAAGAATAAGAGACTGCGCAGGCAGTCTCTCATTCAATCAGCTCGCGCAGGAAACGGGACATTTGATATTTTTGATCGCCCTGCTTATGAATACAAGTCATAAGCAGGTTTTTTCTCGCTCTCGTCATTGCCACATAGAGCAGACGGCGTTCTTCTTCCAGTTCTTCCGGCAGGAACGCTTTTTTATGCGGTATCACGCCTTCATTCAAGTACGGGAGAACAACATGATCAAATTCCAATCCCTTACATGCATGCATCGTAAGAACCAGAATATGCCCCTGCTTCTCTTCCTGCGCCTCCGACAATAATACACCGCTGTCAGCGGCTGCAAGCCACTCATCTAAGCTTTTCATTTTCCCTGCTTCCTGCAATAAAAGTGCAAGCACCGACTGCGCCTCTGTTTCCCTCTCTGTGGCTTTAACGGTCTTACCCGGCATTTTCCATTCATAGCCAATTATTCTGCAGACATATGAGAACGCTGCAGACGGCGGAAGTCCTGCCAATGTGGAAAGCTGTTTCTGAAACAGGCGGAGCATCCCCATTAACGGGGCAGACTCCTCGTAAAACCGGCAGAGTTCTCCCAAGCTGCCGCCGCTTCTTATCACCTCATGTCTGCTCACGCCGCGGTATGGCTTATTCACAATCCGCAGCAGGGAT
Organism: Lachnospiraceae bacterium UBA7050; assembly: GCA_002493905.1. GTDB lineage: Bacteria > Bacillota > Clostridia > Lachnospirales > Lachnospiraceae > DLAJ01. Next base: position 72,687 of record DLAJ01000023.1, on the reverse strand, counting down.
TCTATATCTGTCTTTCCGGATGCACTGACGACTGCCAGTTTCAAATATGCCAGTACATCTTTCGCCACAGGATGTTCATAAAGGCCCGCTCCCCGTTTCTCCTGCTTTACCGCCGCACGGACACCGAATTGTGCCGCCGCACGCTTTATCTCCTCAGCCTGCGCATGGGTTCTGAGTATCACTGCCGCCGTCTCATCTGCCGGTATCTGCAGAAGTGTCTCTCCAAGGATGCGCATCTGCGTCTTTTTTTCAGGACAGACAACAACCCTGACGTTTCCCTCCTCCGTCTTCCCCGCCGCAATCTCCTTGTCATAACGCAGACAATTATGCTCGATCAGCCGCCTTGCCGCCGCAACGATCTTTTTGCCGCTGCGATAGTTCACTGTCAGGCGGCAGATGTTCATTCCATGATAGTATTCCGGCAGCGTAAGCATCAATTTCGTATCTGCACCGCGGAAACCATAGATAGACTGATCATCATCCCCCACGACAAAAAGACGGTCATTCGGTGCGGCGATCATGCGCAGAATTGCAAATTGCACAGGACTGATGTCCTGAAATTCATCGACGAGAAGATAACGGTATTTATCCCTCCAATATGCAAGGATTCGTTCGTTCCGCCCATCCTGCAGAATGCGTTTACAGCAATCTGCAATATCCTCAAAATCCAGTCTGCCAAGTTCCCTGCATGCCCTGCAGTAATCCCTATAAATGGATTCCTCAAGTTCTGTTTCGTCCTCTCTCCGGTTTTCCCCCGGTGTGTCGTCTTTTCCTCCTGTATACCACTTTCCTTTCAGTGCGTTATCTTTTCCTTCTGAATACCGCTTTCCTTCCGGTCTGTTATCCTCTCCTTCTGTATACTGCTTTTCCTCATCCGCTGAAAGTGATGCTTCTCCCGCGGCTCCCTCCTGCATACCTTCGGCTTCCATACGATTTTTCCGCCTGCTGACAACGGCACAGAGCTGATCTATATCACCAAATCTGCTGCGGCGGTCCTCTGATTGATCGACTATGCTGGTTAATATCTGCTTTTTCTCTTTTTCCGACAAAATCTGAAGCGGCTGACTCGTCTGATAACCGTTCAGAACCGCCCCCATCTGCAGAGATTCTCTCACAATTTGATAAAAAACAGCATGAAACGTTCCAAAGGTGACCCTGGTCTGAACCTCATCCCTGCATAAAAGATAGCGTTCCCTCATCTGCCCAGCTGCCGCACGTGTGAAGGTCACGACAAGAATATGTTCCGGCAGAACACCATAGCAGTCTATCAATGTGCTGATATGAAGTGTCAGTACCTTCGTTTTGCCGGAACCAGGCGGTGCAATAACAACACAAGGGCCGTCCGCATGCATGACTGCATCCATCTGACCCCTGTTTAACTGTTCTTTTTGATTCATAAAACACCCGTTTTCACTCTCTCCGGGTACCGATGTCCGGCGCTCCCCCGCGCTCAGACAATATTCTCTCTTAAAAAATCCCGTTCACGCTGCTATGCCTGCAGCGCTTCAATTCCTCTGCGGATGCGGGAAAGACTTTCCTCTTTTCCGAGCAGCTCCATGATCTCGGTAGCACCCGCCGGCGTCATCTGCCTGCCGGAAACTGCGGTGCGGACCGGCCACAGCACATATCCGTTTTTATATTCCCTCTTCTGTGCAAATTCAGTCAGCAGCGCGTACAGCGCGTCGTTACTGTAATCCTCCTGCTTTTCCAGAATCGGCATGAGCTCCGTTAGAACAGCTAAGGAAGACTCTTTCGTTGTTTTCATTTTTTTATGCACATACATCTCTGTATCATAATCAGGCAGCTCGTTGAAAAAATCAACCAGTTCCGCAATGTCCGGGAATACTTCGATCCTCGTCTTTACCATCGCCGCGATCTTGTGAAAATCCAGCTTCTTTGTAAGCACTTTCTCCAGATAAGGCAGCGCCAGTTCATAAAAGCGCTCCTCGTCCATCGCCTTTAAGTATTCGCCGTTCATCCACTTCAGCTTATTGATGTCAAAAACTGCGGGCGATTTGCTGATGCGCCGATAATCAAACTGTTCAATTAATTCCTGCAGCGAAAAAATCTCACGGTTCTCCTCAGGACTCCAGCCGAGCAGTGCAATATAATTGACAACCGCTTCCGGCAGAAATCCCTGTGCGAGCAGGTCTTCAAAGGAAGCATGTCCACTGCGCTTAGAAAGCTTTTTGTGATTTTCGTCCGTAATCAGCGGCAGATGAATGTATACAGGGACCTCCCAGCCAAACGCCTCATAGAGCCGGTTGTATTTCGGTGAGGAAGAAAGATATTCGTTTCCCCTCACCACATGGGTAATCCCCATCGTATGGTCGTCCACAACATTCGCAAAATTGTATGTGGGAAATCCGTCCGATTTGATCAGTACCATATCGTCCAGCTCGGCATTGCTGACGGAAATATCTCCGTACAGCTCATCATGGAACGTCGTCACACCCTCTTTAGGATTATTCTGCCGGATCACATAGGGCATGCCCGCAGCCAGCTTCGCCTCAACTTCCTCTTTCGACAAATGAAGGCAGTGTTTGTCATAGATCATGATCTCTTTACTCTCACCAGTCTCAGGATCAGTGATCGTCTCACGGAGAGATTCTAACCGCTCCTTATCACAAAAGCAATAATACGCTTCCCCTTTATCAATCAGTTCTTTCGCATATTTCAGATAAATGCCGCTTTTATTACGCTCGCTCTGCACATAGGGACCGTAGCCTCCATCCTTGTCAGGTCCTTCGTCGTGCGTGAGCCCTGCTGTCTTCAGCGTGCGGTAGATAATATCCACCGCACCCTCTACATAGCGCTCCTGATCAGTATCCTCAATGCGAAGCATGAACACACCGCCCTCATGCTTTGCGATCAAAAATTCGTACAATGCGCTTCTCAAATTACCTACATGCATCTTCCCCGTCGGACTCGGCGCATACCTTGTTCTGATTTTCTTCATAATAATAACCATGCCTTTCTCACAACCTGCGAACTTTGGGCCGCAGGCACAATATTCGCAAAGCAAACTCGTTTGCTTATGAAAAATTTATTTTTCACACTAACCTCCACTCATTCCGCTTCTGCGGAGATTTTTTCTGAATTTTCTAATCCCTTGGAAGAATCTTCTGTAAGCAGATTCTTTTCCGGTATCTGCTTTGCCGCCTCATTCTTAAAACGCGCAACTTCCTTAGCCGCCGCCGGAATCGCGATATTCGTTCCAGCGCCCGCCACGCAGCCGCCGGGACACGCCATACCCTCGATCAGACAGCCGTTCTTTTTGCCCGCTTTGGCAAGCATCAGCATCTTCTTGCACTCGGACAGGCTTTCGGCATGTTCAATGTGGACTTCGGTATCGGGATAATACTCTCTGATACAGCTCTCGATTGCCGAGGCAACGCCGCCGGCAACCCCGTAGCCGCGCCCCGCCCCGGTAGCATCATCCATATGCTCGGACGCCTCTATCTCCTCCAATAACAGCCCCTTTGCTTCAAACATCCCCGCAAGTTCCTCAAACGTGATGACAAAATCCACATCGGAGCGGATTGTTCTGCGGGATGCCTCAAGCTTTTTCGATGCGCAGGGACCAATGAAAACAACCCCCGCATCAGGATGGTCTTCTTTTATCTTCCGTGCTGTCGCTACCATCGGCGTCAGTTCATTGGAAATGCTTCCGATCGTCTCCGGAAAAAATTTCTTTGCCAGCATCGACCACGAAGGACAGCATGACGTCAGCAGGAAGGGCAGTTCTCCGGTCGCCACCTTTTCCACATAGTGATGCGCTTCCGCCATTGCCCCCATGTCCGCACCAATCGCCGTCTCATATACATCAAAAAAACCAAGCTGTTTTAACGCCGTCTTAAACTGATCCGGCGATACGCCTGCACCAAACTGTCCTGCGAAAGACGGCGCAACCTGTGCAATAATTTTCCGTCCTGACTGCAGGGCGCGGATCAGTTGGAATATCTGGGATTTATCCGCAATCGCTCCAAATGGGCAGCTTACCATGCACTGACCGCAGGAAACACATTTATCTCCGTCAATACATGCCCGTTTCTTTTCATCGCTCTTAATCGCACCAACGCCGCATGCCGCCGCACACGGACGCACCTGATGCGTGATCGCGTCATAGGGACAGACTGCTTTGCATTTACCGCAGTGAATACATTTTTCCTGATCGATATATGATTTTCCATTCACCATGGAAATGGCCCCGCGCGGACACACCTCGCGGCACGGATGCGCAAGACATCCCATGCATCTGTCGGTGACAAAATACTGGTTTTCAGGACAGGCGTTACATGCCGATGGAATGACCTGCAGCAGCGGCGGTTCGTAAAATTTCTGGGCGATATCGCTCTCCTCCACCCCCTGGCTGACATGCACCGGCTGATTTTCCGGCCGCAGCGACATGCCCATTGCAAGACGCATCCGCTCCCTGACAACCGCGCGCTCCCGGTATACGCTTTCCCAATATGGCGATTCGTCGCTGTTGACAAGCTTATACGGCAGCGCTTCCATATCGTCCAGCAGATTTGTCGAGTGATAGGCGAGATTCGCGATTTCCTTGAACACGCGCCGTCTTACTTTTCTGACCTCTGTATCAATTCCTCTCATACAGTCCAGTCCCATTCCTTTCTGATTTTCGCAGACAATCAATGAATCTCATATCATGTCTGCATGACACCGAAAACCAACGCATTTATTTTGACACAAAATTAACAATAAGTCAACAGCCCCGTCGCTTCCAGCGGGGCTGCTGACTTTGAAAAATCCTGCTCAGACCTCTTATTTACAACGGTCAAATCCCGGATTATATTGATAAAAGTTTTTCGGATTCAGAGAATCCTGCGTCATGCGCAGTGCTTCACCAAAGCGGGAAGCTGGAAATAAGTATCATATTAAATATTCCAAGTGATTTCCATGCTGCCGTCTGCAATGCGAATCACCTTGACAAGCGTATCGACTACCGCCTGTCTGCCTTCGAATGGGAGTGTTTCCCACGCTTTTACATGATCAGATATCTTCTTTAATCCGCCCTCTGTATTTGCGGCATCAGCAGTAACGATCTCTTTCTGTAACGCTTTCCGTTCTGCGTCCAGAACCGATATTTTTTCGTTTATGTATTTCATCAGAACACTTCCCGCCCCGGACACTTTGGAGAGAAGCTCCTCAATTTCCTTCTCAATCTGCGTCAGACGAATTTTTTTCGTGATATCCTTCTGTGCTCCTCCGGTATCAGCCTGGAAACAATCCGCTCCCTCTTTGAGAACGGAGAACTCCGACAATCTTTCTTTGACTGCATGAAACATATATTCTTCCAAAACATCTGCATAAATCGTACAGCCCGCCCCCGTACAGCTTCTTCCGCAGCTTCCCGACTGACTGCACACAAAGTAACGTCCCCATTTTGTCCCTGCCTTACGGATGATCAGCGCATAACCGCAGTTTCCACACTTTACTTTTCCTGCGAGCCACGAGTTTTTCGGTCTGCAGGTTTTTGTGGACTGTCTGTTGTTCAGACTCCTATGCCGGCAGGCTAACCACGTCTTAGAGGAAATAAATCCCTTATGCGGCGCAAGCACAATCTCTTTACCGGACAGATCACATTGCTTTCTTGTGTTGGAAGCCGTGCCTTTGTAAAGATAACAGGCATTGTAACCCGTGAAATCACCCGCTGGGTTATAGATATTTGCGCCTTGGTTCTGAAAGAAGCGGTACACGTCAATGTCGGCTTTCACATACACAGGATTGCGGAGCATCTCGCTGATACGGGCCGTATTCCAGTTTACACCGCGCAGGTTTTTCATCCGGTGTTCCTCCAAATACCGCACAATATCTCCAAGCGAATTTTCTGAATCCGCATACATGGAATAAATCAGCTTTAGCTGCTCACTTTCTGCAGGGACTTCCTCATACATGGATGTACGGATATTATCAATGACCGTGCTTGTCAGGCGGTATCCGTATGGAACGCGCCCGCCCATATAAAAGCCGCGCTTACACCTTGCATAATAAGCATCCGTTACCCTTTTTTGTATGGTTTCCCGTTCCAGCTGGGCAAACACAATACAGATATGCAGCATGGCCCGTCCGATCGGCGTAGAAGTGTCAAATTTTTCCGTGGAAGAAACAAACTCCACATGATATTTCTGAAATATTTCCATCATGTTTGCAAAATCTAAAATCGAACGGCTGATACGGTCAAGCTTGTAAACGATCACCCGCCTGATTTTGCCTGCGCGAATATCATTCATCATATTTTCAAAGCCGGGACGGTTCGTATTTTTTCCGGAGAAACCTTTGTCAGTATATTCGAGACAGGCTTCCCCGCGGGTTTCGTATCTGCAGTATTCAATCTGGCTTTCTACGGATATGCTGTCCTTTTTTTCAATGGACTGCCGCGCATACAATGCATTATAGAATGCTTTACACATCTATCCTCCCACCTTCCTGACACGTAAGAGACCACCGCATATCGTTTCCGTAACGGTTTTGGAGCCGACTCACGCATACTTTTTGAAAATCCGATAGAGCTGCGCGCCGGTTTCCTGCCGTGTTTCGTGTTCTGATCTATCCCGAAAGTCCGGATAACTATTCACAACTGTCAGTTTCATTTTGTCAACACAGATATGGGTGTCAGACGTATCAGCATGATCCGTTTTGGGCATACACATGCTCCCTTTCCGTTTTCCTAAATTCTATGAGAAACGGCAAGTACACTATAACCACTTTTCTTTCTCTTGACCCACCCCGGATTTCATAGTAGCATACTATATAAGAACGTTATCATTTGTCCTAATACTTTCAGACAGACTTTCAGCTCGGCGTGGGATAAATATGAATGTCAAAACAAGAAAGGTGCGGGTACAATATGGGGGAGCAGGAATTTTGGCATGACAACGAAAACTACATAGATACCGTCATGAATAAGTTAAATATGCTGGCAGAGGATACCTACATTTATATTCTGCATCTGAATCAGAACAGGGCATGGTTCTCGGAGACGACAAAATCCTATTTCAGGATCCGGGATACTTATGCCGCAGACCACTACGAAGTGATGCGCAGTCTGATTCATCCCGACGACTGGTGGGAATATGAAGAAGGGATCCCGCAAAGAGCAGAAGGAATCAACCTGACAAGAGAATTATGCGTCAGAATGCGGGACCTTTCCGGGGAATACCACCTGTACAGCATCCATACGGATATTGTTATGGATGAAAAGCATTCAGAGCAGTATCTGCTCATCCTGCTTCATAATGAAAATGTCCTGCCTAGAATTGACGCCTTAACCGATCTGTATTCCCAGGCAAGATTTACGGCGGACCTTGAATCAGAAATAGAAAATAAAACACCGTTTGCTGTTTTAATGGTAAAACTGGAACGGTTCAACAATCTGAATATTATATACGGTAATGACTTTACGAACCAGATACTAAAGGAAACAGCGCTGCAGTTTATTTATATGATGGATGAGGTCAGTGCCGTTTACCGCCTTGACGGTCCCAAATTCGGTTTTATCTTAAGAGGAGGCGACCGCGCAAAACTGCTGCGCCTTGAACAGACTCTTCGTGACAGACTCGCACGCGGCATCGCTGTAAACAACAGGCTGATCCCATTAAAAATATGTGCCGGTGCGATCCTGATCGAGCAGTATGACGGAAAGGCAGATTCTCTCAGTTCCAAAGCCGCTTATGCACTTGGACATTCTGAGTCGGAACATCAGGGGAAGCTGATCATTTTTAACGACGAAGTACGCACTTCAAGAAATGTGGATTTAGACTTAATGAAAATTATCCATCAGTCCGTCCGGGAAGGCTGCAGCGGATTTTATGTGGAATACCAGCCGATCGTGGTCTCCGGGACTGGGCGCATCACAGGCGCGGAAGCTTTGGTCAGATGGCGCAGGGAACCTTATGGGATTGTGCCGCCCGGCATGTTCATCGAATGGATGGAAACCGATCCGGCAATGTATGACCTCGGAAATTATGTTCTTGAGACGGCTCTTAAAGAAACCAAAGAGCTGCTCCGCATTCTGCCGGAGTTTATACTCAATGTCAATGTATCTGCAAGACAGCTGGAACGCGAAGAGTTTCACTCAGAAGTGCTGCGCATTTTAGAGCGGACGAATTTTCCCGCCAGCCACTTATGCATGGAACTGACAGAACGATGCCGGGATATGCCGATTGACATAATCCGGCAGGAAGTAGAATTTTTTCAAAGCTATGGAATTCGTATGGCAATGGATGATTACGGAACTGGAAGTGCCTCCTCCGGAATTGTGCTTCACGCCCCGATGGATGAGATCAAACTGGATATGAGCTTCATCCGCGGAATCACGGATGACGCCAAAAAGCAGGCAATGGTCCGCTCCATTGTGGATTTTGCCAACAGCTGCGGCATGAGCACCTGTCTGGAAGGCGTGGAGACAGAGGAATTACAGGATTATCTACGCGGCTATCAGGCCACATGGTTTCAGGGGTATTATTACTCTAAACCTGTTGAGATCAAAAAATTAAGGGAATTGGTGCAGGATATGCCAAAGCCATAAGCTGCATGGCTTCATTCTGCACGATTTGCTTCGCCGAAACGTTGAAAATGGTTGATCTCACGCTGACGTAAAAAACGGATCGGCTCAATGATATCAGGATCGTCGATCAGACGCAGAATATTCTCATAAGTTACGCGCGCCTTCTGCTCCGCTGCCATATCTTCTACCAGATCGGCTACCGCATCGCCCTTCGACTGAAATTCGCAGGCATTAAACGGAATACCGCCCGCCGCCTGCGGCCAGACTCCGACCGTATGGTCAACATAGTATGGTGCAAAGCCGGATGCCTCAATTTCCTCCATGGACAGATCACGCGTCAACTGATGCACGATCGCGCCGATCATCTCAAAATGTGCAAGCTCCTCGGTACCGATATCCGTCAGTACGCCAGCCACACGGCGGTCAGGCATGGCAAAACGCTGGGACAGATAACGCATGGAAGCACTCAGCTCCCCGTCCGGTCCGCCGTACTGGCTGATAATGACCTGCGCCGCCTTCGCATCTGTTTTTTTGATATTAACCGGATATTCCAGTCTTCTCTCATAACTCCACATTACTCACACCCTCCTTCCCACGGCAGCGGCATCTTAGCCCAATCCCACGAAGTGCCGTACATATCAACATCGGACAGGCATAACGGTCCATACTTCACCGCATACTCCCTTTTCAGGCTATTCAAAAGCTTCTGATAATGCCTTACAAAATCAAGCGCTTTCTGATCGTCAGGGTGCGTATCCGTATATAAAGTCATGTCAATGACCGTAAAGCACAGAATATCTATATCGTGCAGCATTTCGCACTGTTCCTTTGTCATTGCGATCTGGCAGTCACAGTTCATCGTACGCACCTCCTTCCCGTAAACGGCATGCATAATTCAGGGAAAATGGTTCCGTTGCACAGACCATCCTCAAGATGCTCATAAGTGTTGGCATTCTTCTGCCACGGCACATATGCCATACCGATCGGAAATTGGTTCATGCCGTCACGGTTTTCATCAAAAGGGCATTCTTTCATGAAAAAATCTTCTCTCACGTCACATTCCTGCATAGAATAGTTATTACTGTACTATATGCGGGCATCCGTCGTGAAGTGTCAAAAAATCGTTTCGGCAATTCTTATGGCACGCAGTGTTTTCTATATGCAAAAAGAGTTCCGCCGATGCGAAACTCTCCTGCAGTGATTTCTATTATTATCTCCCGCTCTTATCTGCCCTCGCCCATAAAAAACAATGCGACCGTTCCCGGACCGGAATGCGCCCCAATTGTCGGACCGATATGATTCATCATGATATTTTCTATGCCAAACCGCTCTTTGATCTCGTCTGCGACAAGCTGCGCATCCTCCAGACAGTCACCGTGGCTGATCAAGATAATATCATTTTGATCACGCCAGCTCCCCATTCTTTTTTCCATATAGTCAACAAGCGCATGCAGAGATTTCTTTCTGCCGCGCACTTTCGCGATCGGAATGAGATGTCCCTCTTCATCCACGTGAAGTATCGGCTTAATATTAATCATCGTCCCCAAAACTGCCGAGGTTTTGCTCACACGACCGCCGCGGTAGAGATGGTTCAAATCGTCCACCGTAAAGACATGTGTAAAGTTCATGATATGCTCCTCAATATACCGCGCAGTCTCTTCAAAGGACCTGCCCGCCTTCTGAAGCTGAACGGCACGGTAGACGACCAGCCCCTCTCCCATGGACGCTGCAAGCGTGTCAATCACCTTAATCTCAATATCCGGGTTCTCCTCCATCATTTCATGCGCGACCAGATTCGCATTGCTGCAGCTTCCGCTGAGTCCCGATGAAAAAGAAAGATATAACAGCTTGTTCGTATCTTTCAAGTATTCGGTAAACTTCTCGCGAAACGTCTCGGGATTGACCTGCGACGTGGAAGGCATGCTGCCCTCCCTCACCTGCGCATAAAAGCTCTTGTAATCCAGATCATTTTCCGCCGAATAATTCTTCCCATTCAACGTATAGTTAAAAAAGAATAATCCTAACTGATTTTCTTCAATAAAGCTTTTCGGCAGATCTGCCGTCGTATTTGTTATGATCTTAAAATCAGACATGTTGTCCCCCATTTCCGGCATGAAAAAAGCTTTCCTTTCCCATGCGCTGCTCCTCACAGCATTCTTATTTTGACAGTACCATACATATCTTATTCATCATAACAAAAAGCACCGAAAAAATCAACTGACGTTTCATAACGGTTACATATCACGTTTCATAGGAGTTACATATCATGACCAATGATCACATTTCATTGTAAGCGCTTCTGCGGACGTATATCACCGCCTCAGCTATCTGCTGCTCCTAAGCCGCCGCCTTGTCAGACGCCGCTTCAACGCTTTGGGACTAAACGGGAGCAGCGGATACAGATAGCAGCGCCCCGCAAACGTTTTATTTGTCGCAAGCGCAAGAATCGTCACTGCCACGCCGATTACATAACCCGGAAGGTCAAACAATGCCGTCAGGATCAGCGTCAGGATGCGCATGAATTTCATGGCGTAATCCAGCTCATAGTTGGACTGCGTATAATTGGCGATTGCCACAAACGCCATGTATAAAATGACCTCACTGTTAAACCACCCTGATTCCACAGAAAACTCCCCGAGCACAAGGCCTGCCATCACGCTTAACGGCGTACTTAACATGGACGGCGTATGCACCGCCGCAAGCCTGAGCCCGTCTATGGCAAGCTCTAAGATCAGGAACTGCCAGAAGATTGGAATGTTGGCATCCTCTTTCATCTGAATAAAAGCGAAAGTCTCCGGTATCCAGTCAGGGTGCTCCATGAGAAGCATATACGTCGGCGTCAGCAAAAACGTAAAGATGGCAATAATCCATCTGGTCAGTCTTAAATACGTTCCGGTGATCGGCGGAAAATAATAATCATCCGCATCCTCCATCAGATCAAAGATCGTCGCTGGAAAGATGATCGCCGACGGAGAATTATCCACCAGCACAATGATATTCCCCTCTAAAATCTGAGCGGAAGCCGTATCGGGACGCTCCGTAAATCGAAATTTTGGAAATGGGTTCACCCAGCTGTGATGGTACAGGCATTCCGCAAGGCTTTCCTGATTCATGGTCAGCGCGTCCACCTGAAGTTCCGAGATGCGCGTACGGATCTTGCTGAGTAATTTTTTATCCACGCGGGAATTCATATAGCAAAGCACAATATCCGTATGGGAAGACTCTCCTGCCGTACACATCTCCATACATAAATCCGTGCTGCGGATACGCCTCCTGATCAGCGCCGTATTAAATACGATTGTCTCCACGAAACCGTCCTTAGAACCGCGCAGCGCTTTATCTTTCTCCGGTTCACCGACGTCGCGCGCCGGATAAGTACGCGAATCAATCAGGATTGCCTTATCATAACCGTCAATGAACAGTGCAAACACTCCGCTTAAGATCATCGTTTCTATCTTCTGTTTATCATCCGACAGATCCGCCTCGACATAGGGCATTTTTTCTTTCATCATTCCCCATGCATCGGCGGGCAGCTCATCCTCTTTTATGTCTAAAAAATATTGCAGCATCTTCTGCATCATTTCATCTTTACAGAAACCGTCAATAAAGAAAAAGATCGCATCCCTGCCGCCGATCTTAATCGTCCGGTAAAGCACGTCAAAGCTTACACCAACCCCCAGTTTCTTTTTGAAATATAAAATATTTTCGTTAATATGAGTGCTGATCTTTTGCTGATCGGGCATAAAAAAAGCCTCCTTCCCGCACGCCTGCAGCCTGTGCCGCAGACATCCCTTCCTAAAAGTTCTCATAAGAAACTCTTTTTCTTTTTAGGAAAGAATTGCCATCAAAGAAGCCTTTTATACTGTTATCTTATACATTTTCAGAAAACGGCAATTGAATCAGCGCTTTTTTAGGATTTTCCAGTTGTTCCAAATCCGCCCCGGTCTGCTCCCTCAAGATGTTCCACCTCATCAAAGCAGATCTTCGGCTGATTCTCCATGATACGGAACTGACAAATCCGGTCATTGACATGAATCTTTGTATCACGCACCGCGTATGCCGGCATATACCACTGATCGTTATCTCCGCAGTAGCTGCCGTCCACAATGCCCTGATGGTTTGTCTGGATAATTCCGAAATTCTTAAAAGTCGAACTGCGCGGAACAATGTGCGCCTCATATCCATCCGGAAGCTTCATTGCCACACCGAGCGGTATCAGCTTAAATTCTCCCGCTTTCATAGTGACATCAGCCGCCGCACGCAGATCAATCCAGTCGGATTTCCCGTCGATATAATCAAGTTTATCAATCGCGTCAGTAAAATATTTAATCTTGATTGTCTGCATAACCATCTCTCTTCTCCCATGTTCTGCAAAGAACGCTCCGCGCTCTTTTGAACGCTCTGCGCTCTTTTGAACGCTCTGCGCTCTTTTGCCGCCATCATCCGCAAACTCTGAAAAGAGCGTCAGCGGAAGTCTTTTTTTATCTGTAATTCCCGCAGTACAAAACCGGGCGCTTGGCATTCCCGGAGCGCAGCGTCGCCTGTACATTGATGACACGCTGGTTACTGCTTCCCTTCCACAGAAGCTTGGCATCTTTTTTATCAATCTGAAACTCCCCGTCCACAAGCACATCAAGCTGGGCAACAATCGGGTCCTGATACAGATTTTCCCACACTTCACCAGTATAGAGCCAGACCGTTTTCTGTGGAAAACGGTCTTTGATCTCTTTGATCAGCTTTCGCACATCGGCTTTATTTGCCGGATGCAGCGGGTCCCCGCCCGAAAATGTAATTCCCGCTATATAAGGCTTATCGAGCGCTTCAAACAATTCCTGCTTCGCTGCTTCATCAAACGGCAGTCCGCCGTTTGGGTCCCAAGTCATCGGATTCTGGCATTCCTTACAACAATGATCGCACCCTGCAACCCACAACACAACGCGAAGTCCGTCGCCGTTTAACATGTCGTCTTTTGTAATATTATGATATCTCATTGGAATCATCTCTCCCGCTGTATACAGGCATGTCAGCCATGCATAACCAGTTACCCGTAATTGTTTTCCTTTTACTGCCGATATCCGGTCCTACATGCTTTTTCTGTCCTTGATTTCCGCCATCTTTGGATCGTTTAAGCGGCTGTCCCCATGTACACGGGAATAGGCAAGATATCCGTTCATCCTGTCGATCTTCGTCAGATTGCGGCTGCCGCAGACCGGACAGACATCCATATCAAGCTCCTCATGTCCACAGTCGTCACAATATGCAAGCGACAAATTCACGCCTTCATAAAGCCCCATATCCATCGCCCGGCGGATCAGCGTCTTGATCGCCTCGACATTATAATCAATCGGGTATTTGACATATTGGATCTTTCCCCCGTTGGAAAGCTCCCAAAAACGATATTCCAGATCCTGCTTTTCAATCGGTGTAATATCCTCAGATACATGACAATGAAAACTGTTGCTGACATACTCCCGATCGGAAACACCTTCAATAATGCCATATTTTGCACGGAACTGCTTGACCTGCAGACCGCAGAGATTCTCAGCCGGCGTTCCGTAAATCGCATAGAGGTTGCCGTCCTCTTCCTTAAACTCATTAATCTTCTGATTGATATGCTCCAGCACTTCCAACGCAAACTGCCCGTCTTCCACGAGCGATTTTCCATTAAAGAGCATCTGCAGTTCATTGAACGCCGTGATACCAAAGCTTGCGGTCGCTGACTTTAAGAGCGGCTTGATCTTATCCCGTAATCCGAGATGCCCGCCCAAAAAGCCGCCTTCACAGTAGGCAAGCGGATTCGTCGAAGCCCGCATTTCACCAAGATACGCATAAGTTCTAATGTGAAGCTGACGGATCAGCTGCAGATAATAATCGAGCACCTCATAAAAATCTCTGCTCTCCTGTCTTGCCTTCGCAAGGATCATCGGCAGATGCAGAGATACAGCGCCAATGTTAAAACGGCCAACAAATACAGGTACATCCTTCTCATCCGCCGGATACATGCCGCCTCTTTCATACCATGGCGACAAAAACGCACGGCAGCCCATCGGAGATATGACTTTTCCATACTGCTTATACATACTTGCAACATAGCCCTTGCCCGTAAGGCTCAGCCAGTCCGGGTACATTGTCTTGGACGAACAGCGGACGCCTGCTTCAAACACATCCTCAAGTTCTTTCCCGCGGCCGTGCAGATTCTCGTCATACAAAAAAACAATCTTCGGAAACAATACCGGCTTCTTACATTCTTTTTTACCCTGTCCGCCGCGCCTGACATCCAGCAGGGTAATTGTTGCAAGCTTCTCGAACGGCTTCTTTCCAAGCCCCGCAGTCACCGTAATAAACGGATAATCCCCGCGGCTGCTCGCAACGGTGTTAAATTTATATTCCCAGCCCTGAAATCCCTGTTCAAAATCACGTTTAATATCTTTTAACGCTTCTTCCTCTGCACGCTCTTTTACAATACCGAGCGCCGTATATTTCTCAATATATTTATCATATGATTTTTCCGCATAAGGCTCTAAGATCTTATCGACTTCCGGCACCGTAAAACCGCCGTACTGCTGGCTCGCCGCACTCAATACAATATCGCCGATCACATCAAACGCAACGTCAAGTGTCTTTGGTTCATTATACCAGATATTGCCCATTTCAAAGCCGCCTTTTAACACATTGGCAACATCAAACAGACAGCAGTTCATCGTATCCCTTCTGGCGCTCATGTCATGCACATAAATATAACCGTCCCTGCATGCCTGGATTTCCTCCGTAGTCATAAAAAACTTCTGATATAATTCCTTGTTAAACTGGTTAAAGATCAGGCTGCGTTTTGTGGAAACAAGCGCGGAATCCGTATTGGCATTCTCCTTATCCCCGACATACATGATGGACTGGCTCTTTTTATACACATCATCCATCATGCGGACGAAATCCTGCTTATAATTGCGGTAATCGCGGTAGCTTTTGGCGACAATGGGTTTGACCTGCTCCAATGCACTCTCCACAATATTGTGCATAACCGGAATTGGAATTAAATCGTTGTCGATCTCGTCCACTTTATCGACGACATATTGACAGATCTGCCGGTTTTCTTCCTCCGAAAATTTCGTCAATGCACGGTATGCCGACTTACCGACCGCGTCAATCACCTTCTGCACATTAAAAGATTCTGTGCTCCCATCCTTCTTAATAACCCTGACATCTCTTTTCGTCGTAAAAAGAGAACGATAGTCAACCCCTTCTTTCTCCCCCGCCTCATATGTACTGCCCATGTACTCTTTCCTCCCAAACTATTCAAAACACAATATCTAGTACCGACAATAACCAGTATATACATTTTGTTCCGTCATGTCAACGGGTTCTTTACCGGCCTGCTTTCCTGTTTTTGATCCCTATACAACCCTCACTAATTGTATATTGCTTTTTCCTGCGCATTTGCTATTCTTACAAATAGATATTTACATAACGGAGATGTGTCATGAAAGAGAAAGAAAAAACAAATGAATCATTTATGTTCAAGCTTGCCAGCCAGATTGTGGACCGCCGGAATCTGATTTTTCTGCTCGTAGTCATCGGTCTGGTCTTCTCCCTATTCTCCAGAAACTGGGTGGACGTGGAAAATGACCTGACCTCCTATCTGCCCACACATTCCGGAACCCGTCAGGGTCTGGATGTAATGGAAGATCAATTCATTACATTTGGCACGGCAGACATTATGGCCGCCAACATTCTTCTGGACGACGCGCAAAAAATCGCAGACCATATTGCAGGTATGGACGGAGTCCAAAGTGTGGCGTTCGACGACAGCCCCGACCATTATGCCAACGCTTCGGCACTATACTCCGTCACCTTTGATTACAGTGAGAAAGATGATGCCTGCCTCGATGTTTTAGAGCAGGTGAAAAGCTATTTGTCCGGACAGGATATTTTCGTCTCTACCGGTCTCGGTAATGCCAAAGGAGACATCATCGATCGTGAAGTCAGTATTATCATGGTCTATGTAGCGATCATTATTGTGATCGTGCTGATCCTGACAAGCCAGACTTATGCCGAGGTGCCGGTTCTGATTCTGACATTCGGAGTCGGAATGCTTTTGAATATGGGCAGCAACTTTCTGTTAGGAAAAATTTCCTTTGTATCTAATTCCGTAACCAGCATTCTACAGTTGGCACTGTCGCTGGATTACGCGGTCATCCTCTGCAACCGTTACAAGGAGGAACATCAGAGTCTTCCTGTCCGTGAGGCCGTTATCACAGCGCTGAGCAAAGCCATTCCGGAAATCGGGGCAAGCTCACTGACTACCATCGGCGGTCTTGTTGCCATGTTTTTCATGCAGTTTAAGCTTGGCCCCGATATGGCGGTCTGCCTGATTAAAGCCATTCTGTTCGCGCTTCTGGCAGTTTTTTTGGTCATGCCCGGTCTTTTGGTTCTTTTCGGTCCCCTGATGGATCGGACGGCGCACCGCAATTTTATCCCGAAAATCTCTTTTGTAGGTAAATTTGCTTATGCAACCCGCTTCCTCATTCCTCCTGTTTTCGCTGTCATTGTAATGCTTGCCGTTCATTTTTCCGGCAGCTGCCCTTACGCTTACGGCTACGGCAATATCGTAACACCCAAGCTCAACGAAGTACAGATCGCTGAACAGATGATTAAGGACAATTTTAATTCCAAAAACATGGTGGCACTCGTGGTCCCAACCGGAGACTATGATACGGAACGGCAGCTTCTTGCGGAACTGGAAGCCTATGACGAGGTGGATTACACCATGGGCATGTCTAATATTGAAGCGCTGGACGGATATATGCTTGCCGACAGGCTGACCCCGCGTCAGTTCGCCGAGCTGGCTGGTCTTGATTATGAACTGGTGCAGATGGTATACATGTCCTATGCCGTCAGCGAGGGAGACTACGGCCAGGTCATCGGCGGCATTTCCTCTTACAGTGTTCCGCTTATCGATATGTTCCTGTTCGTCTGCGAGCAGGTCAATAAGGGCTACGTCTCATTAGACGATGATGCCTCCGAACTATTAAATGACGCACAGGAGCAGATGAACAACGCAAAGCTGCAGCTTCAGGGTGACGAGTACAACCGGATGCTGCTCTATCTTACCCTTCCTGAGGGCGGTGAGGAAACTTACGCATTTCTTGACACCATTAAGAACACTGCCCAGAAATATTATCCGGGGCAGTCCGTTTTTCTTGCGGGTAATTCCACGTCAGAATATGATTTTCGGGAATCGTTCAGCACCGATAACACGGTGGTCAGCGTCGTTTCCATCCTCATCGTCCTGGTCGTGCTGCTGTTCACCTTCAAATCCGTCGGAATGCCCGTTCTGCTGATATTAGTCATTCAGGGAAGCATCTGGATTAATTTTTCTTTCCCTGCATTTACGGGCACACCGCTGTTTTTCATGAGTTATCTGGTCGTCAGTTCGATTCAGATGGGCGCGAATATTGACTATGCCATCGTCATCGCCAGCCGGTACATGGACCTGAAAAACGAAATGCATCATAAAGATGCGATCATTGAAACAATGAATTTCGCCTTTCCCACAATTATTACCTCCGGAACGATTCTGGCAGTGGCCGGCATATTAATCGGACAGATGACTTCCGAAGCCGCCATTGTGGGCATCGGTCAAAGCCTCGGCCGCGGCACCATCCTCTCCATCATTCTGGTCATGTTCATTCTGCCGCAGATTCTTCTGTTGGGCGGCACTGTCATTGAAAAGACCTCTTTCTCCATGCCGAATGCGCTCCAAAAAAAGAATGCCAGGGGCCGCATCCGTGTGGACGGCATGGTCCGCGGAGAGGTTTCCGGTACAGTCAGCGGCATCATGCACGCCACCGTAGATGGAAGCGTCAACCTCAGCCTGATTTCCGGTTCCACAACGGAGGAAAATCCGCATAAAGAGGAGGAGAATCATGAAGAAGCATAATTATCGGAACATACGTAGGCTTGCACTCTTTCTGATATTGATCCTTGTCTGCACCGGACCGGGACTTCCGGCATCCGCGGCGCCGGATAACGATACCTTTTATCTAAACACGGCCGCGGATCTGATCGATCTTGCGGAATACTGCAGACTGGATGCATGGTCCCAGGACAAAACGGTGGTGCTTACCGCCGACATTTCCCTTTCCAACGTAGAATTTTCACCGATCCCTACTTTTGGAGGCACTTTCGACGGCGGCGGGCACACCATTTCCGGTCTCACCTTGTCCGGCAGCATTTCCCCCATCGGTCTGTTCGGAACCATCCAGCCCAGCGGTATCGTCCGCGATCTGAACGTTACCGGCAATATTCTGCCAGATGGTTCCAAAGACAACGCCGGCGGCATTGCCGGAGAAAACAACGGTATCATTAAGAACTGCTCTTTTACCGGAACGGTATCCGGCGGAAACAGCGTAGGCGGCATTGCAGGCATCAACGGCCAGACCGGTACCATCCGGAACTGCACAGCCGGCGGCAGCGTCACCGGAAAGAGCATGACCGGCGGCATCGCCGGAAGAAATCTCGGCACAATCTCCATCTGTGAGAACAGGGTTTATGTCAACATTGCCGGCGCCGATCCCAGTCTCGACATCAACGAGTTGAATTTCGGCGCCTCCAATGATCTATACGATATTCATGCGCTTGATACGGTGAATATCGCTACCGATACCGGAGGCATCGCCGGATACTCTTCCGGCACGATAAAAAGCTGCACAAATCTGGCTGTGATCGGCTATCAGCATATCGGTTACAACGTAGGCGGGATTGCAGGGCGCAGCAGCGGACATATCACCGGCTGCGTCAACCGCGGCGAGGTTTTTGGCCGTAAGGACATCGGTGGGATCGCGGGTCAGGCAGAACCTTATATTATACTGAATCTCACGATGGATCAGTTAGAAAATATCCGTCAGGAATTAAACCGGCTCAACACGCTGATCGACAATGCGGCAGCGGATGCGGATTCCCTCGGCTCCGATCTGTCGGGCCAGCTTACCGGAATCAGCGGCACCGTTGACAGCGCCATAAACCATGTGGATACTCTGTCTGATTTGTATTCTGATTATGGCAGCAACGCCATTGATGAAATCAATCGGGCCAGCAGCATCCTCTCGGACACCGTCGGACGCCTATCGCAGATTACAGAAGACACCGTCGGACTGTCGGAAGTGCTCTCCCGCGGTTTTGACCTTCTGCATACTGCCACGCTCCAGCTGGCGGACACAGAACAGTTCAGCGGTCAGGCAGCCCAGGATCTCCGGCTTGCTGCCGATGATTTCAGCCGCGCCGGCGATCTGATGCAGGCAGGACTGAGAAAGATCAACGACGGGATAAGAAAACTCGCCGACACAGAAAATCAGGATCAGACCGACGAAGGACTCAGCGATATTACAGACGGACTTTCAGACCTTTCCTCTGCCGCTGCAGCAGACTCCGACGCTTTCAGCAGGCTGTCCGGCGCATTCGAAACATCCGGCATGAGTGAAGCCTCCGCTGCGGCCGGCGAACTATCTGATTCCATGAATGAAATGTGCGTCGCGCTGCAGACAATCAACGACGGAGCCGAAACAATAAGGGAAAATCCGGATACAGACAGTGACCGTTTTCAGGACGGACTAAACGAAATTCAGGCAGGACTGGACATCATCATTCAAATGTCCGATCCCATGGATGAGGCATCCCGGCATCTGCAGGATGCGCTCAAGGATGCAGAAGAACTTTCCGACGGACTAGAAGACGCATTTGGAACCGTATCGGACGCCATGGACATTTTCCGCGACGGTTCCAAAAACGGGACGGATATCCTTGCCCAAACGGCAGATCTGTTTCGCTATCTAAACAGTGTGGAGTCCATTCAGATCGCCCACCCCGGCATGGAAATTGACAACGCTTCAGACGCGCTTTTAGACTCCATGAAACAACTCAGCCAACAGATGGAAACACTGAATCTCATGATTGACAGCACTTCCGGCACGCTGACTGACGATCTTCGTGCCGTCAACACCCAGCTGAATCAGACCATGAATACCATTTTTGACGCCGTTTACGGGATAGAATCCGGCTCCGGCCAGGATCTTTTATCCGACACCTCACTGGAGGATATCAATGCGGTGACAAGCGGCAAAATTCTCTCCTGCATCAATTATGCCGGCGTCGCAGGAGATATCAATACGGGCGGCATCGCTGGTTCCATGGCAGTAGAATACGCGCTGGACCCGGAGGACGATCTGTCTTCCGATGTACCGCTCTACCGCCGGGAATATGAACTAAAAGCGATATTACAAAAATGCATCAATTACGGTTCTGTCACCGGCCGCCGCGATTATACGGGCGGAATCTGCGGTCTTTCGGACTTGGGACTTATTATCTGCTGTGAAGGCTACGGAACCATCAGCAGCGAATCAGGGGACTATGTAGGAGGCATTACCGGCTTTTCCGGCGGAACCATTCAGGACTGCTTTGCCAAGTGCTGGCTCTCCGGTGGAGACTATATCGGTGGAATCACCGGTGCAGCTGCTTCCTCCGATGATTCCGGCGGAACAGTCTCCCGCTGTTATTCTTTCGTGCAGATCACAGATTATGACCAATACGCCGGAGCTGTCTCCGGCAGTGTTCAGGGAGCCTTTCAGGATAATTATTTTGTGTCCGATGATCTGGCAGGTCTGGACCGCGTCAGCCTTTCCGGTCAGGCGGAAGCAATGAATTATTCCAGCCTGCTTCAGGTAGAGGGACTTCCCAGTGAGTTTAAGCACCTCACCCTGCGCTTCCTGGCTCAGGATCGAATTCTAAAAAAAGTAACATTTGATTATGGCGACTCTTTTAGCGAAGACATTTTCCCAGACATCCCGCCTCTAAATGGCAGCTTCGGCACATGGGATATCCAGGACTTAACCAGTCTGACATTTGATACGGATGTCACTGCTGTTTATACCCAATATATTTCCACCCTCGCCTGCGATGCAAAGCGTGACGACGGGCGCTACGTCTTTTTAGCCGAGGGGCTGTTCCGCGACGAGGATATTTTCACTGCGGTAAAAACGAATGTTCCTGAAAATGAAGCTTCAGAACTTTTCAGCAGTACATTTTTCAGCCGCCGCAAACTCACAGAAACATGGCAGCTGGATGGTCTTGACTCGAATACACATATCATCCGTTACTTGTCCCCCACCGGAGATAGCGACGGTTTGGAACTCTATGCGCGAAATCAAAACGGATGGGTAAAGCTGGACACCGAAAATGCCGGCAGCTATCTGCTGACTACCGTCTCCGGCCCGACGCTGGAAATTGCCGTCGTCTCTCAATCGGCGAACTGGCCGGTTTTGATTGCTGTTTTTGCCCTGGCTGCGGCTCTGATCTCTTGTCTCACTTTCGGAATTGTAAAGCATCACCGCCGCAGAAAAGCAGCGGAATGCGCTGCAGACACAGCGCAGGACGGCACGGCACAAAATGAGAATGACGCACCGCAGGACGGTGCAGCACAAAATGACGCAGTGCGAAACGACACGGCACAGGACGTTTCTGCCGCCCCTCTTAAAATCAGAAAAAAACGCCGCAAAGGTCTGCTCATTGCCCTTGGTATTCTGACCGCGGGAATCGCAGCAGGCATTCTGATTTTCCTTTTCTCAGGGCTGAAAGATAGTCTGGATGTCTACTTTTTGCTAAAAAAATATGATGGGAAAGAAAATCTGACTACGCATCTGACTTTAGAAACACAGATAGACAACCAGCACCACCACATGGAAACACTGATCACCAGATCGCAGTCGGAAGGAAAACGGGTCATCTGCGCCGAGCAGTACGGAGCGTCATTCTACTACTGTGAGGGACTGGTCTATTTGGAAAACGGACAGTCTTTTGAGATGAACGGATCATTTCCCGACTATCCCAATCTGCTGAGCGACGTCATTGCACTGTATAAGGGTTCTGACATTTCTGTGTTCAAAAATCAGGGAGAACGGATTTACAGTGTGACCGTTGACGGAGACACCGCACTTTCTATTTTAGAAAACCTGCTTCCGTCGGCCGCGGGCGATTTGTCCCATGCGAATCCGATGGAAATCGTTCTTGTGAAGCGCGGCGGAGAATTGGCGGAACTGCGTTTTCATGCTGATGGTCTATGTTCCGATGATGAGAATACCCCAATCGCCATCACTGCGGTTCTTACAGTTACAGACAAAAACAGTTCTGATGTGGAACTTCCTCAACGTATCCGGGAACAGATTTCCGGTGCGAAAAAAACAGAACCCGTCACAGACGACGCGGTATTCCGGCTGTTAGAATCATGGATCGATCTGAATGCAAGAGAGCCGCTGACCGCCGATGTATCTCTCGCTGCCGACTGCGGTCCGTTGGTACTAAACGATGAACTGGTATGGAACCGCATTCATGCAAACGGCCTTGAAGTCAACAGTATCCGGAAAAACGACCATACTTATTATTTATCAAACGGAAATGTGTATAACAGTTCCGGAAACCGGGATAACACCGCCGAACCGGAACTCTCCTCTCCTGAACATCTGTTGTCACTGGCTTATCAGCTTTGCGTCAACGGAGAGATCGAATGCACCGAGAACGACGGAATTTATACCTACCTGCTTACTTTGGATGAAAACGGCATGGCGCAGGCGGCCCATACCATTCTTCCAGACATGGAGAATCTTTCCGCCACATTAGGAAGCGGGTCGATTCAGATCACGATCACAGACAAAGGCATAGAAAATATCCGCTTTTCCTGTTTCGGCAGCGTCAAAGTGATCGTTGCAGACGTACCGGTATCCTTAAGTGCGGAACTGCACTTCCGGGAATCTGTGCCTGACGAAAATCTCACGGTACCTGACGATGTGATCGATTCGCTGTCCAAGGCAGCACCGTAAAGATGCTCACGATTTCAGGATTCCGCTTTCATCAATTACTTTCACAGCTTCGCGTATCTGCTCCGCGGGAAGCACAAGTGCGAAGCGCACATGTCCCCTTCCCAGCGGACCGAAGCTGCTTCCGGGCGTGCAGAGCACGCCTGTTTTTTCCATCAGTTCCATAACGAATGCTGTATCGTCGTCTCCAAAGCGTTCGGGAATTTTCCCCCATGCGAACATCGTCCCCTCGCTGTCAGGAATATTCCAGCCAATCGCACGCAGTCCTCCACAGAGTGCGTCCCTCCGTTCCTGATACGCTGCGCATTGTTCTTTTACCATCTCATCCGGACCGGTCAGCGCTGCGATCGCACCATATTGTACCGGCAGGAACGTGCCATAGTCAATCTGACTGCGCAGACGCTTAAAGCGCTGCACGATTTCTGCGTTTCCGGTCAGAAAGCTCACTCTCGCGCCCGTATAATTAAATGACTTTGACAGCGAGTAAAACTCAACCGCAACTTCTTTTGCTCCTTCATAAGAAAGAATCGAACGTCCGGGCACTCCGTCATAAATGATGTCGGAATACGCGTTATCATGCACAAGGACAATGTGGTGCTTTTTCGCCCATGCAATGACCTCCTCATAAAAGCTTTCCGGCGCGCATTTGCAGACAGGGTTAAGCGGATATGAAATCATCATAAATTTGACCCGTTTCAGCAGTTCCTCCGGGATTGCCGATAAATCTGGCAGATATCCATTCTCTTCGATCAGATCATACGCGGCAGTCTCCGCGCCGCACAATTCCGGTCCGATGGAGAAAATCTGATATCCCGGATTCGGTACAAGAACGACATCGCCCGGATTACAAAGCGGAAGCGCAATATGCGTGATCCCCTCCTGCGAGCCATAAACAGAAGTAATCTCTTCGTCAGCCAGCGTCACGCCGTAGCGGTTCTGATATCTTTGCTTCACCGCATCGATCAGCTCTGGCAGATCACGCAGGGCATACTTATAATTTTCCGGCTTTTTTGCCGCTTCTACAACCGCATTCATAATGTGTTCCGGCACCGGAAAGTCCGGCGTTCCGACCGAAAGATTATACACTTTGCGGCCCTCTTCCTCCAGCGCAAAGCGCTTTTCATTCAGCACCTGAAAGATGCCCTCTTCAAAGTTGTCCATTCTTTTAGCAAATTCAATTTTCATACCCTGTTCCTTCCTAAACGGCCGCTCCGGATTATCCGTTTGCTGCGCAGCCTTATTTATGTTTATGTTTTTCCGGTCTTCCTACCCTAAAATCACTATTACCGCCCACGCCTGCGTTCCGCTTCGTCCGGCGCGGGTTTACTATTAGATTGACTTCTCATACTGGCTTAATATCCGTTTCAAAAACAATTGATATTCTTCCACCACACGCGCGGGCGCTTCCACGCGCACACCCGTTCCGAGTCCCGCAAGCCATCCAAAAAACTGATTGCTCACCATGATCGGCACAGAAATCGTAAACTGCCCGTCCGCTTTCCTGTGGAGCGGAATCTCTTTTCCAAAGCGGTCAAACACGATGCCGCTGTAGCTCTCCTCAAAGCGCAGCGTCACAACTTCCTCTTCTCCCGCGAACATCCGGAACGTCTTTTTACAATATGCCGCCGGGTCAAATGCGCGAAACTCATCCTGCCCCTTGCGCGCCTCTGTAAGCAGCGTAATCCGGTGCATGCGGTCCACCCTGTAGTGTTTGATGATACCCGCCTCATGATCATATGCGATCAGATAATAACAGTCGTCATTCCATGTCAGTGCCCAGGGACTCACTTTGTATGTTTTCCCCCCGCGCTTCAGGCGTTCTTTTTTATCCGGCGTCATCTCCACATACTGGAATGCAATCATGCAGCCGGTGTCGATCGCACGGTAAATCTCGTCCACCAGATAATAGATACTCTCATTCTCTGTTTTGACGCGGTTAGCGACAAACACCTGTCTTTGGAGCTGTCTGGCCTCATACACACTTGCAAAGCCTTCCAGCTTCTTAATAAATTCACGCGATTTTTTCTGTGTGATAAACTTTGAAGACTGCACCAGATCAACAAGAAGCTTCAGCTCCGGCAGCTCAAATTCCCTTTCGGCAAGATAGTAACCCCCGCCTTTTTTGGAACGGTTTAAGATGATGTCATATCCAAATTCACGCAGCACCTCAATATCAGCATAAATCGTCTTTCGCTCAACGCGGATATCCCTCGCAGCAAGATAGTCGATCATCGCCTTCGCAGGAACCGGATGCGCCTCATCGGAACGTTCTTTCAATAATTGTAACAGATATAACAGTTTTGCCTTTTGCTGCTCTGATTTCGGCATCCTAACCCCCCTTCCCGGATTTTATAACTATCGGTCTCATAACAAAGTTCACTTGCACAGCCCCATGCGCTGAAAAAAAGGTTCACCCGGTTTTGGAGGTGAACCTTTTTGCCTCTGTAAAGAGCATTCATTTATGCCTGCTCGTTCCGGTCTTTGCCGGCCCCATCGCCTGATCCAGCAACAGATTTAGCACTCTTTTTCTTATTCCACATGAGCCCGCAGAAAATGCCGACCCCTGCAACTGCGACATATACGATAAATACAAGTACATAGCTAAAGAACATTCTTAAAAACTCGACTACATTACCCACGTCCTGTCATCCCCTCTCCATGCATCATGTAATGAAAACAAGATATAAAAGCAATTTCCACCTTCTACATAGCATATCATTCTGAGGGCGAATCGTCAAGCAAATCCTTACCGTCCGCCGCCGTCGTCGCAAGGAAATCGCAGCGCTCATTTTCAGGATGCCCCGCGTGTCCTTTCACCCAGACATATGTCACCTGATGAGGATTGGCCGCCGCTAAGAGCCGCTTCCACAAATCCACATTTTTCACAGGCTGTTTCTGACTGTTTTTCCACCCGTTCCTGAGCCAGCTTCCAACCCAGTTCTGATTAAACGCGTCGGTCAGATATTTCGAATCCGAATAGAGCGTCACATCACACGGCTTTGTCAGCGCCTCTAAACCGGCAATCGCCGCCATCAGCTCCATGCGGTTATTCGTTGTTTTTTTATAGCCTGCGCTGTATTCCCTTTCATGAACGGTTCCCTTTGCATCCACGCAGCGCAGCAGCGTCCCGTAACCGCCCGGTCCGTCCGGATTTCCTCTTGCCGCACCGTCCGTATAAATCGTTACTTTCATCATGTCGCATCTCCCTTTTCAGGTATTTTCCCAAACGCCGGTTGCCACGAAGTTCTCGGCAAGCTGCTCCGCGCGCTCAATGATCTTTTCTTCATACCCCATGATCTCTAAAAGCCTGATCGCATTCCGCGTCGTCGCGCGCCCGCTCCGCAATTCATAGTTAAAGTGAATATCACCCTCCGAAACGTCCTCCTCAAAGTGATAATTATCGTATTCCGCTTCCAACAGATGGGACAGTTCGATATCATGTGTCGCCGCAAAGCACCGGACACCATTTTGGGCAAAATATTTCATGATCTGCGTGGACGCCGCAATCCGCTCCACCGTGTTTGTTCCGCGAAGCACCTCGTCGATAAAGCAGAATACCTGCCCGGCCTCTTTCTCCTTCGACGCATCTAAAATCCGCTTCAGCGCCCGTATCTCCACCATATAGTAACTTTCGCCGCTGTCCAAGTCATCCCGAAGCGCCATCGAAGAATATACACGGCAGTACGAGGTCTCACAATATTCAGCAAGTACCGTATTCATGCTCTGCGCCAGAATGGCATTCAGCGCAACGGATTTTAAGAACGTCGATTTCCCTGACGCGTTTGATCCGGTCACCAGCACGCCGCCCTTCGCCGAAAAACTACAGGACACCGGCTGCTCAATCAGGGGATGATACAATTTCTCACATACAAAACTGCCGTTCTCATGAAACTTGGGAACGCAGCAATGAGTAAGACTTTTTCTGTATTCTCCCACAACAAGCAGATACTCCAGGTACCCCGCCTGCGTGTAGAGCAGATCGATCTCCTTTGTCTTTTTCCGCACGGCAGACAGCATGGAATTAAAGGATATCAGATTCATATGCGTGATCATTTTGATATAATCCATGAGGGACGACATAATATCACCCTGCTGGGTATTCGCTTTTGACAGA
Source organism: Lachnospiraceae bacterium UBA7050 (assembly GCA_002493905.1). GTDB lineage: Bacteria > Bacillota > Clostridia > Lachnospirales > Lachnospiraceae > DLAJ01. Next base: position 45,182 of record DLAJ01000023.1, on the reverse strand, counting down.
AAAAAAGCGTGGCGCGTGACCGGCCGCAGCGATTTTGCATTTTCCGTCATGCTTTCAATATACGCCTTCATTCCTTCTGCCGGATGCTCTGTCAGCGTCTCCACGCTGGAAATAAAACGCAGGATAAACGCAAAACTGACAAGATATGGTTCATTTTCACTGTGCTCTTTCAGATAAGTAGCAATCTGATAGATCATGAGGATTACAAACAGCGCAAGCCCCGCGGATGGAGAGAAAAACAGTGCGGCAGCCGCCGCCACTACATACAGGACGAGTCCGATATAATGTTTGGTATTACTGCGTTCTCCAAGATTATCCAGAAAATCCAGATACTGATAAAGCGAATATTTACCAGTATATCCGATTTTGGCAAACATCATCTGTAAACGCACACGTTCTTCCTCGTGTTCCTGCAGATATCCGATCATTTGCTCCTCATCCTCGTGCAGCCGGTCTTTTTTTGACATGTCCGGGCAGCGGAGCCGGTAATACAAGTATTCCTCGCCGCAGGAGGAATGCGCATAATCCACTCTCTGATAGAGCTTATCCATGTTTAAGTCATTCCAGGTAATATCGTCCACTGCGTACGGTTTGCGGTGCTTTTCAAAATATCTGCCAATATACGCATAACGTTCCGGCACTTTGACATTGCTGCGCGGCTGTCCGTATTCCGTTCTCAGACGCTGCTCGAACTCTTTCAGGCGTTTTCTGAAGTCCAGCATTCCTTTGATATAAAACCCGATCAAAAATACAACCAACACTCCTAAAAAAACAATGACTTCCATTGATGCTCTCCCTAAATCCATATTTCTGAAATGCCGCGGCATACAAGCTGCCATCCATGTTTCCTGAACATACTCATACTCATTTTCCGCGCACGATCCGGTCCGCGATCCGTTCCACCTGTTCATACAGATTGTCTTTGCTCAGATTCAGCTCATACTGCCCGTTCTCATATAGAATCCTGCCGTCCACCATCGTCATGCACACATCCCGCTTACTGCCGCTGTAGACCAGATTCGCCGCAAACTTTTCCGCTTCCAGCTTTCCACTTCCCGTTCCATGCAGCGGACGCATTTCCGGCTGCTTCATATTAATACGGATCATGTCGGCTTTCGCGCCCTCCCTCAGACAGCCGCAGTCAGGCAGTCCCATGACACGCGCGCCGTTTATGCACGCCATCCTTAGAATCTGCATCGGTGATACCGCCGCAGGTTCTTTTTCCCGCCATTTCGCAAGTACGGAAAGCAGGTACATTTCCTTGAAAAAATCAAGGCTGTTGTTGCTTGCAGGACCATCCGTGCCGACTGCGATACAAATTCCCCGCTTTACCATCTCTGCAACCGGGGCAATACCGCTTACCAGTTTCATGTTAGACGCCGGATTCGTCACAACACCGACATTCTTTTCGGCGAGAATCTCCATATCCTCATCGGACACATGAACGCAGTGATAGCCTGCGCCGCCATGTTCAAACATGCCGATGGACTCGAGAAATGCCACCGGTGATCTGCCATAGCGTTCCCTGCATTCCGCAACTTCTCTTTCCGTCTCCGATAAATGCATATATACAGGCGCTTTATACTTTTCGGATAAAGCGGCGATCTGCTTAAGCAGCTTGAAATCCGTCGTATACTCGGCATGAAAGCCGAGACGGTATCCCATCAACGGGTGAAGTTCATTCAGACGCAGATAAAAGTCTTCCAGCTGCGAAACGGAATGCGTGAACGTATTGACAGTACCGCACTGGACGCAGCGCATTCCAGTCTCGATAAACGCCTCCGCAGTCTCATCCGGCGCCAGATACATATCAAACACAGAGGTGATGCCGCCCGAAACATACTCCATAATGGCAAGTTTTGTCAATGTTTTGATGTCCTGGGGAGTCAGCATTGCCTCACGTGGAAAAATCTGTTGGTTCAGCCATTCGGAAAGCGGCAGATCATCCGCAGCGGAGCGCAAAAGCGTCATGCCGGAATGCGCATGCGCGTTCTGAAACCCGGGCATCAATACATCGCCTGCACAGTCGATTTCACGGTGAAATCCGTGCGGCAATATCTGACAGCGCTTCATAGCCTGCGCCCTCTCCTCCTCATCCGCCGGGTGACCGATATAGACGATACGGTCATCGCGAATCCAAAGCTCGCGATCACCGCATTCTTTCTCCTGTTCTTCCATTGTCAGCACAAAGGCATGGTAAAAACGCAGATTCACAGACGCGCCTCCTCTTTTATCCCTCATAAATGCAAAAGCTTCCAACACACCCTCATGATCTGCGGACAACGCCGTCGTGTCCCATCAGGTCTCATCCTTCTATCCCTTTTCAAGCTGCGCCGGTCCAAAGCTCTCCGGCAGCATTTCGTCAAGCGTCCACTCCCGGCAGTCTTCCTCAGAACGCGCGCAGATCACAAGAAATTTCGACGGGTCCACAAACTCACGCAGCACCTGCCTGCATACGCCGCAGGGGTAGGCATAGTCCCCCGACGGTTTCTCCCCTTTTCCTCCGGCGACTGCAATCGCCAAAAAGCTGCGGCAGCCCTCAGACACCGCCTTAAAGACGGCCGTCCGCTCTGCGCAGTTCGTCGGTGTATAAGCAGCGTTTTCAATATTGCATCCTCTGAAAATCCTGCCGTCCTCCGCAAGCAGCGCCGCGCCCACACGATATTCCGAATACGGGCTGTAAGAATACGCCCGCGCTTCCAGCGCTTCCCTGATCAGCTGTCTTTTCTGTTCTTTTGTCAGCATGATGCAAAATCCTCCACACAGGCACTCACCAGTGCTTCAAACAACGGCGCCGCCGCTTTGCCCGCTGCCTGTACTTCCTCATGGGACAGCGGATGCTTGCTGATGCCCGCCGCCAGATTACAGATACAGGAAATGCCGCAAATCCTCATTCCCATATGCTTTGCCGCAATCGCTTCCACAACCGTGCTCATACCGACCGCGTCCACACCGAGCCGTTTCAGCATCACAATCTCCGCAGGCGACTCAAACGACGGTCCGGTCAGCTGCGCATAAACACCTTCCTTGAGCAAAATTCCCCGTGACGACGCATTTTTGCGGATCAGACGCGCCAGTTCATGATCATAGACCTCGGACATATCCGGGAAACGCTCTCCCAGTTCATCCATATTTTTCCCAATCAGCGGATTCGGTGCAAAACAGGAAATATGATCGCGGATCAGCATGAAATCCCCCGCAGTCATGCCGTCCTGAAGCCCGCCCGACGCATTTGTTAAAAAAAGGATTTCCGCGCCCATCAGTTTCATCAGCCGGATTGGAAGCACGACATCGGAAATATCATATCCCTCGTAATAATGCACGCGCCCCTGCATGCAGACGACCGGTACGTCTCCGACATAGCCAAACAAGAATTGCCCTTTATGCCCAGCAACAGTCGAAACTGGAAACCCTTCGATTTCCTGATAGGGAACTGCTGCTTCAAGCCTGATCTTTTCCCCGTAATTGCCAAGTCCCGAACCGAGCACCAATGCAACCTTCGGTACAAAGTCCGTCTTCTTTCGAATGCATGCAAGACAATTCATTAGTTTTTCGTATATTGGATTTTCCGCCATGGTTCTTTTCCTCCTTATGATGTTACAATTGCAAAACCACTAAAATACAATGATATCGGCAGCTGTCTCTCAAAACCCTGCTGTTTCATTTTGCCGCCAGATATGCTTTGAGATAATTCGTCAGTACCTGCGCCGCCGCCTCATGGCTCTTTTTCCCCGGATGCTCTCGGGACCCGACTGTCTCCGATGTCGTATCCGGCAAAAGAATAAATGCAGCATTTTGATCGCCCGTCCGTACGCTGTATGTCCATACGGCATGTTCAATCAGCTTAAGCAGAGGGGAGCCAAGCATTCCATAAGTCCAGACCAGATGTGCTTTCGGATTGTAGGTCCTGAGCTTTCCCAAAAAGTCAATAACCGCCTGCTCAAAACGCTCCGCATCCGCCTTTACGAAAGAGCCGTCTTCATTCTTATGCTGTTTGAAAGTCTGTCCCGTTTTTTCATCCCGCCACGCGGGCTGTTCAAACGCAGACATATCATTTGTCCCAAGATTGATGACAACCGCGTCCGGCTGCCAAAACGAAAAGTCATAGTCCGCTCCCGCGCCGAGCGCCTCATTGCGCGCCCCCTTTAATACGCCGCACACCTTCTCATAACGGAGCGGCAATGCATGTCTCGGGTCATTGTCCCAACCGGTCAACGTTCCCCAGCCGCTCTGCGATATAATATGGCACTCCGCATCGCAGGCATCACTGACAAGTGCCGCATAATCGTGCACGCTCGAAAAGAACATGGAAATCCAGTCCCATTCTTTTTGGGCGCCAATCGTACCCTCTCCGGATGTAATGCTGTCACCGATAAACTCAAGCTTATATCTGCGCTCCTTAACCGGATGAAAGCTGCCATCTGTGCGGACGCTGTGAATCAGGAAACATGCGCCGTCATCATCCGACATCGCCTGCACATCCTTCATCAACCGAACCGCTTTTGTCTCCTGCGGATTCATATTGCGGAACAGACAGATTTCGCTGCGTCCTTTCGGAAGCATCTGCCGGCTGACATGCGCACCGTTCACGAGTACGCTCATCCACTGTTCATGGCAGTCATAATCCGTTTCTACCTCTACCCAAAGTTCGGAAGCCTGCACGTTTAATTCGATACCCGACCCTGTCCAAAAAAGAGCAAGCGGGTCAAGCTTCCCGCTGTAACGTCCCCATATTCTACAATTTGTTTCCCCGATTTCCGAAAGCCGATAACTCGCAAGTTCACCCATATGCCGCTCCTGTCCCGTGTTCTTTTCCACCTACATTATGATGTTGTATTCTTTCGTCCAGCTGCTTTTCATTATACCTAATCTGTCCGTTTGTTTCAATCCTCCAATAAAAAAACAGCAGCGCACAAAAACAGGCTGATTTTAAGCCTACAACCGTACGTCTAAAATCAGCCTCCCCTTTGTTCCCGTGACTAGTTCAAGGAAAATAAATCAAACATCGAGAGCTCTGCAGCAGATCATCTTTTCTTTCGGATCGGAAAATATACCTCCGTCTCCCAATCCTCCGGCGAATACGAGTCAAACTGCGTCTTGATATAGAGTTCAAACGGCGCTCCTGCGATTTCATAACCGTTCTCTATGATCCATGTCACAACTGCGCCATACGCCTCCGAGAGCGTGGAATATCCCCCATGATGAACGGTCATTGCACATTCGAGGGATTCCAGGACCGCGTCCGCCTTATCCGGTTCCTTAATCTCAATAAAGACCTCAACATCCGTAGATTCATGATTGAACTCTTCATCAAAGTATCTCGCACCGTTCAAACCGGTGTGTGTAACATGCTCCTTCGGCACGCGCTCAAAAAGCATTCCGTAATATTTGCCGAACTCATCCACTCCCATTACGGCACGCTTTGCCAGTACATTCAATACCGGCGAATGCTTGATTTCAATTGTGTAGCCCTTCTGATAAGTCATAATGTCACCTGTCCTTTCAAATACTGAAATGTGTGTCTGAAGCTCGTTTAAGATAATCGCCGTTTCCTGCTGTTCGCGCTTCAATTTTTCTTTTTGCCGCCGCAGCGCATCTACAAGCTCCTTGTGATCCGAAAGGGTAAGTAAATACTGCACCTCTTCAAGCGAAAACCCATAATATTTGAGACGTCGTATATAGTTTAACGTATCAATCTGTTCCATGCTGTAATAGCGGTATCCCGTAACGCGGTCTACTTCCGCCGGTGTCAGCAGACCGATCTTATCATAATGATGAAGCGTCTTGACGCTGACACAGCATATTCTGGAAAACTCTCCAATCTGCAACATCTTCTCCTGCCCCTTTCATGATGGTTGATTCGAATCTGTAATCAGTTTACATTCTGACCTAAGAGGAGAGTCAATCCTTTTTTTCCGCTGTGAAGATCTGTTCCATCCAAAACATATCATCAAACTGTATTTTCTCCATCCGTTCCCATAAAAAGGTCCCCAAAGTCTAGTGAAACATGTCGTAACGGTATCCGTACTCTGTCTGCCGCTCCTTCTCTAGATCCGCGCCAAATTCGATATGCATCCGCCCGGCTTATCCCATCGTCGTAAATTCCTGCCCCTGCAGCAAAACAAAAGACCGATGCGGGGAACACACGGCAGTCTCACTCTGCGTAATGTGCCTTCCCTCAATCAGAATCACATTCAGTAAATATTTGTAATCGGAAACATGATACAGCCGGAATGTCACTACCTTCCCCCCGATTTCTTTGAACCATAACTGCACAAGGCTCATTCTGGACTTTGGCGGTTCATCATTCTCAATTCTCAAATTTTCCAGTTCTTCCAAATCCTCTATAGTTTCAACGGCTCCTCTTTCCGGATTTGCGGTATAAAAACGCGCCCGCAAAAACCACTCTTTCCCGCTGCTGGATGGGATAAAACTTGATTTCCGCATATAAACCGGAACCCCTATATTGGCAAAGTCAATCTGAAAATACTGATTATATAGATCAGATAATACGGTTACTTCCTCCTCATCCCCATAAAACACATCTGCGCCTTCCCTGCTTGCGCCCTGTTCCATAAATTGATCCGATGTGATCTCCTTTTTGACGCTTTCCATATAGGTATCCAGTGCAGAATAAAAATCCCTGTCCATACCTCCTCCGTCCGTCTGGTCAGTTTAAGCGTCACAGCGCCGTTTGAACCGCCGGAAGATATCGCAAAAAGATAATTATCATAATCCGCCTGCATGTTTTCATCCGGCTGATTCCGGCTGTCCCGTATCCGTTCCACAGCATAACAGATGGATCGCAGCATTGCATCCGGCAACTTATTTTCCTGTGAAACCGTATCAGAGACCGTATCCTGTTCTTTTCTTTGCCCCGGAAAAAACAGGCAGAGCAACAGCATTACCATGAAACCCATGATGATGATTTGATACTTAAATCATGCAATCACCTCATAGTCCTCCTAAAGCTTCCTCAGATGCCTTGTACCAAAAGACTTCATTCTGACATAAGCACAGAACAAAACAAAGCTGCCGTACTATTATCATCTAGTGCAACAGCCCTGTTTTCGCTTACTCTTAAAACTGAAAATCGGAAAGAATGTGAAACACTCTTTTTTTACCTATCGGATTTTCTATCTTTCTTTTTTAGTGCGTTACAAAGAACATTACCGTAAACAGAATCGAAATGACCCATGTTCCTGCCTTAATATCCTTTACCTTTCCGGTAAACAGCTTGATGAAAACATAAGAGATCAAGCCGAATGCAATGCCGTAGCTGATATTATAAGTCATCGGCATCATCGCAACTGCCATAAACGCCGGAACCGCAGACTCAATATCCGTCCAGTCGATCTCTCTGACACAGTTCATCATCAGAATACCGACATAGATTAATGCCGCCGCCGTCGCCGCACCCGGAATCAGCTTTGCGATCGGGCTTAAGAACATGGCGATAAAGAAGAACGCACCCGTTGCGATCGCCGCCAGACCGGTTTTTCCGCCCTCAGCCACGCCTGCAGAGGATTCCACAAAGGTTGTAACCGTTGAAGTACCGCAGACAGCGCCGCAGGTCGTTGCAACCGCATCTGCAAGCATTGCCTTATCCATATTCGGAACTTCCCCTTCTTTCGTGAGAAGTCCGCCTCTCGCGCATGCGCCGTAAAGAGTGCCGAGCGTATCAAACATATCAACCATACAGAACGCAAGCGCCGTCGTCGCGATCAGCACGATCAGTTCTAAAGAGCTGTGCTCTGCAAGATAACCGGAGAAATCAAATCCTTCCGTAAATACCTTGGCAAATGCCTGTGAGAAGAAATCGCCGAACGCACCGATCGGATTCATCGAAAAGTTTGCTCCAAATCCGTCATAAAACCCGGAAATCGTAAATCCAAGTACATAATAAACAACGGAACCGCCAAGGATTCCCCAAAGCACGGAACCTCTGACCTTCTTAATGGACATCACCGCGATCGCGATCAGCGTAAAGATCGTAATTAAGAGCGGCATAACACTCGCCCATGTTGCTCCCCCGTTAAACACGTTAAAGCTTGTAAGCGTTACGCAGGTAGAGGGGCTGTTTACAACCAGTCCTGCATTCTGAAGTCCGATAAACGCGATAAACAGACCGATACCAGCCGGAATCGCAACGCGTACGCACTTCGGAATCGCATCAAATATCTTCTTGCGGAGCCCTGTCGTCGTCAATACAATAAAGATAATACCGTCAAGCAGAACGAGCAGCAGTGCATTGGCATACGTCAGACCGAACGTGAAACATACCGTATAGACGAAAAATGCATTCAGTCCCATACCGGATGCCTGTGCGAGAGGCAGATTCGCCAGAAGACCGATCAGAACCGTACCGATGACTGCGGAAATTGCAGTTGCAATATAGATCGCATCAAAGGATACTGTACCGAGTTCAGCAAACATGCCGGGATTGACAAGCAGGATGTACGCCATTGCCATGAAAGTCGTCAAACCCGCGAGCACTTCGGTTCTCACCGTAGAGCCGTTCTCTTTCACTTTGAAAAATTTTTCCATTTGTTCTCTCCCTTTCCTATGTATTGTGGAATGTGATGAAGCAGACCACTACATGTGGTCACTGTTTACCCTCTTACCCTATCACAATCATTCCCCTTGTGCAATGCTTCTTTGATAAAAACTTAAATTTTTATAAAGTTTTTGACTCAAATATAAAAATTCGCAGAAAGATCAGATGATAATGCAGACCATTTTCCCATTGCTGTCATTGACAATCTGCTGCATCGTATCCTGCAGTTTCACCTGACTCTCCTCGCCGAGCATGGATATCTTTGACTGAATGCCGTCCTCAACGAGCTGTTCGACCGTCTTGCCGAAAATATTGGTATCCCAGATGCCCCCCTCGTTATCGGCTTCTGTCTTCATAAACTGCATCAGGTCTTTCGCCTGCTCCTCCGTGCCGACGATCGGTGCGATCTCCGTCTCGATGTTCGCGCGGATCAAATGCACGGACGGACTCATTGCTTTCATTTTTACGCCGAACTTATTGCCATGCCGGATTACTTCCGGCGCCTCTAAGCTGATTTCTTCTTTCTCTGGCAGCACAACCCCGTAACCGCATTGTTTTACCGCGCGGACCGCCTCGGCATATTTGTCATATTCCTTTTTGCGCGCTGCCATTTCTTTCAGCTTCGAAAGCAGCTCGTATTCGCCGGAAACAGGTTCCTGCATGATTTCGCTGAGCATCTTATAATAATACATGTCATCCACGCCGATCTCATAGGACGCGGAACCGTTGGACAGTTCAATGCCGTCATTCTTCAGCTTCTTTATGTACTCGCATTCCTCTTTTTCGCCATCCATCACTTCGCGGAGCTGGCGCATATTGCCAATCGGCATCGCAAGCCTGCGGATATATTCGATGATCCCCGCCTTCATCTCATGGTCATCGGAAAGCATCTCCACCCACTTCGGCATATAAAAGCGAAGCACCTTGATCGGAAACTCCAGCAAAATCTGCTCCATCAGGGAATGAATATCACTCTTTTTTAATTGTTCCACATTCATCGGAAGCGCGCGCACACCGTATGTCTCACTTAAGAGTGCCGCCGTCTGCTTTGCCTCCTCGCCGTACGGCTTTGTCGTATTAACGATCACAATAAACGGTTTTCCGATCGATTTCAATTCACGGATTGTGCGTTCCTCCGCATCCCGGTAGTTTTCACGTGCAATTTCCCCAAAACTCCCATCGGTCGTGATCACGATGCCGATATTGGAATGGTCACGGATGACTTTTTCCGTTCCGATTTCTGCCGCCTGCGTAAACGGAATCTCATAGTCGAACCATGGGGTATGAACCATCCGCTCGGCATCTTCCTCCATATGTCCGACAGCGCCCTCCACCATGTAGCCGACGCAGTCAATCAGACGCACTTTCATTTCCATGCTGCCGCCCACATTGACAGAAACAGCCTGCTTCGGGATAAACTTCGGCTCCGTTGTCGTGATCGTTTTTCCTCCCGAACTCTGCGGCAGCTCATCCATCGTACGGACACGCTCATTCTCATCGGTAATCATCGGCAGCACCAATTCATCCATAAAATGTTTGATAAATGTGGATTTGCCTGTTCTCACGGGGCCGACAACGCCGATATAAAGCTCCCCGTTCGTCCTGCGGTTCATATCATCATAAATATCATAGGTATTCGTGCCGGAAGCACCCGTTCGATTCTCCATACAAAAACCTCCTGCAAATACTGGTTCATGTATATGCAGAAGGCTTTTCGGTTATACCTGTTTGCGTATGGGCTTTTCTCGCCGCTTCCAATATTTCGGAATTTCATTATCCGGATATTTTCCGGCTAAAAATATTGTTCCTGCGTCCTTCGATGTGAAGTTTCAAACGGGCTGCCCATAGAGCACTCCCCTGCTGCCCGTCGCGATGAAGAAACGCCCGAACGTCCGGCAGTCCCCGTCAATGCTGTTGATCTCACCATACATCTGATTCTCCGTATTGATGCGCTCCACACTCTCCATCTCGTCAAAAGAACGGTAAAAGCCATATTCTCCGTCAATATCGCCACAGAAATAAATTGCCTTTTCGTCTTTTCGGTAATCGCTCCCTTTATGGTGCAGCCCAAGTCCCATCCGGTAAACAGCGTCCTCTCCTTTCGACAGCTTGCTAAGACGAATCTGATCGTTTTTCTTATCATAGCAGTATTTCCAAAGCCCGTGTAAGCCAAGTGCAAGATAGAATACACCGCTCTTTCCGGCTTCTCCGCGCACCTCAGTCCGGTTCTTTGTATCAATGATACCGAAATCCACAACCGGATATCCCTGAGGCATCTCATACTGCCGGAAGTTCGCCCCGCCGTCCCGGCTCACATAAAACTGCGACGCCTCGCCGAACCCATAAAACAATTCACTGTCCATACGATCAGAAAATACTTTCAGTTTTCCCTCCGTCACTTCGTTTCCCTCGGGATCATATACCCGCACCTTGGAGAAGGTCTGTCCGCCGTCCCGGCTCATAATAACTCCCGCAATCGGCAGATTCTGCCACTCTGCAACCGACCAGACAATATTTTTACAATCAGGGCTCATTGCCGCCCAGCCGGAATTGACGTTCGGATGCTCGATCTGGGCAAGCTGTCCGTCCAGATAATCCGAAATCCCGTACGGCATCGACAGCCTTGTAAAGCTCCGGCACTGATCGTCCGAAAAAATCAAGCCGCCCTTTGTTTTTCCGGTCCAGTTCCCGCGCGGCGTCACGATCACACATTCCGGGTGCTCATCCGAAAAGTCCGCATTGATACAGGTAATATATCGGTTGCCGTTTTCATCTGCAAAGGAATTTTCGCACGGCTTATTTAAGTCGGTAAACGCAAAGCCGCCCAAATCTCCGACAATGTCAATACACTGGACTTCTCCTCCTGTCGGGCTATAGACGTTTAAGTGCACCGTCTCCTCGATTCCCTCACAGCAGTCGCAGAAACTGCGGTTCGTGCTTTGCAGATTTTCCGTCTTAAATACGCCTGTGCCGGAATTGAACCACAATTCATCAGCGCGGAACGGGTTGATTTTTACATCACTTAGCCAATGGATCAGAGAGTGTCCCCCATTATATTCTTTTTTCATATAGGGCGTATGAAAATGCAGATTGCCGATATCCAAATCATGCAGGACCACCTGCCAGTTTTCCCCATAGTCGTTAGACAGGTAAATTTTATCCCCATTGCTTCTGCAGATCGTGCTGAGCACCAAAAGCCCCGGTTTTGCTGCGCAGCTTGAAATACCGGAAAATCCAAACCGGTACTGTGGATGTCTGCGGTCAGTTTCGCCGTCCGTCACCGGAAAAACCAGCTCGTCTTCCAAATTGGGATTATTTTGAGAAAGCATAACCGTATTGGCAGCGCTCGGCGTAATCTCCTCAACCGTTGAAATACGCCCGTCTTTTAAGAAATCATAGCGCACAACCCTGCCGCCGATCGTATCCCCCGAATCACAGCTGTATCCGTTTTCTATCACATAAGAAGTAACGCCTGTCTGTGCAAACGTTACATACAGATATTTTCCGTCATAATCATAACGCTGCGCCACAAGCCCAGGGAATCTCGATTGCGGCAGTAAATATTGTTCCGGTTCTGGAAGCGGTTCAAACACCGCGCCTCCGTCATAGGAAACATACATCGAATGCCCCCTTGTCCCGTCTTTCTTTCGCGTTGTCACTCCCGCAGTGCCGACCACAAGGCAGGTGTCCGAAGGATTCGCCCACACAAAGGTCAGATACCGTTCACCGCAGATATCCGTCTGCGTCCAGCTCGTACCCAGATCATGGCTGATGAGCAGTCCACCCTGCTGGCTTGCAAAATAGATCGTATTACTGTCCTGTTCTGAGATGACCATACGAAGTCCGGTCCCTCTGCCGTTTAAGTTTCCATGCACTTTTGTCGGAATGATTTTTTTCTCAAAATGCTTTCCGTAATCATAAGAAACCGAAAGCACACCGGTCTCCTGATCTTCTTCATTCACGCCGCTTGCAACAAGCAGGCGTTCCGGTCTGTTGGGGTCTAAGGCAAGCGCCGTGGGAAACGTTTCGTCCAGTGCATGGATTGTTACATGGTCAATCAGGCTTGACCATGATTTATGCTCATAATCATAGCGATAGGTCCCGCCGATATCGGTACGGCAGTACAGAATATCCGGCTTCTTTTTATGAAACAGAAAGCCTGTCACATAGCCGCCGCCAGGGATCGGCAGATTCCGATACTCATAAGGAATGGTCTTCATATCGCTCATCGCGCTATCCTCCTGCTGCATGATTATTTCCTAATCATGGGTATTTTTTCCTATTTTACCGTATTGTGCAGAAAAATAATAGTGGCTATCACATAAAATTTTGTAAATTTTGTTCGTGAAATAAAACAGTGAACCCTACTTTAGATTCCCTGTCTATCATCTCCCTCATTTTATATTAAATCAATAGAAAGCACAATTTTCCTAAATTGTTGCCATCCTTATTTTTCTTTGTTATAATAGTTTTTTGAGAGGAGCCGCATATGATTTCCATAGAAGATGTTTCTTTTTCTTATCACAAAAAAAAGATTCTTCGCTCTGTCAGTCTTGAGATCAGACAGGGAGACTGTATCGGATTTCTGGGTGCAAACGGCTGCGGTAAGTCGACGCTTTTGTCTCTGATCGCAGGCGTCCGCAAACCTAAAGGCGGCAGCATTCTTTATGATGGAAAGCCTCTTAACAGTAAACTTGCATCATCCGGCGTATTGGGATATGTGCCGCAGGATAATCCGCTCATACCCGACTTATCAGTCAAAGACAACTTAAAGCTATGGTATCGTGGAACTGCCGGGCAGTTTCAACAGGAGCTTTCAGAAGGATTTCTTCATTTACTGGGTATTTCCGATTTTCTGCACATGCCCGCCGCAAAACTGTCCGGCGGCATGAAAAAACGCGTCAGTATCGGAATGGCGCTCCAAAATCATCCGGGAATCTTGATTTTGGATGAACCATCCGCGGCGCTTGACCTCCCGTGTAAAGCGGATATCCGCTCTTATCTATCCGTTTATCTTAAAAATGGGGGAACCGTCCTCATTACAACTCATGAAGAAACCGAGCTTGTATTGTGCAGCCGTTTATATCTTTTGTATGACGGACAGCTTCATCAAACCGATACGACACTGCGCGGGGAACAGCTCCTTGCGCTGATCCAGCAAACCACAAACCAAATGGAGGGAAAACCATGAATCCAGAAGAAGAAAAAACAATTCCCGTGCAGGCTGTGGACGCAGGCTCCGGACAGACAACGCCCGAACCCGCAGGCAGCGCGGACATGACCGGCACGGTTACCGCATCTGATACACCCGCAGCAGATGTATCTGTGACCCAGACGGCACCCGAATCACAGCAGACGGCACAGGATTATCAGCAGAACCCGAACGCACAGTTTAACAGTGCCCAGGGGTATCAGCAGAATCCGAACGCACAGTTTAACAGTGCCCAGGGGTATCAGCAGAATCCGAACGCACAGTTTTACGGTGCCCAGAACTATCAGCAGAATCCGAATGCGCAGTTTAACGGTGCTCAGGGATATCAGCAGAATCCGAACGCACAGTTTTACGGTGCCCAGGGGTATCAACAGAATCCGAATGCGCAGTTTAACGGTGCTCAGGGGTATCAACAGAATCCGAATGCGCAGTTTAACGGTGCTCAGGGATATCAGCAGAATCCGAATGCGCAGTTTAACGGTGCTCAGGGGTATCAGCAGAATCCGAATACGCAGTTTAACGGTGCTCAGGGGTATCAGCAGAACCCAAATGCGCAGTTTAACGGCGCTCAGGGATTTACGCAGGGCTTTCAGAATATGACCGGCACTGCTGGAAATTCCGGATACAACGCAGGCGCAAACCAGTCAGATACCCAATACTATAATAATCAGAATTACCAGCAGAATCCGAATGCGCAGTTTGGAAATAGCGTGAATCAGACTTCTCAGTATGGCGGCGCTCAGAGCTATCAGAATCCGTATTATGTAAACCCTGCTTCCATTCCGCCCACAGCAGTCCCTAAGAAAAAATCAAAAAAGATGATCTGGATTCCGATCGTCAGTGTTGTGCTCGTTGCTGCCATTGCAGTTGGAATCTATTTTCTTGTATCCAAAAAACCGCACAATCCTGAAGAAGCTGTCACGGCCGCTATGTCAAATACGTTTTCTGCGGAACGCACATCGACTGCAGCAGGCTGGCTCGGTTCACAGGATTTGTCCATGCTCACGCAGAACAGCTCCTATCAGGTCAATATGGATATGACCATTGATGAAGTCAGCGGCTCTCTTGCCGAAGATATCAGTATGCTGGAAGGCTTTGGCTTCACAACCGCTGCGGCCATCGACTTAAATGCGGCGCGTTATGCCGGGGGCGGCAGCATCCTTTATGACGGCACCTCCTATATCGATTATGAAATCTATGCCTATGACGATTACATTGCGCTCGCCTGCCCGAGTCTGTTTGATGGCTATATTGAATTTAAGACCACCAATTTCGGTACGGATTTCAACAATTCTCCCCTTGCAGAGGCGTTAGATACAACGATCGATCCGTCAATCGGTTTTCAGTTTTTTGAACTGTTTACGACCGCTCAGGAAACAGATGTAGAAGTTCCTCATGAATTTCAGGAATTTCTGGATTCCATCCGCTACGAAGAAGGGGATAAAAAAGATTTACAGGTAAACGGAAAGTCACAGACCTGTCAGGGTTACCGGATTGTTGTCCCGCGTGACTCCATGGAAAACCTCCTGCGGTGGTTCTGCGATTATGCAGGCTCGCTCGGCACACCGGTTGAATATGAGGAAATCGCAGAAATCCTTCCCCGCGAAGACTTTGTAATGAACGTTTATGTTGATAACAAAGGACGCATGGCGCGCTTTTCCTTCGAGCTCCCGATTGAATCCGCTCAGACAGAGCTCAGCTGTCAGATTGATTTTACCGGGCTCGGCGACAATCCAGCCGACCATGTAACCGGCAATATCACGATGAATATTGAAGGATATGCTTACGGCTTCAGCTTTGAGAGCACGACGAATACCTCCGGTGCGACTACGACACAAAATACGACCATGTCTGTTGATGTCTCCGGCATCTCCGTCGCGAATGCAACGTATGTCTCTACATTTGATACTGAGACAAAAGACGCACATATGGATCTGTCCGTTTCCGCAATGTATACGTCCATTCTTTCCATGAATCTGGACTACTCCTACACGGATGTGGTACCGGGTGAGCAGTTCACAGTCAACCTGGAAGACCTTACACTTGACATCGCAGGCGAATTAACGATTGGTCTTTCCGGTTCTTCTACGGTTTCTAAGCTGAATGGCTCCGTTGAAGAACCGTCCGGCACAAAATATGATCTCTTTACAATGACAGAAGATGATTTTAACGTGCTCGCTGAAGAAATAATGGAAAATATGCTAAACGGTCCGCTCGGCTCCTTTATTGCCGGAGGGCTTTATAACGATGATGATATCTTTTACGATGATGAATATAACTGGTAATTTGTTTTACTCCAGACATTTTGTGTGCATCATGCGCGGCAATGAAGTCAAAGGCTGAACGGTTACGCTTTTTGAGACAGGAAAATTTATGCGACAACACGGCACCTACCTTTTTTATCAACTGAAAAGAGCGCTGCGGCATGGTCCGCAGATGTTACTGGGAGCAATTGTACTGGCAGTTTTTGCCGGTACAATTGCTTTTTGTGCCATAAAAGAAATGGAATCCTCCGACACCTCTGTTTCCGTTCCGGTTGCCGTCGTGATCGAAGACCAGTCAGAAGTGATGAACCTTCTGCTTTCTTTTCTTTCTGACATGCAGAGTACCGGGCACTTCATTTTCCGGGTGATGACGGAGCAAAACGCATACAGCGCTCTGGAGAACGGTTCCGCAGCCGCCGTTATGCTTGTTCCGAAAAATGTGATTGAGGGCATCATGGACGGGACCAATCTTCATGTTCATGTTCTGTTATCCGAAAAGAATGCGCTTGCGGCAATCCTGCTTCAGGAACTTTCCGCCGCCGGTGCAAAAATACTTTCCGCCGCGCAGGCCGGCACTTATACCATGACTACGCTCTATCACATTGCAGATAAGATGGACGCGCTGTCCGACGCTTACATGGAACTTGATCTGCGCAACTTAAACTACGCGCTTTCCAGAGGCGACTTATTCCATGTCATACACGCCAACGCAACCGGTGAAGAATCCGTTCTGATCTACTATCTCGCTTCCGCCGCCCTTTTGTTCTTATTGCTGTTCGGTATCTGCTATTTATCTTTTTATGGAAAAAGCAATGCCGCCTGCGACGCAAAAGAGCGTGCCTGCGGCATCGGCTATCCGACTGTACTGTTAGGACGTATCAGCGGCATCTTTCTCTATCAGCTTATTCTGCTCTTCATCCTTGCTGCCTTTATGCCTTATCTGGCGCGGACATTTCTGCTTTCCTTCCAGCAATGCCTTTTCATGCTCGCTCTTTCCGCTGCGCTCCTGTTCAGCATCAGTGCTTTTTTCTTTTTTCTGTATGAACTGGTTCCATCGCCCGGTCACGCCATGCTGCTATTGTTTTTCTCATCCGTTCTCATGATGCTCGTGAGCGGCTGTTTTGTGCCGAATGCGTTCCTGCCTGTCTGGTGCAGGCATATCGCGGCCGTTCTGCCTGTGCGCTATTGGATGCAGACGCTGTTTGCCATTTTGAACATTCCTGCACATGTGATTTTGGATCACAACGCCATAATCCATAATCTGTTACCGATTACCGCCTATGCCGCCTTCTTTCTTTCCGGCGGATGTCTTGCACACATCTTTCACGCAAAACGGCGAGGTTGACTGCAGTCACATTAAAAGGCACGGGCAAGATAACATTTAATGAAAGGAGTCCCCGCAAATGCGCTTTTTTCTCTATATGCTCCTCAATTTCAAACGGTGTCTGAAACGCCCTGCTGTGCTTGCACTCCTGCTCCTGTTTCCGGTATTCTCCCTGACGTACCGTCATCTGGGTTCAGACCGTGAACAAGGTCTTTGCGTTTATGTCTATGCCGAAAATGAAGATTCTTTCTGCACCGGTCTTACCCGGAAACTCACAGAACGCGAGGGCGTTATTACCTTTATTCGGGCAGATTCCGAAGAAGCGCTTTACCATGCCGTCATGACGGGGGATGCCGAATGCGGTTATGTATTTCACGCAGGGCTTGTAGATGCACTAAATACGGGAAAAAAACAGGATTTGATCGACCTTGTGATTTCTGCTGAGACCACGCTGGCAGATGTATCAAATGAGGTGGTATATGCCGAACTGTTTGAAGAATATTCGCTTGCGATTCTGACAGACTATCTGCTTACTGACAGTGTTCTGGAGAATCCTTCTACGAGTGAAATTGAATCTCTCTATCGTGAAAACATGGTCAATGGTTCCACTTTTGCATTTGATTACAGCGGCTCCTATTCGTCCTATCACGGTATCCGAAGCGGCTTAAGCAGTCAGGTCTTAAAAGGACTTTGCAGTATTCTGATTCTGCTCGGCGGCTTTTTGGGTTTATTAAATTATTGCGGCAGCGCGGAGGCGCAAATTTATTGTGCCGTCACAAAAAACGGACGAAAGTTTCTGCTTTTTGCAGAACTCTTTCCCCCGGTCTTACTCATGACACTTGCCGCAGTATTCAGTCTTTTTTTTGCAGGAGTGCCGACCGGCGCATACGCTCTGCTCAGCCTGTCCGGATATGCCCTGCTCGTAATCCTGTTCTGTTCGCTGCTCTATATGGTCCTGCGCAGAAAAACGGTCATTCTGTTTTTACTGCCGTTTTATCTGCTAGGATGTATGGTCTTCACTCCTGTGTTTGTTGATATTACTACTTTCATACCCGCGCTCAGACCAGTCTGCCTGTTCTTTCTGCCATATTATTATCTTTAACAAGCGTTAGAAGCTTCTGATTCAGAACGCAGTTTCAGGCATCATCTAAAACAAAACAAGAAACGCCAAGGCAGCATGGAAAGCCGCCTTGGCGTCCTTTATTTCGTCTGCATCAATTTCTGCATAGCGTCATTTAAGCCTTTCACGGTCAATTTATACATGGGAAGCAGCCCTTTGATTGCCGTCTCCGCCTCACGCCACGGCGCATTGCCCGGCGCCATCTTCGGGTTCATCCAGACGATCTTTTTATAATGACGTTTCATCAGCTGCAGCCATTCCCAGCCGGAAAGCCCGTCATTCGGTCCCCGGTAATTTCCGTCCTTCGCGTAAAGTTCCTCCGGCGCCATTGCCGCATCCCCCACGATCAGAACCTTATAATCGCTGTCCAGATTGCGGAACATCCACTCCGTATCAATCCAGTCCCCGTTCTCACATTCCGGTGTCCGGTAGAGCTTGCTGTAAATGCAGTTATGAAAAAAATAGCACTTCATATCCTTAAAGTGGTTGGATTTATTGACAGATTGAAACAGTTCATTCAAAAGAGAACTGTATGGGATCATCGTGCCGCCCGAATCCATTAACAGAAGAAGCTTGACCGCATTTTTTCTCGGCTTCTGCATGACAATCTGCAGGCATCCCCCATTATTACATGTCTTATCGACTGTGCCGTCGATATCAAGCTCGGTCTCCGGTATATCCAGTTTGGTTGAAAACTGACGGAGCCGCTTAAACGCAAGCTGAAACTGCCGATTGGACAATACCCTGTCATCTCTGAAATCCCGGTACTTGCGCTCTCCTACCACCTCGAACGCAGACTGGTAGCCCGTCTTTCCGCCGACACGGATACCGCCCATATTTCCACCCGTATTCCCGAACTGCGTCTTGCCCATCGTGCCAATCCAGAAGCTCCCTCCGTTATGCTCGGAATCCTGATCTTTTAAGCGGTCCTTGAACGTATCTTCGACGTCTTCTTTGTCAATGTGCATCGCCTCGCCCTCGATCTGATTCATATAATCGCGGTTCATCTCATGAAACAGATCGTTCATATCTTCTTTATTCAGCCAGGAAAGCATCGTCTCGGTAATTCCCGGCGTCAGCTTTCTCGTCTTAAAGCACTCCTCAAACGTCACGTCAAATTTATCATAGTCGGTCTCGCTCTTGACAAGGATCATACGGGCAAGATAATAAAAACCTGTCATGCTCGACTCATGCAGCCCTTTTGTAAGCGCCTCCTGAAGCGTCAGCCACTCTCCGAGAGAAACTTCCAGTCCGTTCTTCCTCAGCTGATAAAAAAATTCACTAAACATCTCTTACTCCGTTTCAGAAATCCTTTCGGTTTTGCCATTATCTGTCTGTGCCCGGCTATCAATATCTGTGCCTTTACAGACCTTCTGATCTATTTTCCGAATAATCTGTCCTGTTACAGCTTAGCTTTCTCCTGCTGTACGGTCTCCAAATCCTCGTCCTTTTTGACGATCACGCCGATAAAAGGCAGCTCTTTTCGGATGCGGTCAGCCGTGATGCCGCCGATCTGAAGCGCATTGATCCAGTCAATCAGCTCCGATGTGCTCGGCTTTTTGCGGATATCGCGCATTGTACGAATCTGATAAAAGACATGCATTGCCTGCTCCAGTAATTGCTCCTCCACATCAGGGTAATGCGTGCGCACGATCTGCTCCATCAGCTCCTTGTCGGGGAAATCTATATAATGAAAAATACAGCGTCTTAAAAATGCATCAGGAAGTTCCTTTTCCGCATTGGAGGTAATGATCACAATCGGACGATGCTTTGCCTTCACAGTACGCCGCGTCTCATGAATATAAAATTCCATCTGGTCCAGTTCCCATAAGAGATCGTTCGGAAATTCCAGATCCGCCTTATCAATCTCATCAATGAGCAGAATCACCTGCTCTTCGCTCTCAAACGCTTCGCCAAGCTTCCCAAGCTTGATATAGCGGGCAATATCGCTCACACCCTCCTCGCCGAACTGTCCGTCATACAGACGCTGGATCGTATCGTAGACATACAGCCCCTCCTGCGCCTTCGTCGTCGATTTAATATTCCAGATATAGAGCTTTTTGCCAAGTGCATTGGCAACCGCCTGCGCCAGCATGGTCTTTCCCGTTCCCGGCTCTCCTTTGATCAGCAGGGGCTTTTGCAATGCAATCGCCACATTCACGCTCGCCATCAACTGTTCACTCGCCACATATTCGTTTGTTCCCTTAAAATTTTGTTCCATGATGCCCTCCATTTAAGCGCCGCCTGCAGGTTTGCAGCTCGCAGCCCCGCGAAACTGCATAGAAATGTGTCCCTTCGGGACGCATGCAATTATTGACTTCGTGATGTCATGTGGCCGAACTGTTACGTCTGTACAAACAGAGTTCCGTTGCTGACTGTCCAAACATGACACCGCCTGCAGGCTGTCCAAACAGAATACCGCCTACAGACTGTGCAAACAGGATGCCGCCGCACGCTTGAATTAATCCTGATTTCATGTTACGATATTCAGGTACGAAATTCAAGAAAAAGTTCCGATCCGGAGGCAGATATGATTGCAGATTTAATAAAAACAGGTAAGAAGACCCTCTCTTTCGAAGTGTTTCCGCCGAAAAAAGACGAGGAATTTGCTAACGCATTTGAGGTGATGGACAAACTGAGCGCTCTCCAGCCCGATTTTATCAGTGTCACCTACGGTGCGGGCGGAAGCCGCTCCAAAAAAACGCTTGATATTGCAGGCTATATTCAGAATACGCTCCATACCGATGCGCTCGCGCACATGACCTGCGTCGGCTCTACCATCGCTTCCATCGACGAAAACATCCGTGAAATGAAAATCCGCGGCGTGCGCAACATCCTTGCCCTGCGCGGCGACCGCCCCGAATCTATGACGGATGAACAATATAATTCCCGTGAATTTGAGCACGCAACCGACCTGATGGAGCACTTAAACAAGAGTCTGGAACTGACACTTGCGGGTGCCTGCTATCCAGAAAAACATTTCGAAGCGCCTGACTTTGCTTCTGATCTTTCCTATATGAAGGAAAAAGAGGAAACCGGCGCAAGCCTGTTTATCTCCCAGCTCTTTTTTGATAATGAATGTTTTTACCGCTTTACAGATGCTGCGCGCAAGATTGGCATTACTTCGCCAATCCTGCCCGGCATCATGCCGATCACAAGCATCAATCAGATCACGCGCACCGTTTCCTTATCCGGTTCCTCGATTCCGAAGGCACTTTCGGATATCATTGCCAATTACAGCGACAAGCCTGATGACCTTAGGAAAGCCGGAATCGAATTTGCCGTATCCCAGATCCGGGATCTGAAAGCGCATGATGTGGACGGCATACATATCTACACCATGAACCGTCCGAAAACAACAAAAGAAATCGTGGATGCCATTTGAGGAATCCACGATTTCTTTTTACGATAAGCCGGCTCGCAAAGCGTGACGGCGTTCGTTGTCAACCGCCGGCTCCATATTTTCATTTCTATCCAAAAATTTCCTTAGCCCTCTCCGTCTTCGTCCTGCGTATAGGAATGCTCCTCAACGACCGTCAGCCGCATTCTGCGCTGTTCCATATCCGCCTCAACCTCGTAAATATAATATTTGTCCTCTTTTAATAAAAGCAGCCTGCAATGGTCTTTTTTGCCCCGAAAGCAGTAAAAAAACGAAGTCTCCTCACCCGCCGCCTCTCCCGAAGCATCAAACTGATCGGTCTCCCTTCCGAGTCCTTCCACCAGAAGTTCCAGCTTCGCGGTGGAATTCTGGTTGGTATATAAGACCTCCCATTCTCCCGCCATATCGCCCGACGTCGCGCCGAGCAGATCAAGCGTCATATGCTGGGCATCGTCCGCAAGTTCATAACGGCAGATTGCATATGCCTGTGCGTCCTCCTCATAAAGCGAGATCAGAAAATCAGATAATTTGCGGTAGGAATATGCGCCAAGCAGTTCGCCTTCGTGATAAATCCGAAACTGCTCCGGATCAATCTCCACCGTATCCTCCTCCACAAAGCCGCCATATTGATAAAACGATAATGCAAACTCCTCATAATTTGAAACCGAGATCGTCTCTACGGCATCTTCCTCTTTTTTCCCGCAGCCTGCGGCGGCAAGCAGCAGGATCGACATACACATTACGGCTGTGCGCCGCCGTTTCCCATAGACCCTGTCCATATCGATACGACTCCTCCCGCTCCGTCTCCTGTTCCGCTTCACGCATCCTTTGAGACGCTCCATCCTCCCATATTCCTTCCGCATGAATGATGCATGGCTGCGTAATTTCTTACTCACAAAAAATTCAGGAAAAAAATATAATCTGCAAAAATGAAGCAATGATATTGATGATAACAATAATCAGTATCACTTTACCTGCGATACTTTGGCGCGGTTTATTCTGCGGCGGATTCCCGTTCGCTCCCTGCATCTGGTAAGTGCCGCCATTCGGGGCACCTCCCTGTCCCTGCATCTGATAAACCCTGTTATTAGGAATGCCGCTCTGATTCTGTGCCGGATTCGGCTGATTCATTCTGTAATTCGGCACACTGCCCGTTCCCTGCGCCGGATTCGGCTGATTAGTCCGGTAATTCGGTACGCTGCCTGTCCCCTGCACCGGATTCGGCTGATTAGTCCGGTAATTCGGTACGCTGCCTGTTCCCTGCGCCGGATTCGGCTGATTGGTCCGGTAATCCGGCTGCTGCGGGTGCCTGTAATGATTATCGTATTGACGATGATATTGCTCATGCTGCTTTTCTGGCTGATGCGCTGGCGCAGAGTCGTACATCCGGTGCAGCCTTGCATGAGATTCATCCATTTCTTCATAATGTGCAGAAATATCTTTCTCCACATCATAATCATACGGCGTCTGTCCCTGTGGACGGTTATAAGCCGCGCATTTCGGACAGATTCCGTTATGCTTTTCATAGTCAAAATTCTTACCGCATCTGCAGCAGTTCATCCCCCTCACCGTACCTTTCTATACTCTGATAATTGAATTTCTAATCTTCATTCTTTTTCGTCTTCGAACGGAAGCTGTGTGTTCTCTACTTTTTTATCACGAAGCATCAGGTCTTTTACCGCTTCATCCGCCGGCTTGCGGTCAAAAAGAATCGCGTTTACCTGCTCGATGATCGGGAGCTGCACCTGATATTTCTGCGCAAGACCCATTGCTGCCTTTGCAGAATAGACACCTTCGACCACCATCTTCACTTCGTCCATTGCCTCTTCCATCGTATGCCCCTGGCCGATCAGAATGCCCGCCCGGCGGTTTCTCGAATGCATGGACGCGCAGGTAACGATCAGATCGCCGATACCCGACAGCCCGCTGAATGTTTCAAGTTTTCCGCCCATAGCCATTCCAAGTCTGGCGATCTCCGCAATGCCGCGCGTAATAAGCGCCGCCTTGGTATTATCCCCATATCCCAAGCCGTCAGCAATGCCCGCCGCAAGCGCAACGACATTCTTTAACGCCGCACCAAGCTCAATTCCCAATACATCGGGGCTGATATACACGCGGAACACCTGACTCATAAAAATATTCTGGATCGTCTCGGCAACCGCTCTCTTCTTGGCACCGACAACAATGGTCGTCGGGATGCCCCTGCCAACCTCTTCCGCATGGGAGGGACCTGACAAGACAGCCACAACCGCCTGCGGAATTTCCTGCTCAATGACTTCGGAAAGCGTCATCAGCGTTTTTTCCTCAATGCCCTTCGCCACATTCACAATCAGCTGTCCATCGCTCACAAATTCCCTCATGCTGTGCGCAGTCGCACGTGTAAACGATGAAGGTACCGCAAGGACGAGCAAGTCTTTTCCCCGGACCGCCTGCGCAAGCTCTTTGGCAAAATGCATGTCCATCGGCAGCATGACGCCGGGCAGCTTATCCTTATATTCATGTTCTTTTTCGAGCATGTCAATCTCATCCGCAAGCGCTGACCAGACTGTCACATCATGTCCGTTCCTGTGTAATAATACCGCCAGGGCAATCCCCCAGCTTCCCGCACCGATCATCCCGATTTTTGCCATGTCCCGATTTCCCTCTTTCCCTAAATATTTTTTGACATCCTTTTTATTCGCGGTTTTTCCTGTATTGCGCGCCTGTCTTTATTCCCGCGAGCAACGCTCCAAGTGACTGCCTCCAGGCATTTGGCGACTGCCGCGAGGGTCAGATCCCCCGCTGCTTGCGGCGTTTCAATCTTGATACCCCCTGCCTGCGGCGTGGTATCTGACTTTGATTCTTGTGCCCGGTCTTTCGTACCCTTATCCTCGTCTTTCGTCTATTTATCCTGCTCTTTGTTCTTTTTGGAAAGGTAGGTCTTGCGCTCTTCCCCGTGAATCAGACGCACAATATTCTGCCTGTGCTTTACAAACGCCATCACAGTCAGCAGGATTCCCAGCAAATACATTTCATTTAAGTATGCCTGCGGCATGGCGAACACGCCGTACTGCCCCATGACCACAAGCATGATCATAAATACAAGATAGACTAGCAGAGAGCCGAGTGAAACATAGTGCGTGAGAAAAAACGTGCCGAAGAAAACAACGACCTCAACCGGAATCATATACCAGTGGAAAGAAAGAATCATTCCCGCAGTCGCTGCAATCCCCTTGCCGCCCTTAAAGTGCAGATAAAACGGAAAATTATGCCCAAGAATCGCGCCTGCAGCCGCATACATCTTTAGCAGATAGATCATGTCGGGATGCGATTCGTCGAAAATGATCCCCGTAAGCACCACTGCAAGAATACATTTTGCAATATCGCCAAAGAGCACGATCACTCCGGCTTTTCTGCCAAGCACGCGCAGCGTATTCGTCGTTCCTGCATTTCCGCTTCCGTAGTCCCTGATATCAATTCCATGCATTTTTCCATAAATATACGCCGTCTGAAATAATCCGAACACGTACCCGATCAATAAGCAATAAATCCGAACCATCACTATCCTTTATCCTTTCGCTCCCTGATAATAAATTTTAACGGCGTTCCACGAAATCCGAACGCTTCCCTGATCTGATTTTCCAGATACCGTGTATAAGAAAAATGCATCAATTCCTTATCATTTACAAAAATCACAAAAGTCGGCGGTTTCACAGACACCTGTGTGATATAATAGAGTCTGAGACGCTTCCCTTTATCTGTCGGCGGCTGCTGCATAGCTACCGCTTCGGTCATGATCTCATTTAACACGCCGGTCTGCACGCGCATCGCGTGATTTTCCACAACCGCATCAATCGTCTCATACAGCTTTCCTAAACGCTGGCCTGTCTTTGCCGAGATAAAAAGCAGCTCGGCATACGGCATAAACGACAGCGTCTGGCGGATTTTCTCCGTGAAACGATAAATCGTCTTATCGTTCTTTTCTACCGCATCCCATTTATTGACTGCAATGATCATGCCCTTGCCGCGCTCATGCGCAATTCCCGCAATCTTCGCGTCCTGCTCAGTCACGCCTTCCACCGCATCAATGACAAGGCAGACCACGTCCGCGCGCTCTACCGCTCCCACCGTGCGGATGATCATATACCGTTCCAGTTCTTCTTTGATTTTATTTTTTCGCCGCAGTCCTGCCGTATCAATAAAGACATACTCCCTTCCCTGATACGTCACTGCGGTATCGATCGCATCCCTTGTCGTCCCTGCAATGTCGGACACGATCACGCGGTTTTCGCCGATCAGCTTGTTGATGATCGAGGATTTTCCCACATTCGGCTTTCCGACGATCGCAATCTTCGGGCGGTCGTCATCTTCCTCTTCAAAATGTTCCTCATCCAAATGGGACAACACGATGTCCAGCATATCGCCGATGCCAAGTCTGTTTGCCGCAGAAACCGGAACCGGCTCACCCATCCCAAGATTATAAAACTCATAGACATCCATCATCATCTTATCAAAGCTGTCTACCTTGTTAACGACAAGCACCACCGGCTTATGGGAACGCCTGAGCATATCCGCCACTTTGGCATCTGCATCGACAAGTCCCTGTCTGACATCCACCAAAAACAGAATCACATCCGCCGTATCCATTGCGATCTGCGCCTGCTCGCGCATCTGCGAAAGGATCACGTCACTGCTGTCCGGCTCAATGCCGCCTGTATCGATCAAGGTAAGCTGCCTGTCCAGCCACGTGATATCCGCATAAATGCGGTCCCTTGTAATACCGGGCGTGTCCTTGACAATGGAAATCTGTTCCCCCGCCAGCGCATTGAACAATGTCGATTTTCCTACATTCGGCCTCCCGACCACCGCCACAATGGGCTTTCTTTTCTTACTCATCACTACCTCTTTATCCATTTTACGATTGCATTCACAAAGTCCTGCCCGCTTGATTTTACAATATCGACAGGGACTTGTAAAGCGCTTTCCATCTGTGAGAGCGTCATGTCATCCAAAAATACGTCCTCGCCGCTGCGCAGGACATTCTGCGGCAGAAGCAGGACACTGCCAAGTTCCTGCTCTTTTAGCTGCGCCATAATATCCTCTCCCGTCAGCAGGCCCGAAACCGTGATCATTTCGCCGAAAAAATCATTACGGATCGCAAATACCTGAATCGTCAGCCCCAAAAACAGCTTTTCCATGCGGTCCGCCATCTGTCTGATATACGGATACGCCAGTTTTCCGGTTGCCATCGACAATCTGATTTCCCGTTTTTCCCCTCCCCGGATCTCCTCCGATGCTCCACGGTGTACCTCTTTAGAAAGCCGCGCATACGCCTCGTCAAATTCCGTAAGCATCAGCCGCACCATGCCGACTCCGTTTTCGAGCTGCAGATACCCGTCGTAACGTTCTTCCTCCGGAAGTTCCTCCCCTGCTAGAATATACCACTCATCCGACGCATGAATAAAATGCGTTCCATGCTCCGCGTAAATACGCTCCTGCCATCCGTGAATAAGCCTCAGGACTTCCTCTGCATCCTCTTTTGTAAACGGTGTCAGCGGATAAAGCCCGTCCCGGTATTTTGACAACCCGACCGGCACAACGGATACGCTCTCCATCTGCGGAAGGTATTTCATCAGGCTGCGGATGCTGAAATCCAGCTCTTTCCCGTCGTTTACTCCCTTACACAGCACAATCTGCCCATTCATACGGATACCGCCCTCATAAAGCCTGTCCAGCTTCTGCAACGCCTCCCCTGCAAAGCGGTTATGCAGCATCATGCAGCGGAGTTCCGGATTCATTGTCTGAACAGAAATATTGATCGGCGATAAATGATATTGAATGATGCGCTCAATGTCATGGTCGGACATATTGGTCAGCGTTACATAATTTCCCTGCAAAAATGACAGTCTCGAATCATCATCCTTAAAATATAGAGTCTCCCGCATGCCGTCCGGCATCTGATCGATAAAACAAAATATACATTTGTTGCGGCAGGAACGATACTCATCCATCAGCCCGTTTTCAAATTCAATGCCGAGGTCCTCGCTGTATTCTTTGTCGATCTCTAACAGCCATTCTTCCCCGTCTGCCTTGCGCACTGCAGCCTCAATATATTCATCCTGAATCAGATATTGGTAATCAAAAATATCCTCGATCTTATGACCGCCGATCGAAAGCAGAACATCGCCGGATTCGATTCCCATTTCTTCTGCAATGCTGCCCGGTTTTACGCTTTTAATGATATGTTCTGCCGCCATCTGCCTGACTCCTCTTTACTCTGTGTGCCGCCCTGCTCTCTGATTTCCTTGCTCTGTGTCATGCTTTTTTATTCCGCAGTCATGTTTTGTGTCTCCTGCTTTCCCACATCCAGACCATGCCGCATCATTGCCGCCGCTATTTATTTTACTAGAAATTTCTTGACGTGTCACTAGCAGAATGATATAAAAATAATTGAAAAGTTTTTATTTAAGAACTCTTTTTTACTGCAGCGAACGCCGCCATGCTTCGCGAGGCGGCTTATCGTAAGGAGAATGATCATGCCTAATCTGTCTGAACTCGAACATGCCCTTCCTGTCGCCCCGTTAAAACTCGTTTCCATGAACGGGACGGAGCTTTTAGGAAACCGCGTCAACAATTATCTTGTCGATTACCGGAAAAACATCAACAATGTGTCAAAAAAAGACCCTGCGTTCCACGGTTATACAGAAAGCTCTTATCTGCTTTCCGTTTCCTGCCCCCGCTTCGGCAGCGGCGAGGGAAAAGCAGTCATCGGAGAATCCGTGCGGGGCAAGGATTTATTTATTCTCTGTGATGTAACGAATTATTCAATCACCTATTCGTTAAACGGATTTTCAAACCATATGTCACCGGACGACCACTATCAGGATCTGAAGCGCATCATAGCCGCAGCAAACGGCAAGGCGCACCGGATTAATGTTATTATGCCCTTTCTCTACGAAGGGCGACAGCATAAACGCAGCGGCCGGGAATCTTTGGACTGCGCTTATGCGCTCGAAGAGCTTGCCGAAATGGGCATTTCAAACTTTATCACGTTCGACGCACATGATCCCCGCGTCATGAACGCAACGCCTCTGCATGGTTTTGACAATTTTACGCCGCACTATCAGTTCGCGCGCGCACTTCTTCACAGTGAGCGCGATATGATCATTGACAAAGAACATACCGTTGTCATCAGTCCGGATGAAGGCGCGTTAAACCGTGCGATCTATCTCGCATCCGTGCTCGGCGTCGATACCGGCATGTTCTATAAACGCCGCGACTATTCTACGGTTGTAAACGGTAAAAACCCGATCGTCGCCCATGAATTTCTCGGCGACAATATCGACGGTAAGGACGTCATCATCATTGATGATATGATCAGTTCGGGAGAAAGCATGCTGGACACGGCAAGGCAGTTAAAAGAGCGGAACGCCAAGCGTGTCTACATATGCTGCACGTACGGTCTTTTCACAAGCGGGCTTGAGGCATTCGATCAGGCATATGAAAAAATGTATTTTGACAAAGTCATCACGACGAACTTAAGCTACCGCCGTCCCGAACTGTTGGAACGTCCCTACTACATTGAAGCAGATATGAGTAAGTTTGTAGCTTCCATCATTGACTTCATGAATCATGATATTTCAATGACGAACGTTATGACACCGACCGAGAAGATTCAGAAAATCCTTGCACTCTATAATGACCGCAAGGACATTGATATTTAACTTGCGGATTCGTTCTTTATTGGGTCACAAGATCAGCATCGCATCCCCAAAGCTGAAAAAACGATACCGCTCTTTCACCGCCTCCTGATAGGCGGCAAGCACCTGTTCCCTTCCGGCCAGCGCACTGACAAGCATGATGAGCGTGGATTCCGGCAGATGGAAATTCGTAATCAGCGCATCCAGTACCTTAAAGCGATACCCCGGATAAATGAAAATATCGGTATCTCCCTTACATGCCCGTAACAACCCGTTTTCACCAGCCGCACTCTCAATCGTGCGGCAGCTTGTCGTACCGACGCAGATAACGCGGTGTCCGTTCTGTTTTGCGCGGTTGATCTTTTGTGCAGCTTCCTCTGTGATCTCATAGCTTTCGGAATGCATATGGTGATCAAGCAGATTCTCTTCTTTGACCGGCCGGAAGGTTCCCAGCCCCACATGCAGCGTGACATATGCCAGTTCAATCCCCGATGCTTCTAATTCGGCAAGCAGGTCCTTCGTAAAATGCAGCCCTGCCGTCGGTGCCGCCGCCGAACCCTCATATTGGGCATATACCGTCTGATAGCGGTTCCTGTCCTCTAACTTATGCGTAATATAGGGCGGAAGCGGCATCTCGCCAAGTCGGTCAAGCACTTCCTCCCAGATTCCGTCATAAGTAAAACGGATCAGACGGTTTCCTTCCTCTCCAATTTCCAGCACTGTTCCGGTAATCAGACCGTTTCCAAACGAAATGACCGCACCGGGACGTGCCTTTTTCCCCGGCTTCACCAGCGTTTCCCAGACATCATCCGATTTTCGTTTTAATAACAGCACTTCAATCACCGCCCCGGTATCTGCCTTGACACCCATCAGCCTTGCGGGAATGACCTTCGTATTATTTAATACGAGACAGTCCCCGGGGCGCAGATAATTTTTGATATCGCGGAATGTGTGATGCTCATACTCCCCCGTCTCTCTATGTAATACAAGCAGACGTGATGCCGCCCGGTCTGCGAGCGGGGTCTGCGCAATCAGTTCCTTCGGCAGTTCAAAATAATAATCGGATTTTCGTAATTGTTCCATCTGACCGTTCTCCTATATAGAACGAACGCCGCCACGCTCTGCGGGCCGGCTTATCGTAAAAAATTTTCTGCGGAAGCCTTTTACGTTTCCGCAGAAAACTCTTTTGCATTTCTGATTCCTAAATCACAATTCCGCATTTTCAAGAAACGCCACATAGCCGCGCTTCATCTCGTATAAATCTGCTTTGCTCGTCACTTCCCATGGCGCGTGCATATTCAGCACAGGTACGCCGCAGTCGATGACATTCATGCCGTAAAGTGCCAGTATATAGGCAATCGTCCCGCCGCCGCCGAGATCAACCTTGCCAAGCTCCGCCGTCTGCAGGTTGACTTCCTCCCGCTCAAAAATTTCCCTGATATGCGCGATATATTCCGCATTGGCATCATTCGAACCCGATTTTCCCCTGGCACCGGTAAATTTGTTGAACACCATACCGTCTCCAAGGAAGGCCACATTCTTCTTGTCGAAGCTGGCCGCATAGCTCGGATCATACGCGCTTGAAACGTCTGAAGAAAGCATATCGCAATGCGCAAGGCAGCGGCGCAGTGCAAGCTCCGAATACGTGCCGCACAGTTCCATCAGCTCCGCAACGGAGTTTTCAAAAAACTTAGACTGCATGCCCGTCGCACCGACGCTGCCGATCTCTTCTTTATCAACCAGAATACAGCATGCCGTGCGTTTTACATTAGAAAGCTCCAGCATCGCACGATAAGACGCAAACGCACATACACGGTCATCCTGTCCATATGCCATGACCATGCTGCGGTCAATGCCCGCCTCACGCGCTTTTCCTGCCGGGACGATCTCCAATTCCGCGGAAATGAAATCTTCTTCCTCCATATCGTAATACTCTTTTAACAGCGCAAGGATGCTCTTCTTTACGGCTTCCTTTTCCTGCGCGTCCTCTTTATCCGCATCCTGACCTTTGGTCTTCTTGTCAGCGCTCTTCTTTCCCGCTTCTTCCAGATAAGGGCGGTTCCCGATAATCAGGTCGAGCGCTTCTCCCTCGATCACTTTTGCCGCCTTCTTCTCGAGCTGCTCCTGGGAAAGATGCACAAGCAGGTCGGAAATGAAAAGAACCGGATCATCCTCTTTGTCTCCGATATTGACCAGAATAGTCGTTCCGTCTTTTTTTATCACAACACCGTGCAGCGCAAGCGGAAGCGCCACCCACTGGTACTTTTTGATGCCGCCGTAATAATGTGTATCCAGATAAGCAAATCCGCCGTCCTCATAAAGCGGATTCTGCTTCACGTCCAGACGCGGGGAATCAATGTGCGCGCCCAGAATATTCATGCCATCCTCCAGCGGACGCTCGCCAATCTGATACAGCACGATGGACTTATTCATCCATACCGAATAAACTTTATCACCCTGGATAAGCGTTTTTCCCTCCGCCGCAAGCTTTTCCATCTCCACATATCCGTGTTTTTCAATCTCATTGACGATCGTATCCACACACTCGCGCTCGGTCTTTCCGTTGTCAAGAAAATTCCGGTAATCCTGCGAAAACTCCTCGCACTCTTTTAACTGCTTTTTGCTATACGTTTTCCATGTGTTCGTATGCTCCATGTTATAATCCTCACTTTCCTTTTTTCTCTGCCTTCTGTCAGGACCGCAGCTCCACGCCCATGCCCTGCAGTCCGTTCAGGATTTTTTTCATTGCGCCGCTGATATCGCTTTCCTCCAGCGTCCGGTCCTTCGCGCGGAATGTCAGCGAATATGCGACGGATTTACAGCCTTCCCTGATCTGCTCCCCTTCATACAGATCAAACAGTTCTGCGTTTTCTAATATTTTACCGCCGCGCTGTAAAATAATGTCTTCCAGCTGGCCAACCCGGATATCCTTCGGCACGATCATGCTTAAATCCCTTGTCACTGCCGGGAAGCGCGTAAGTCCCTCATATTTTCTGTCAAAGGATGCAAGCGGAACGATCTCCGTCATATCCAGCACCGCGATATACGCCCTCGTACCAATATCATAATTGTCAAGCACCTGCGGATGCACTTCGCCAAGATAGCCGACATCATGCCCCTGATACCAGATCAGCGCTTTTCGTCCCGGGTGCAGGAACGGCTTATCCGCATCCGGTGCATAGGTAATGCGCTCCCGCATGCCGATATACTCAAACAATTCCTCAATCACACCCTTCATCGTAAAGAAGTCGCCCTCCCCGTACATGCCGAATGTCAGCATCATGCGCTCCTCCGGGAGTTCGGTCAGCGGCACCTGCTTCGGATAATAGACATTTCCCATCTCGTAAAGGCGCACGTCTTTGTTGCGGCGGTTATAATTCGTTGCGAGCGACGTCAGCATCCCGTTTAACGGCAGCGTTCTCATAATCGAGAAATCCTCTCCGAGCGGATTTGCGATTGTTACCGTCCTGCGCAGGGGGCTTTCCTCTGGAATGAGCAGCTTATCAAATACTTTCGGACTCTCGAAGGAATAGCACATGCACTGGGAGAACCCGCAGAATTCCGCAACCTCTCTCGCCTTCTCCGCAATCCTTTGTTCAAACGTGTGTTTTCCCGCAGTCGCCTCACCGTTTGGCAGTGTCACGGGAATCTTGTCATACCCATAAAATCTTGCGACCTCTTCCGCAATATCTGCAAAACCGAGCAGGTCCTGACGGAACGGCGGACAGATCAGTTCATTTGTCTTTTCATCATACACAATCTCAATGCGCTCAAAAATCTTCAGCATCTCTTCGTGCGCAATATCCGTTCCGAGAAAAGCATTCGTCTTTTCCGGCTCAAAAAGTATCCGGACCGGCTCTTTTAAGGGCGCTTTGACATCCACCATGCCGCCGACCACTTCCCCGCACCCAAGCTCCTCGATCAGCGCGCAGGCACGGTCGATTGCCGCCTGTGCGTTGTGCGGCTCAAGGCCCTTTTCAAAAATGCCGGAGGCATCTGTGCGGAGCCCGATGCGCTTTGCGGATTTTCTGATATTGGCGCCGTTAAAAGTCGCAGCTTCAAAAAGTACGGTCTTGACATCATCCGTGATCTTCGAGTTTTCGCCGCCCATAATTCCCGCGATGCCAATCTCTTTTTCAGCGTCGCAGATCATCAGCACATCCTTATCGAGCGTGCGCATCTGACCGTCCAATGTCTGAAACTCGTCGCCGTCTTTTGCACGGCGCACAATGATCTTTCTGCCCGTGATCGTATCAAGATCATAGGCATGCATTGGCTGCCCATATTCTTCCATGACATAGTTTGTGATATCTACCAGATTGTTGATCGGACGGATACCGCTTGCCGCAAGCCGTCTCTGCATCCACTTCGGCGAAGGCGCAATCTTTATATTTTTGACAACGCGCGCGCAATATCTCGTGCAAAGCTCCATATCCTGCACTTCTACGGAAATATAATCTTCCGCTTTCTCATCATTTCCCGTCTTCTTTACAGCAGGCGGAACAAAAGGTTTCCCAAACGTCGCCGCCGCCTCTCTGGCAATCCCCAAGATGCTGTAGCAGTCCACTCTGTTTGAGGTGATCTCGTACTCAAACACCGTGTCATGCAGTCCGAGCGCCTCGATCGCATCCGTTCCAACTTCCGCGCTGTCATCAAAAATATAAATACCGTTTTCAGGCGCCTCTGGATAAAAATTACGGTCTGAACCAAGCTCTTCGATCGAACACATCATTCCTTCCGACGGCACGCCGCGAAGCTTACCCGCTTTGATCTGGATCCCATTCTCCGGCAGAGGGCCGCCGTCATGTCCGCCCGCTACTTTTCCACCGTCAAGAACGACCGGAACCTTATCCCCTTCCTTCACATTGGGCGCTCCGGTGACGATCTGGATCGTTCTGCTGCCGACATTGACCTGGCAGACGATCAGTTTATCGGCATCCGGATGCTTTTCAATCTTTAAGATCTGTCCGACAACAATGCTCTGTAAATTTTTATCCGTGCGTTCATACCCTTCTACTTTCGTTCCCGTTAAGGTCATCGCATCACAATATTCCTTGTCCGTACAGTCCAATTCAGGCACATATGCTTTAATCCATGATAATGCTGTATTCATCGCATGTTTTCCTTTCTTCCTCAATCCATCAAGTTCTCTTAATCCCTGAAGAATACCCTTTGGGTATTCTTCGAAAGATTGGCGCCTTTGCGCCAATCTTTTTTAGAACTGCTTCAAAAATCTGATGTCGTTTTCATATAAAAGCCGCATATCATCAATTTCATATTTCAAAAGCGTGATGCGCTCCAGACCGATTCCGAACGCAAATCCGGAATATACATCAGGATCGATGCCGCTCATTTTCAAAACTTTTGGGTGAACCATTCCGCATCCTAATATTTCGATCCATCCGCTTCCCTTACAGAAACGGCATCCTTCCCC
The DNA here is from genome assembly GCA_002493905.1 of Lachnospiraceae bacterium UBA7050. Classification (GTDB taxonomy): domain Bacteria; phylum Bacillota; class Clostridia; order Lachnospirales; family Lachnospiraceae; genus DLAJ01. Next base: position 10,213 of record DLAJ01000023.1, on the reverse strand, counting down.
GCCGCACTTAAAGCAGGACACATCCACTTCCGCGGACGGCTCCGTAAACGGGAAATGATGCGGCCGGAACTTTACTTTGGTTTTTTCTCCAAACAGTTCTTTTGCAAACTGTGCGAGTGTCCCTTTCAAGTCCGCAAACGTAATACCCTTATCCACGATCATCCCCTCGATCTGATGGAACGACGGCGAATGTGTCGCATCCACTTCGTCGGAGCGGAACACTCTGCCTGGCGCGATCATGCGGATCGGCAGCTTTCCTTTTTCCATTGTACGCACTTGGACCGGGGACGTCTGCGTGCGCAGGAGGATGTCATTTGTCACATAAAAGGTATCCTGCTCATCCTTCGCCGGATGATCCGCCGGAATGTTTAATGCTTCGAAATTGTAATAGTCATATTCGACTTCGGGACCCTCTACCACCTCATAGCCCATGCCGATAAAAATACGTTCCACCTCATCTAACACAATGCGGTTCGGATGTCTGTGACCGACAAGATTTCTTTTTGCAGGAAGCGTCACGTCAATGACTTCCCGCTTCATTGCCGCTTCGCGTGCTTTCTCCTCCATCTTTGACTTCGCCTGTTCTAACACGCGCTCAATCTCATCCCGGAGCTCATTTACCATCTGGCCGACTTTCGGGCGCTCCTCCGGTGCAACGTCCTTCATCGATTTTAAGACGGTCGTCAGTTCTCCCTTTTTCCCGAGGAAATTCACTCTTACCTCATTCAGTTTTTCCAAAGCGTCACTGTCCTCAATCTGACGAAGTGCCTCTTCCTTGATCTTTGCCAGTTTTTCTTTCATGTTGGCTGCTTACTCCTTTCTCCGCCTGACCACGCCAATGCGGTCAGCGCATTTGAAATTAAATTCTTTTTTGTGCCTTGCCTCTTTTCTGCTGATCGCGCAAAAAAATACCCTTGCATATGCATGCAAGGGACGAATGAACTCCGCGGTACCACCCTGATTCCTGTCTTCGAACAGCGATTTGCCTTCAAAAGCAGACTCTTTCATCAGCTTAACGCGCTGCCACGTCCCGTCCTACTCGCAAGTGTAAACAGCAGATACACCGTTTCAGACAGGCGGCTCACATGGGAATATCATACAGGACACTTCCTAAGGATGCTTTCAGCCGGTGACATCCTCTCTCTGCAGGGTTATCAGGTACTTTAACATGTTCATCGCCTTTTAGAATTTGAATATTTCACATTTTTATACTGCTTATTGTAATCACTCCGTTTCAAAATGTCAAGCAGGGAATTTGTAAAGTGTTATTCACTTCCGAAATTCCGAAGTGAAATTTGCGAAGCTTCATCCGAACAGGAATTTCACCAAAACAGATTACAAAATGAACCATTCCATGATAAAATCAATATTGCAAATTTAGAATCTGGAGGTAAAAACACTATGCGTTTTGAGCCACTTCAGGTGCAGGATCATCTGGGCCGGACAGTCATTTTACGCAGCGCAGAAATGTCTGATGCAGAAGCTTTGGTGAAATACATGAAGATCACATCTGCAGAGACACCGTTTCTGATCCGGGAACCGGATGAATTTCATATGACCCTGGAACAGGAAAAAACGTTTATCCGTAACTGTATAGACAATGCAAGAGAACTGATGTTGATCGCGTCAGTAAACGGAGAGCATGCCGGAAACTGCTCACTGATGAGTATTGGCGCATATAAGCGCTATCGTCATCGCTGCGAAATTGCCATTGCCCTGTATCAAAAATACTGCGGCACCGGAATCGGTACGATCATGCTGGAAACCGTTCTGTCCGTTGCAAAAGAGCTTGGATACGAACAGGCAGAGCTTGAGGTGATCGAAGGCAATGAACGGGCGTTCAAATGCTATCAGAAGCTTGGATTTCGACCGTTTGGCACATTTCCTAATAATATGAAATATGCAGACGGAACGTATGCTGATGCAGTCTGGATGATGAAAAAATTGAATGTACCAGAATCCGCTTCCTATGATTCGGATGTTCAAAAAACGTCGGCATTATTTAATTCCTAAATGAACGGTCTCGATAGCTCACTTAGACGCGGAGCGCTTTTCCTCTTTCTTTTTTAGGAATTTTTCCTTCCGCATCTGTCTATTCACCCTAAGAAGCCCTAAAAGAGGCTGCAGGAAATAATTCAGCTCATCTCCAAGCAGCAGAATATACATACAAAAGTACAGCCAGAGCATAATGATCACGATGGTTGTCAGGCTTCCATACATATCAAAGGCGCCATAACGTTCCACATACATCGAAAACGCCCAGGAAAATATCGTCCAGCCAAAGCTTGCAAAAACAGCGCCCGGCATCTTGTCAAAGACACGGTTCTTTTTGTTGGGAATCAGCGCATACATAAAAGCAAATACCAGTGCCAGCGCAACGATCACCACCAGATAGCGGAACGGCATCAGCAGAATTGCAATATAACGCACGTTCGGCAGATGCGACAGCAGGTTATTGATGATCGGATTCCCGAACACAAGCACGATCAGCGTAAAAACAATGAGCACGAGCAGAATCACCGTATAAATGCAGGACCAGAACCGCAGCACAAAATAGTTACGCGTCTCATCGACATCCTGCACATCGTTTAAGCCCTTGAGCAGTGCCAGAATCCCCTTTGCCGCAGACCAGATAACAAATACCGCAGAGAGGGAAATAATCGTAGGTGACCGGTCATACAAATCCCCGATCACACTAACAGCCAGCGGATCGATCGTCGATGGCAAAAGATCCGTCACCACTCTCAAAAGGTCCGCTTCGGAAATATGTGTATAGGGCAGTATCGAACAAAGCAGCATCAAAATCGGGAAAATCGAAAGGAACATAAAAAACGCCGCTGACGCTGCATGAGCGCTTACATCATCCCGTCTCATTTTTTTCATAAATTCGTTAATAAAGCGAATCATTTTTCTCTCCGCGCATTCAGTCATCAATCTTTTCCATGCGATCAGGCAGTTTCTTTTCAGACGTCTATTCCCGCGTTATCATCACGCCGTGCAGCTGTATTTCTATTTCTTTAACTCAGTTCCTATGTAATAATATGCCAGAATATCCTGATAACCGGTTCCAGATGCCGCGAGTGCATCTGCTCCGTTCTGCGACATACCGACACCATGTCCGTAGCCGCCGCCTATAATAGAATACCCTAATAATTCCTCTTTGTCCAGTATCGGCGTTAAAATCAGATATGCACTTGGCAGAATCGTATTCATTACAGCCGTGCTTCCATCCTGCCTCGTCACGGTCGTGTTTCCATCACATAACAAATAGCGGACATTGTATTCCCCATGGACACGATAACTGCAGTTCTCTCCCTCCACTAACAGACACACGGCACAACCGGATGGATTTCTTTTTTCAATTGACAGCATGCGGATTTTTCCGGGATGCGGAAGCATATCAGGCAAAATTCCATCATTCTCGTCTGATTCTGCTCCTACCAGTTCCACACTCTCCTGCTTTACGGCATAACGCTCTTTGAGTTTCTCATAAATGGCATCAGCATTGATATCCGATACCTGACAGTTCCATCGATACCATGGGTACCCGCTTTCTATATCGCCGTGCTCCCCCGCAAGATAAGCAGCAAATTCCGTATCCGCTGTTAGTTCAAGCATTTCATGCGCAGCATTCTGGCTCCGGTTGGATAGGTACGGATAATCCTCGACCTGAAATCCCTGCCACACGCCAATATCACTTCCCAATCCTGCTGAAGTTGAAAAATAGTAGGTACTGACCGGTCTCCCCTCAAACATCAGAATTTCCCCCTTTGTCTCCTCCACTGCCCTCGTCGTATTCTCATGTTCCTCCAGGTTCCCGTACACCTGACAGGAAGTGCTGTCATCCAGCTGCGCATCAAATTCCGGATAGCGCGGATTCTCTATCACGGCACACGCATAAGTCCTTGCACAGACTGCCTGTGCTTTCAGCGCCTCTTCATGATAAGATGCCGGCATTTCACTCGGAAGAACGCCGTATAGATATTCCTCCAAAGAAAGCTCGTTAATCAGCACAAACTGTTCATTCCGTGTATAAATGTATAAACACCCCCGATAAGACGGGGCTCCGCATGCACGGGTAATGGAAAGAACACATAATCTTTGATCTGCCCCCTGCGGTATAAGCACATAGCCTTCCTTGCTGCTTTCCAGCAGAATGCCTTCACTTATAAGCTTTTCTTTTATCTCGTCAAACTGATCGGGCAGCTCTGCCGCCGTAACCGTGACACTGCCGGTATTTCCTTTTAATACCAGCTCATCATGATAGATGGAAGAATAACTGCTGTTCAAAAGTAAAACACGAACCGTCTCCGGCACTTCATAGGACGCTTGTTCCTCTTCCCTCTGCTGCAGCGTTCCATTTAACTTGTTCTGCAATTCTCCGGATGAAGTTTCTCCCTGTCCCTCTTCATTCTGATTTTTTGCTGACTGATCTGTGACCAATATGTAAAAAGGGTTTTTATGACCGGCATAGCGCCATAAAGCTGCCACCCCGCATAACAGCAGAACCAGAAGTACACCGAAGAACAATGCATCTTTTCTTCCTGTACGGGTGCTTTTCTGCCTCTTTCCATACCGTCCTGTCTGGCGCAGTTCCCGGCTTAATGCTTCTCTCCTGTCTGCATCGCTACGATTTTCCATATCTATACCCCCGCATATCGCAGGCATTTGCCTGCGATATTGCACTAATAAGTAGTTTGAAAGTTCCTTTCAAACTTTACCCTCTCCTCTGTTGCCGACCCTGCCTTAGGAAAAACAGCAAAAGAAAAAGCAGCCATTTGTTGGCTGCTTTTTCTTTTGTGTTCATGACAATAGAAAATTTCCTTTATGGAATTTCTATTGTTTGCCGAAATGCCGGTTCCTATCTTTTGACTCCTAGCAAACGCCAGGTGGGTAACCGCAATCATAACTTCTGCCTTCCCCTGCATAGATTTTCATCCGGAGGCCTGACATCCATCAGACAATATAGGAATCCCTTTTCAAGTAACTGTAGGTTCAAAATAATAGGAATGATCGAGCATTTCAGGTTATTCTTATTATACGCAAAATTGCGTGTCAAATCAACTGGAAATTGCAAAATTATATTACAATTTATGTATTTTTTATGATTTTTCTAATACTCTTTCTTTATTCAGACTATAAATTGTTTCCGTCACCTTGTTTAAGGAAGATGTGATCTCCACACTCGCCTCAGACATTCCCTGCGCAAGCTTCTGCACCTCATTTGCAACAACTGCAAATCCCTTGCCTGCATCGCCTGCCCTTGCCGCCTCAATCGATGCATTCAGAGCAAGAATCCTTTGTCTGCTGCTGAATCCGACAATCTTTTTTGTACTTTCATTTGCAAGATCAATCTCACTCACAGCAGAATTGATCCCGTTTTTAAGCTCATCCAAAATCTGCGAGTTCGTCTTTGTCACATAGCTGGTGCGCACAAACATATTGATCACATCCCCCAAAAGGTTCGCAGCAGCCTCTATCTGCTGTCTGGAACGTACATTCACTTTGCGCAGCGCCTCGATATAAGTATCTTCGTCAATGCCAAGTTCCCTTGCTGTCTCCCGAAATTTTTCTTCATCAGGATTTTCAGGAAGAACCTGCCCGCCAATCACACTTCCTAAAACCGTACCGTCCTCTAATGTAATCGGGATTCCAAAGTCAACCAGTCCTGCATGACAGGAATAAACACCTTTCCCTTCCCTGTCGCATTTCTCGCATCTGCGGCATCCCTCCGCGCTTCCCCTTGTGAGCTTAATGCAAAAATCGGTGAAATTATAGCACTCGCTGATATACTTCCCGTCTGTTCCCACAGCGACTGTCGCAAGTCCTGTACTCTTCGCCCAATTATCCATAATCTCTTCAAAACGTTTCATATCACAAAAATCCTGAATTCTCAACATTACCGTTCCCTCCCGCTCATAGAATCCTTCTGCTGTCCGCCGTCTATACCCTTCTCTATATTACTCTTTTATCAGTATAGCACACACTCCCAGAAAAAAACAATCCTGTTGTCCCTGCTTTTTATACAAAAGCGTTCTTTTACCGCTCCGACATATAGCGCTCATATAAATCAGGCCTGCGCTCCTTTGTCCGGGCAATCGACTGTTCTAAGCGCCATGCATCCACCTTCGCATGATCGCCGCTTAAAAGGACATCCGGCACACGCTTGTCATGCCAGACTTCCGGTCTCGAATACTGCGGATATTCCAGAAGATAATCGGTGAACGATTCTGTCTGCGCCGAATCATGATTATTTAATACCCCCGGTACAAGCCGCGCGATTGCATCCACCATCACCATCGCCGCAAGCTCACCACCCGTTAAAACATAATCGCCGATCGAAATATAGTCCGTCACGATCTCTTCAAGCACGCGCTCATCCACGCCCTCATAATGTCCGCATAAAAAAATAAGCTGCTCCTCGCTTGCAAGTTCTCCCGCCATCTTCTGATCAAACGTTTTTCCCTGCGGTGTCACATAAATCGTACGGATGCGCTGTCTGGTCCGCTGCGCCGCCGTGACCGCGGCATAGCAGTCGTAAACCGGCTGCGCCTGCATGAGCATGCCTGCACCGCCCCCATAAGTGTAATCATCCACTTTTTTATGCTTATCCGACGTATAATCACGGATATTATAGGTCGTAATTGATATGAGTTCCCTCTGCACAGCACGCGCCAGAATACTTGTATTCAGGCCGTCGCGCACCATATCGGGAAATAATGTCATAATATGAAAATCCATTTGCCTGTTCCTTTTTTATTCCGCAAGTCCGGGCATCAGATACACGGTCATATGCCGCGCCTCTACATCCACAAATTTAATACATTCTTTGATCGCCGGAAGAAGGATTTCCTTACCATCCGCCTGCTTCACGACATAGACATCGTTCGCACCGGTCTGCAGCACATCATCCAGCACACCGATCTGAACACCTTCTTCACTCTCCACCTGCATACCGATCAGATCGGAAATATAATACTCATTCTTCTGAAGCGGAACTGCTTTTTCCCGCGGCACATACAGTTCCGCACCGCGCAGGCGTTCCGCCTCCTCCATTGACCCACATTCCCTGAATTTAATGATCACCATCTGCTTAAAAAACTTAACGCTCTCAATATGCATGCATCGCAGAGGCATGCATCGCAGAGGCATGCCTCCCGGCTGCATACTGTCCTGCTTTCGATGACCCACCGGGTCAACAAGCAGAACTTCCTTATACTTCTTAAACCGCTGCGGATCTTCTGTCGTCGGATACACCTTCACTTCCCCGCGTACGCCATGCGTTGTCGCAACGCATCCGACTCTGAATAAATCCTCCTCTTTTTCTTCCACCCGCTGCTCCTTCCCGCCGCGTTTCATACTGCTCTTTTTTACCTTCTCGATCAGGACATATCCAGCCGGGATTCAGGCGTGTATGTCCCTCACAAATAACGGCATCTATTTCAAAAACAGCGGCCTTAGCTGAAACGAACGCCGCCACGCTTTGTGAGCCGGCTTATCGTAATAAGTAAGACCGCTGCTGAAAGACTTACGCGTCAGCGGAAGTCTTTTTTATACAATTTCTACATCCACATGCTTATTATCCTTTGAAGATGCCGCCTTTACGACCGAACGGATTGCCTTTGCAATCCTTCCCTGCTTCCCGATCACCTTACCCATATCAGCAGGTGCAACATGAAGCTCAACGGTCACATTTCTGCCGTTCTCTTTTTCTGTAACAACAACCTCATCGGGATGATCAACAAGTGCCTTTGCAATTACTTCAACCAATTCTTTCATAATCCACCTCCGAGACGAGACATGCCGTTAGCACCGGTTATCCTGAAGCAGTCTTATTTCTCAATCCCTGCTTTCTTTAACAGTCTGGCAACGGTCTCAGTCGGCTGCGCGCCGTTTGCAAGCCATTTCTTTGCAAGCTCCTCGTTGACTTTTACGGTTGCAGTCTCCGTATTCGGATCATACGTACCGATTTCTTCAATACACTTTCCGTTTCTTGACACTCTCGAATCAGCTACCACGATTCTGTAAAGCGGTCTCTTCTTCTGTCCGATTCTTCTTAATCTGATTTTAACTGCCATGTTCTTTTCCTCCAAAGTATCATTTATTTGTTGTTTGTTTCCGTGACTGCATCATCTGCAGCCACAATTTATAGGATGGACTCCGTCTTACTCATAACATCTCAAAACGGAAATCTCATGCCGCCAAATCCTCCGAAGCCGCCGCGCCGCTTTTTGGAAAAGCCGCCCATCTGCTTCATCATTTTCTGTCCCTGTTCGAACTGTTTGATAAAACGGTTCACAACAGCAATGTCCACACCCGCACCTCGCGCAATCCTGTGCTTTCTGCTCGGATTTAACAGCTTGGGGCTGCGCCGCTCCTCCGGCGTCATCGAAAGAACAATCGCCTCAAACTGACCGAGCTGTTTATCATCGATCATGGAACTGACCTCTCCCATCTTTGATCCCATTCCCGGAAGCATGGAAAGAATGCTGGAGAGTCCGCCCATGTTTTTCATCTGCTTCATGCTCTCAAGATAATCTTCAAAGTCGAACTTCCCTTTTTTCATATTGGAAGCCATTTTCTTTGATTTATCTTCATCAATGACAATTTCGCTCTGCGCTTTTTCGATCAGAGAAAGCACATCGCCCATGCCGAGAATCCTGCTCGCCATGCGGTCCGGGTAAAACTGCTCTAAGTCCGTCAGCTTTTCACCCATTCCGACATACAGAATCGGCTTTCCGGTCACTGCCTTTACGGACAGTGCCGCTCCGCCTCTCGTATCGCCGTCAAGCTTGCTCAAAATAATTCCGTCAACGCCGACTTTTTCATCAAACTCCTTTGCAACATTGACTGCATCCTGTCCTGTCATCGCATCCACAACAAGCAGCGTCTGATGGACCGTCACATTGGATTTGATTTCCTGCAATTCTTCCATCATCGCTTCATCAATGTGAAGGCGTCCGGCCGTATCTAAGATCACAACATCATGCCCATTTTTTTGCGCATGCTCTATCGCAGCTTTCGCAATATTGACCGGAGAATGATTCTCTCCCATGGAGAACACATCTACCTGCACCTTTTCTCCGTTGACCTGCAGCTGCTTAATAGCCGCCGGCCGGTAAACGTCGCAGGCAGCAAGCAGCGGTTTTTTGCCTTTGAGCTTCATCTTACCCGCAAGCTTTGCCGTTGCCGTCGTCTTGCCGGCACCCTGTAAGCCGCTCATCATAATAACGGTAATTGCTTTTCCGGGCTGATAAGCAATCTCCGTTGTCTCGGAGCCCATCAGCGCGATCATTTCCTCATTCACGATCTTAATGACAGTCTGACCGGGATTTAAGCCGTTTAATACATCGCTGCCGACCGCACGTTCCTGCACCGTTGACACAAACTGCTTAACAACCTTAAAGTTGACATCCGCCTCAAGCAGCGCCATCTTTACTTCTTTGAGCGCCGTCTTTACATCTTCTTCGCTCAGACGCCCCTTGCCTCGCAAATTTTTGAATATATTACTCAGTTTATCGGTTAAGCTCTCAAACGCCATGTAATATCTCCCTGATATTCCTGCTGCTCTTTTTGTCCGTCCTGCGACGGATCTTTGCAACAATTCCGCTCTGCGTGGAACTGTCTTTAGTGATTTCTTATGCCTCTTTGCCGTTACAGCACGTCTAAAATTTCACTAGAAAGCTTTTGGATCTGCAGCAGCTTCTCCGTATCGCCCTGTCTCCGCGCTATTTCCTGCTTTGCAGCTTTCCCGCTGTCCGCTTTGTCCGCTTCCTTTAGCAGTTCTCCGGTCAAAGCTTCCATATGCTGCGCCTTTTCTTTTATAAGTCCGAATTTCTTCACCAGTCCGAGCCGTTCCTCATACTGTGCGAGTATCTTATCGCAACGGCGGATCAGGTCATGCACGCCCTGTCTGCTGATTCCATGAATGTCCGCAATCTCTGCAAGGGACATATCCTGATAGACCGCATCCTCATAGATCTGTCTCTGGTGCGCAGTCAGCAGTTCACCGTAAAAATCATATAACAAACCGTGCTCCACGATTTTTTCCATACGGTCAGCCCCTTCCTGTCATCACACCTTTGCTATCATACAGGAAAGAAAAGAAGCTGTCAAGTATTTTTTCTTGACAGCAATAACAGTTTTTTGACAGCAATAACAGCGATAATAACACACCCCTTTTCTTCAAGATACAATCCGTCCGTCCTGCATC
>DLAJ01000039.1 GCA_002493905.1 Lachnospiraceae bacterium UBA7050 | reverse complement strand
CACCAACTGAGCCACTCGCGCATCAAAGCAATTATCTGCAAGCAGGGCAATCACCTGCAAGCAGGGCAATCACCTGCAAGCAGGTGATGGGAATCGAACCCACGTATCCAGCTTGGAAGGCTGGTGTTCTACCATTGAACTACACCTGCACAAAAGAACTCATAACATTTGTCCCGCAAACTCGAGAACGATACTCATTTTAACAAAGAATCTCTTTGGTGTCAATTCTTTTTTTCTAAAAAATCTCCGCGTGAAAAATCTTATATTTTTTTAAGCTTTTGTCAGATTTGATGGATTCGAAAAGTATATAGAGTGAAAGCACATGATCGTCATGATGAGTGAAAGGTACAAAGCGGCTTTACGGATAAAGAGATGGGGGTGAGGCATATGGACGCCGATGAAAGGGCAGAAGAATTGTTTGAGCGTTACGCCGATATGGTTTATCGGATAGCGGCATCTTACGGAGGGATAGGTCAATGGGCGGAGGATGTGGTACAGGAAGTGTTTGAGCGGTATCTGAGAAAGCGTCCGGCGTTTGAATCCGGCGGACATGAGAAGGCATGGTTTATCCGGGTCGCAGTCAATTGCTCCAAAAGTGCGCTCTCCAGTGTATGGGTAAGGCGGACGTATCCTTTGGAGGAGCGGGAGGAACCGGACTGCGGGATGTTTTCGAACGACCGGGAGAGCGGAATTTATGAGGCAATGCTGAAGCTGCCGCCGAAATACCGGATTGTGCTGTATCTGCGTTATTATGAGGAATATCAGATAAAGGAAATTGCAGAGCTTTTGCGGATTACGCCGAATCTGGCATCGGCAAGATTAAAACGGGCAAAAGCGAAAATGAAAGCGCTGTTGTCAGGAGAAAGCGAGGGAATGAGCGATGAGAGAGATCGATTATCAAAACATGTATCGTCAGGTTTGTCTGAGTGACGGACAGAAAAACAAGATCTGGGCGGGCGTAAAAGAGAAGGCAGGTAAGCCGGCGGCGGGAAAGAAGGCTGGGTTTTCACTGCGTCTGGCAGTTTGTGTGTGCGCTGTTTTAACGGCATCAGGGATTACCGTGCTTGCAGTTAATTCTTCTTATGTGGAAAGAATTGCGAAGGCAATGGGCACTTTTTTCAGAATGGGAGATGAGGACGCGCAGAACCGGATGGAGCTGTATGAGGAATATGGAATGATACTGGGGCAGAGCGGGATGTCTGCCGTCGGAGAGATCAGATTGGAGGCGGCTTTGTATGACAGAGGATTTTTATGTATCCCGTTTACACTGTATCCTGCCGTGGAAGCAACACCGGGTTCGGATATTTCAGCGGAGCCGGCGTTTCGGGATCTGGGGTATGATATGATGGAGATGCCCCTCTATTATTCGGAGGAAGGGGAAGAGTTATGTGATCTTTGGACAATGACCCGTTTTGATCCGGTTGTGCAAGAGGACGGCTCCCTGACAGGGAGCATTGTCATTGGGAATACGGCTGAAGAAGGCTTTGCGCAGGGAGGAACGGTCAAGTTTATCCAGAAGGGATATGAGAGAAGATATGAGGGTACCTATGGCAGAGCGTTATCTGACGGGGAAACTGCCGCTGAAGGCAGCATCTATGAAAGGTGGATCGGAGGAGAGCCAGTCCCTTATGTGGAGGCAGTGTCGGGGGAGGAGATCCTGGCGGAGTTTCAGCTTGAGCATGAGAAGGTTCCGGAGATGGAAATTTCTATAGAGGGTATGTCGCTGCCCTACGGAATCCGGGCGGATAAAGTGATTATTTCGGCGCTCGGGCTCTACCTGCACGGGACGGCGGATGATACGCATCCGGCGGATAAACTCATTTATAATATCTGGGTCGTGCTGGAAGACGGAAGCACGGTGGAATTCGCGGGTCAAGGTGCGTGGGCCCTTGACCATAGGGAACGGGGCGAGCATGAATTTGGTTTCCATTTTTCCACTGCGTTTGCGGATGTCGTGAATCTTGAGGATATCGCGGGCGTGCGCATTACCGACAGAGGTGAGGAAATCTGCTTTATTCCCGTGGAATGATAAGGCGGAGGAAAACGCCGTTTTGATGCGGCAGGGCTGAAGCCTTAAAAAGCAGCATACGGGTTGGTGAAAGAAAGTTCTGTTTCATCACTCCTATGCTGTTTTTTTGCTTGAAAAATGCAGATGTTAGAAATATACTATGTTATAGAATAAACGAATGTACCTTAGGCAATTGCGAAATGACTAAATAAAACATTGGGAATGTATGTTCTGCTAATAATATACGTTACCAAGGACGTTTCGTAATTGCCCAGAATGCATCTGATGGGGAGGAGAAAAGCAATGCAGTATAATCAAAAGATTAAAAAGGTAAATGGGCTCTATCTGGTTTTGTACATATTTGTACCAATGATACCAGTTGCGGTTACGGTGCTGTTGTCCCTGCTGATACCAGAACAGGAGGGGCGCTTTGCCGGGATATCGGCGCTTCTTGGGATTGCTGCCTTTGTCTGGTGGATGGCGGGATGGAAGCTTGTTCTGAATATGAAGAAGAAATCCATGGAGAAGAAGCTTGATACAGCGGGATTTGTCAGAAATCATACGTTCAACAGTGACAAATCCACCATTGTGATCGATGCACAGCACGGTGATATTGCATTGTTGTTCTGCTTTAATCCGACGGCAATTCAGATTGCGTCGATGCAGAAGATCACACGTGCATGGGTGGATGACTGTGCGCACGGTTCGGGGGTCATGAGAGGATCAAGCTGCGTCAGATTTTGTTTTGAAATTGACGGCATTACAGTTAAAGTCAATACGTTTACGTCCAATAGAAGATGGCGTATGGACAGTAATTACATATTAACGGGTATTTCCAAAGCGGATATGATGGTCAATGAGATTAACAGGGCAAAGCAGGCGGGACAGCAGGCAGGATAAGGCCGGGGAGGAAAAGCACAGCAGTAATGGGACTGATCAAAAAGCTGAAATCAAAAATTCTGGATAAGTATTGCAGTAAGTGTCAGCATGAGATGAATGTGACGCTGCAAATGCTGTATGCACTGCCGGATATGAGAGTCGGACATTATGTGCGCCATGAGGATGCGGATTATTATAAAAAGCATCTTGTTGCGATACAGCAGAAGTCACAGATTCCGGCAGGGATGTATGCCTGCAGTCTGTACGTTTATCAATGTCCATCGTGCGGACACCGGGCAGTGAAGCTGGTGGTATTTCTGCCTGTACGGGAGGAAGAAAAACTGGAGCAGGGGCTCTATTTTGAAAACGGTGAAATGGATGATTTTGTATTTGGGGCGCAGAACGGATGAAATGAGGCCAGAAGGAGTGCATCATGGATGACAGAGTCAAACAGGAGCTAAAAAAACTGGTAACACATAACATTTTTGCGGAGGCAATGGGTATCGAGCTGCTGGAGCTGCGTCAGGGTTACGCGCGCGGGAGGATGCCGTACCGATTGGAGAACGCCAATCCCTATGGCTCGCTGCATGGCGGTGCGCTGTATTCACTGGCGGATATTATCTGCGGACTGGCGGCATGCACATACGGTTATTATTCCTCGACGATTGAGGGGAGCATGCATTATGTGCGTCCGGCGCTCAATACGCGTTACGTGATCTGTGAAGCACACGAGCTGCGTCAGGGCAGGCAGGTGTCCGTATATGAGGCGCGGCTGACAAATGATGAAGGGCTTTTACTCGATACGGCGGAATTTTCTTTTTATATGCTGGAGAAGGAAGTCTAAATCGAACGCTGCGCGTTCTTTATGACTTCCGCTGACGCGAAAGTCTTCTGGAGGCTGCGCGTTCTTCTGGGTGCTGCGCGTTCTTCTGGGTGCTGCGCGTTCTTCTGGGTGCTGCGTGTTCTTTTGGAGCGCTGTGCGTTCATTTTGAAAGCACTATGCTCGTTTTTTAGAAGGTTTGATTTGTGAAAAGGAGGATAATAGTAACATGGGAGAGGTTCGAAAAATACCTGCAAGGGAAGAGATTGACGTACGTGATACATGGGCGCTTGAGGATTTGTACGAGACGGATGAAGCATGGGAAGCAAAGATTGCGGAGACAGAGCAGAACATCGGAAAGCTGTCTGATTTTGCGGGAAAGCTCGGGACATCCGCGCAGGAGCTGCTCGCTTTTTTACAGCTGCAGGATGAGCTGGAATGTGTTGTGGAGAGGCTGTACGTCTATGCAAATGAAAAACTGCATCAGGATATGAGCGTGTCAAAATATCAGGGTTATACAACGAGGGCACAGGCGCTGGCAGTGCAGATCGGCGGCGCTGTATCGTTTGCAGAGCCGGAAATTCTTGCGATTCCGGAGGGGACGCTGAAGAGCTTTTTTGAAAGCTGTCCCGGTCTTGAGCTTTACAGGCTTCTGATAGACCGTATTTTATACGCAAAAGAGCATACGCTTTCACCGAAGGAGGAAGCGCTTCTTGCCAAAGCGCAGGAGATGGCGACTGCCCCGGATGATATTTATTCGCTTCTTACCGATGTTGACCTGCAGTTTGGGACGATCAAAGATGAGAATGGAAATGACGTTGAGCTCACGGATATTAACTATGTGAGTATGTTGCAGGGAAGCGACAGACGTGTCAGAAAAGATGCGTTTGATGCGCTCTATAAAGTATACGGCCAGTTTAAGAACAGCATTGCAGCAATGTTTCAGGCAAACATCAAGAAGGCGCATTTTTATTCCGGCGTGAGACACTACGCATCATCTATGGAAATGTCGCTTGATGGCAGCAGAATTCCGGTCAGCGTCTATGAAAGTCTGATAGAAGCGGTTCATACCGCGCTTCCGGATATGTATCGGTATGTTGCGCTGAGGAAGCGTGTGCTGGGTGTGGATGAGCTGCACATGTACGATGTGTATGTGCCGATCGTCAAAGATTATGACATGAATGTCACGTTTGAGGAGGCAAAAGAGATTGTCTTGAAGGGGCTTGCACCGATGGGGGAGGAGTATTTGTCCCATCTGCGTGAGGGATTTGCAAACCGCTGGATTGATGTATATGAAAATAAAAATAAGCGCGGCGGCGCGTATTCGTGGTGCGCATACGGTGTGCATCCTTATGTACTGCTCAATTATCAGGGAAAGCTGGATGATGTGTTTACACTGGCACATGAGATGGGACATGCCCTGCACAGCTATTATTCCAGTGCGAACCAGCCATTTGTATATGCGGGGTACCGGCTGTTTGTGGCGGAGGTGGCATCCATCTGCAATGAGTCGCTGCTCATCCGCTATCTGCTTGACAGGTGTGAGGATAAGCAGGAAAAATGTTACCTGATCAATCATTTTCTGGATCAGTTTAAGGGGACACTGTTCAGGCAGACGATGTTTGCCGAGTTTGAGATGATGATGCACCGCATGTATGCACAGGGCGAGGCGCTGACGGCGGAGCGCATCTGTGAGGTCTACCTTGATCTGAATAAGAAATATTTTGGTACGGATATGGTTTCTGATCCTCAGATTGCGTTAGAGTGGGCACGGATTCCTCATTTCTATACGGAATTTTATGTGTATCAGTATGCTACGGGATTTGCTGCGGCAATTGCGCTTTCGGATAAAATCCTTCATGAGGGCGAGCCTGCGGTGGAAGCGTACAAAAGCTTCTTAAAGGGCGGCTGTTCCAAGGACCCGCTGGAGCTGCTGAAAATGGCAGGAATTGATATGAGCAGACCGGAGCCGGTGAAAGACGCGTTGAAGCTGTTTGGCGAATTGGTCACAGAAATGGAGGAATTGATGGCATAATAGAAGTCTGAATGATATAAAGAAATCCAGTGAAATGCATCCTGTTATTCAGTTATAAACTGAATGACAGGATTTCTTTTCCGGCTTACAGTATAAGCAGGACAATGTCTGTGGATGCCGTGCAAGCCAGGCTCTGCGGACTTGTTTATGAAGGAGAAAACGTGAAGTCGGGAGGGAAATGCGTATGGAACAGATCAGTGTAATTGCGGCACGGCTAAAAAACGGATGTGTGCAATACGGATGGAGCAGCGGCGGCAGAATAGAGATCGGCAGGCGGCTTCTTAGATATTATCCGTCGCCCGAAAGCGTATTAGCTTTATTTGATTTGGGAAAAGCACACCGCTGCCGGTCCGAGCGGGATATTTTTAACGAAAAGCCGGATGCTGTCAATGCTTTTTTTTACGAAGAGAGAGATAAAGGCTGGTATGATATACTGCGCGGTCCGTTCATGATCAAGACGCCGCTGGAATTGTTTTTGTACGAAACAGATCAGAGGGGCCGTGAAATTTCAGAATTCACTCGTCTGATTGAAAAAGGGTTAATCGAATATATGCTGTGGGAGTATATTACACGGGATGAGATTTTCGAGGAGCTGGTGAAGAAAAACTGCGGTGATGCGGGCAGGCTTCTGGAGCGGATACTGGCGTACGAAAGCCCGATGACGGCATTGTATGAGATGAAGTGGCTGTATTGTTATTTTGACCATTGGGCGGCTGTATTTACGGATGGGGGCGGGGAGAAGATCGTCGGTTATTCGCTGATACCGGTGAAACGGTACAGAAGGAAATGGGAGGCAGCCTGCAGATGAAAAAGGAGGTGCGGCGTGATGATTGATATGAGAAGGACGGGGAGGCAGCTGAAAGAGAACTGTGATGAGCAGGGTATTTCTGTGAGACAGATTCAGAAGCGCCTGCATATTGGTTCTTTTCAATCCATCTATGCATGGTTCTGTGGAAAGACGCTTCCGAATCTTGATAATTTTTACGCACTGGCGAAAATGCTTGGCAAATCAATGGAAAGCCTGATCATAGAAAAGAGCATGGTCAGTGTGAAAGAGTACGTGATCAGAGGATTAGCGGGCGGACTGATTCTCGAATTATATTGCCAGAATGATGTAGAGAGGTATCTATTGTATGAAAAGAGGCTGCATTGCCGTTTTGGGTTGGCGACAGTGCAGATTAACGATGGGACCGCGAGGGACAATCACTGCAGGGCAGTTTGACAAAAAGGTCTATATGTCGTAGAATGGATTAGGGTCTATAGCATATAGATTCGGATAATATATCTCAGCATAAACGTTATCAGAAGAGTTTTGCAATGTGAGAAAAGGTAGAAACGGGAGGGAAGCATTGTGAAGAAAAGGGGAAAAAAGTTTTTTTCGGTTGTATTATTGATATTTGCGCTGACAGGCTGTATGAGCTGTGCGGGGAAAGAAGCAGGTGATACGGAAACGGAGGATAACGGCCGGCAGGAAGACATACAGCCGCAGGAGAATGCGGAGGAAGCGGATGATACGCGGGGGGCGGATGATACGCAGGACGCGGAAAATGCGCAGGATGCGGAAAGTGCACAGACTGATGATGAAGATACAATCCCCGGCAGAGAGCGTGAGGCGGAGGTTGTGTGGGGAGAAGCATTTATCAATGACAGGGCTCCTGACGTGGCGCCGTTTGATCTACTGCCTGTGCTTGCCTATGAAGAATGGGATAAAGAGAAAACGCAGGTTGAAGCGCCGGGGGGCATTTTGTTCGACGGAGAAGGACTGTTGGTGTGTGATACAAAAAATAATTGCGTCGTACGCCTGACCACAGAGGGAGATTATGTGGAAAGCTATGGGGAACGCGGGGGCGAATCAGGCAATTTCAAAGACCCAACGGCAATCTTATTACATGAGAATGAGGTTTATGTACTGGATTCGGGAAACAGGCGCATTCAGGTATTTGATCTGGAGATGAATTATGTCCGGGAAATCGAGTTCGTCGGCAGCGCCAGAAAGTATATCGATATGGCAATCTCCGGAGACGGGACTATTTTTTTGTCAACCGGCAACGATTCCGGAGAACGGTCATATCTGTCCTATATCGGGGAAGACGGCGTACTTCAGATCGTTACAGGCTGGTTTTATGGGTATCTGGCAGAAAAGGACGGGATCGTATATGCAGTGGATACCGGCTTTTTCTGGAGGGAGGGAGAAGATACGGGTCTTGCATCCGGTGAAGACTGGTTTTATCGTGTGGATAAAAGCGGACTGGAAAAAATATTTGAACTTCCTTATATGTATGAGACGTTCGACTTCCTCGTGGAGGACGGTTGTTTATATGCGGTATCCGGGACCTGCGGAAGACTGATCAGGTTCTCTCCGGAGGGTGAATTGGAGGAGGCACTGATGCACCGGGAAGGGGCGAGGGCGGGCGGCGCCGTCGACTGGCCATGTTCCTATTTATGCAGGCAGGATGAAGATACGTTTTATGTGACCTATGGAGAGGGCTATATTTGTAAGACAGTTCGGGCAGAAGGGGAGCAATAGA
>DLAJ01000035.1 GCA_002493905.1 Lachnospiraceae bacterium UBA7050 | reverse complement strand
GTGGCGTTTCGCAAACGCCTATATATGATACGTATAAGGGAGGTGCCGGTTATGAAATGTATTAGAATGGAAATGGAAGCGGATGTCAGGCAATATGAACAGGGCAAAGGAATGGAGGACGGCTGCGAACTTTGGGCGGACGTTGTGACGAAAGGCTGGATTGTGACGGACTCATTGGTTAAGATCACCAAAGAAGACGGGTCGATCGTATGTCCATATATCAAGACCCGTAGAGGCAGAATTTTTATCGGAGAGGGTGACTATTTGATTTATGATAATGACGGAACGAAACATGTATGCGGCGCTGACAAGGTATTTCAGCGTTATCGTCCTGTAGAATAAAAAGACTTTTGTTGATGCCGAAGTCTTTCGGAGAATCCGCTGTTTGGCGGATTCTTTGTGCTTTACACGGCTTTTTTATTCAAAAACACAAATTGCCCTAAAGTAAATTCAAAAACCGTCGATAAATGTTATGAGAGCAATGATCCATGGAAGGAGGATAACAGCTATGCGTATCGGAGCATTATCGCAGGTTCAGCAGATATATAATGCACAAAAGAAGCCCGGCGTGCAGAAAAAGACGGGCGCAGCTTTCGCTGATCAGGTGCAGATTTCGAGCATGGGAAAGGATTTCCAGATTGCGAAAACGGCTGTTGCAAATAGCCCGGACGTTCGCGAGGAATTGGTCGCTTCCTTAAAGGAGCGGATCCAGAATGGAACTTACGAAGTGGACGGTGGAGATTTTGCAGATAAATTGCTGCAGGCATATCAAAGCCTATAAGGTGCTTTTCGCGGGAACGGCCGGGTGAAACGCGCTGCCCGCGAATCCTGACGGGAGTTGGAAGCTTGTGCAGGCATTTGTCTGCGTACAATCGGGAGGATTTCAGTGGCTAGCTTAATGGAAAATCTGATGACTGTTTTAGACAGTGAGAATGCAGAATATGAGGCGTTGCTGGAATTGTCCAGAAAGAAGACTCCAGTTATCGTGGCAGGTAATTTGGAGGAATTGGAAAAGATCACGGATGAGGAACAAAACGTGGTAGAACGCATTAACCGGCTCGACAAAAGGCGCGCTGAGGTGACTGCGGATATCGCCAACGTCATGAACAAGGATGTTGCCAGCTTGAAGTTAACCAACATAATAGAACTGCTTGAGAAAAGGCCGGCGGAGCAGAATCGGCTCGCTGCCATCTATGATCGTCTGCAGAAGACTGTTCACGAGATGGTTCGGATTAATGAGCATAATCGGGATTTAATTCGGGATTCTCTGGGAATGGTGGATTTTGAACTGAATCTTTTGCAGGCAATGCGGTCGGCGCCTGAGACGGCGGATTATACCAGCGACGCACAGAACGCGGGTATGGCATACGGCGGCAGGATAAGCACATCGTTTGATGCCAAGCAGTAGTTCAGAGCGAAGGCGGGATTTGTTATGTCATTGATGAGCGCGTTGCATGTAGGCCGCGGTGGCTTACAGACCAATCAGAATGCATTAAATACGGTTGCACATAATGTAACCAACGCAGATACGACCGGATACACCAGGCAGCAGGTACAGCTTGGAGATCATGTATATCAAACCATTAAATACAGCTATTCTTCTGTGTCCAGCCAGCAGATCGGACTGGGCGTTAATTACACTCAGACCAGACAGGTGCGCGATGAATTTCTTGATAAACTCTATCGCAAAGAGTCCGGCCGGAGTGCTTTCTATGAAGTTTCTTATGATGCCCTGTATCATATTGAGAATATTTTTGGGGAACCGGGAGAAAACCCGTTTCAGGCCTCTGTTGACAGATTGTGGGAGGCTGTGGAGGAACTGTCCAAAGATCCGAGCAGTGCTGTGAATCAGGGGCTGCTGATTCAGCGTGCAAGCCAGTTTATTGATGAGGCGAATATCGTCAATAAAGAGCTGCGTTCCTATCAGGATAACCTGAACCAGCAGGTTTATGATAATGTTCAGAAGATCAATCAATACGGCAGGCAGATTTTTGAATTAAACAAGCAGATTGCCAAAGTGGAGGCTGCCGGCGTCGAGCATGCGAATGATTTGCGTGACCAGCGTAATTACTGCCTTGATGAACTTGCAAAACTGACAAATATGACCTATTCTGTGGATGTATTTGGCAATTATAATGTGAAGATTGACGGAGAGACCTTTGTCAACAGGGGGCAGGTATATGAGATAAGTGTGCTTACCGAGGATAATGGTTTTTATACGCCGTATTGGAAGCATCTTGCCGATCAAAAAATTGATCGTTATGGGAGGGAAATTCTTGATATTTCCCATGCAAAGGTTGTTGATACGAATAAACCGATCTCCACAGAGAAAAACACGGACATCGGGAAGCTGGAAGCGCTGATGTATGCAAGGGGAGACCACCGGGCGAATTATACGGAGCTTGAGACAGAAGAGAAATATGACAACATCTCGCGCTCGTTGATTATGAACGTGCAGGCGGAGTTTGACCGTTTGATTCACGATATTACTACAGGAATGAATGAAGTGCTTGCGAATGCATCTGATTCCGCAAATGGATATCTTTGCAACAGTGACGGAAGTCCGATTCAGCTATTCACGAAAATCGCGACGGATACAACCTATATAACCGATCCGGATGGCAGACTGAAAACCGAGGAAGATCCGAATAGAGTAGAAACCTTGTTTACGGTTGGAAATATCCGCCTGAACAGCGAGCTGGCAAAACAGCCGACGCTCTTGGGATTTATTGGACCGGACGATTCCGTGGACTATGAGACAGGACAAAAACTGTATCAATTGTTCGAGGATGAGACCCATGCGCTGAATCCGAATGTGAAAACGCTGGCAAATTTTTCTGACTATTACATCAATTTGACAAATCAGATTGCGACTTCCGGCGAAGCATACAGAAAACTGTCGGATGACCAGCAGGGAACGCTTGGCGCGGCTACTTCCGCAAGGGAGCAGATTGTCGGCGTATCGACCGACGAGGAATTGTCAAATATGATAAAGTTTCAAAATGCGTATAATGCAAGCAGCCGTTATATCAATGCAGTCGATGAACTGTTGCAGCATCTGATCAATGCGCTTGCATAGAGATATGAGGAAATAGCCGTTATTTGGAACAGAGAACTGCAATAAAAATAGAAAACTGCATTAAGGGAGATATGCCCGTGCATCTGTGGGATGGACATAAGGAGGAAATGGGATGCCTTCACAATTTTTTGGATTGAATATTGCGTATTCAGGACTGTTGTCATCGAATGCTGCACTGAATACAACTGCAAATAATATTGCGAACGAGGAGACGAAGGGTTACAGCAAGCAGGTCGTCACCACTCAGGCAAGCGATGCGCTGCGCACATTTGCAAAATACGGATGCGCGGGTGCGGGTGTTGATACGCTTGCAGTCGAGCGCCTGCGCAATCAATATTATGATGTCAGATTTTGGAATAATAATTCTAATCTTGGCGAGTTTAAGACCAAGGACGATTATATGAAAATGGTGGAAGCGTTTTTCAAGGACGATGATGAGGTTGTCGGCTTCAATACGATTTTCGGAGATATGTATGACGCTTTGGAAGACTTATCCAAGAATGGCGGGGATGCTACTTATAAACAGGCGTTTTTGCAGAATGCAACAAGTCTCACTGATTATTTTAATTCCATGTATGCCAGTCTCCAAAAAGCACAGAAGGACTTAAACGCGGAGATGAAGGTGACGCTCGACCAGATTAACTCCTATGCGTCACAGATCGCTTCCCTAAATAAACAGATTAATGTCATAGAGCTTACAGGAACAAATGCGAATGAGCTCCGTGACCAAAGAGGCTACCTCCTTGACAAACTGTCTGAACTTGTTGATGTAGAGACGGAAGAACTGCCTGTTTATGATGCCAATAATCCTGAAAGAGATACGGGTGCGACCAAGTTTATCGTGAAGATTGCAGGTGGGCAGTCCCTTGTTTCGGGCATGAATTATCATACGCTGGAATATGTCGCCCGCGCCAACACAGAAAAACGGAATCAGACTGATATTGATGGGCTTTATGATGTTACCTGGGATAATGGTAATCGGTTTGATCTGCATAACGCAAGCCTGCGTGGGACGTTAAAGGGCATTATCGACATGCGGGATGGCAATAATAATGAATATTTTCACGGTACGATCAGTTCCATCGGGCAGGGAACGAATAATGAGGGGAAAACGGTTCAGACGGTTACGGTGGATGTGACGGCGGAATATCTGAAAGACTTAAATAAATCCAATCTGGCGGAACATGGTAAGATTCGGCTGTTTGACCAGGAAGTGTGCTATGATAACTTTACATTTTCCTATGACGCGGCAGCGGATAAGTATTCCTATACTTTTGTAATGAGCGATCCGAATACGGCGCTCACAAGCACCAAGATTGGAAAAGATGCGTCGGTCGGCGTGGGAAACGGGTATCAGGGGATTCCATACTATATGCAGCAGATGAGCGAATGGCTTCGGTCATACTCTGAAGCGTTTAATAAGATTGTAGCGCAGGACGGCTCGGTGGACGGTTACGGCGATCAGGCAAAGAATTTGTTTGTTGCGAATGACCAGACGGGCGACGGGCAGTATGACTGTACGGGAATGCCGGTTAAGTTTGATGCTGCGGGGAATGCGGTCAGCTATTCGATTAACAGCAAAGATAATACTTATTACCGGATCACGGCGGGAACTGCTGCGATTGACAGAGCCATCAACAGGGATGCGGCCCTGCTCGGAACGCACACTGTGGCGACGGCAGGACAGGATAAATATGATGTCGTTGACCAGATGATCGATCTCCACACCAACAAAGACAGGATGAGTTTCCGCGGCTGTTCTGCAGAAGAGTTTTTGCAGTGTATCCTGTCGGATATTACATTGAATACCGGTGCGGCGAGAACATTTCATGAAAAGTATGATGATCTCGGAAATACGATTGACAATTTAAGGCTTTCTGTTTCGGGCGTGGATAAGGACGAGGAAGGTGTTGATCTGGTTAAGTTTCAGAACGCTTATACCCTTGCCTCTAAAATGATCAACTGCTTCACTGAGATTTATGACAGGCTGATCTTGCAGACGGGAGTCTAAAAAAGAGTTTGCGAAATGCAAACTCTTTCGAAGAACGCTCTGCGTTCTTCACGAGATTTCGCAGCGGCGAAAGTGCTTCAAGGTTTAGCTGCCAAATGATCTGTACAAAGAAAGGAAGATTGTTATGCGGATTACAAATAAGATCATGCAGAATAATTCCCTGCGCAATATTAACACCAATAAGCAACTGCAGAGCCAGTTAAGCATTCAGATGCAGACTGGCAATAAGCTGACAAGACCGTCGGACGATCCGGTCATTGCGATCCGTTCGCTTCGTCTTTCGGCGAATCTCACAAAGCTGACGCAGTACAATGAAAAAAATGCTGAGGATGCCACAAGCTGGATGAAGGCAACGGAGGATGCAATCTACGCGGGTGAAGAGCTGATAGAGACGATGTATAATGAGTGCAATCGCAATACCAGCGACGATAAGAATACAGCCAATTATCAGGCGGCGCTGATGGCGTTAAGGCAGAGCGCGCAGGAATTTTATGAAACCGGCGATGCGGATTACGGCGGGCGTAATATATTTACGGGCTATCGGACAGAGTCGAAACTGCAGTTTAAGACAAAAGAGGATACGGAATACCGCATTTTTGAAGAATTTACTCTGAATGATCTACAGACACGGACACATATCAATACGGTAAATCCAAATAAGGCGGCGGATCCTGACGGGGATATTTTCGGATATACGGAAGCGAACGGGTTTGATGTGGATGAGACGATGGTAAAGACGGAGGAGTATACTCGTTTCCGGCTTGCTTATGATAATCTGAAAAATCTGAATGTTGAGACGCCGATGCCGGCAAGAGACGGGCATCCGGAGGATACCGATCTGTGTATCAGGTATACGGATCAAACCGGCGCGTCACAGACGATCCCGCTTACGATGAAAAATTCAACGGACGTTGGAGCTTATACACCGGGAGACAATGAGGCGTATATTCTCTACGATACGGGAGAAGTGGTGCTCGGGAAAAATCGGGTGAGTACGATGTCGGCACTTCCGAATACAACAACCTATACCATTGCTTACGAGAAGAATGAGTGGGTGAATGGGGACTTAAGACCAGAGCATTATTTTGACTGCCATGTTGCAAAAGAGATGCCGGATAACAAGGTGGACATTTTGGAGTATGAGTCGGGCAGCAGGCAGCGGATCGAGTACGATCTGGGTGCGAACCAGTCCCTGCAGGTTAATACAGTTGCGGGAGAAGTCTATATTCACGATATTGGACGCGATGTGGACAATCTTGAAGTGGTGATTAACCAATTGGAAAAACTGGATAATATTGTAAACAGCCTGGAAGAGAAAGTGGCATCGTTATCGGAGGGCGCAGCTCTGGATGAAGCGAACTTACAGCTCACGGCAGCTAAGAAGGCCCAGAGTCTGGTCAAAGATCAGGTACAGAAGCTGTTTGGCTCGACGATGACGACAATGAAAAGCTATCAGGATCTGATTAATCTTGCAGGAACCAATATCGGTACAAGAGGAGCGCGTCTTGACTTGATCAAGAACCGTTTAAGCGGTCAGCAGGCGACGTTCAAGGAACTCTACATTAACAATAATCATAAAGAGATTGAGGATTCAACGACGGAGCTTGCTTCTGCCAAACTGACTTATGATGCGGCGCTTTCTGCGACGGCCAAGATTTTGGAGACGAGTCTGATGAACTATATCTAAAAAGGCATATCGTTACACAAAAAGTGGTATACAGGTTAATGAATAACCTTAAGAAAAGGAGGCATGATGCTATGAAATTAACAACAAGAATTTTTGGAGAAGTGGACATTGACGAGTCCAAGATCATCCGTTTTGTAAACGGAATTATCGGTTTTCCGAATCTGACGGAGTTCGCACTGATCCATGATGAGGAGAAAGGTTCCCAGACTTCGGTAAGATGGCTGCAGTCTCTGCAGGAGGAAGGCTTTGCCATGCCGGTGATTGATCCGCTTTTGGTGATGCCGGACTATAACCCTCAGGTGGAGGACGAACTCTTAAAACCGATTGGGAATCTGGACAGTGATCAGATGTTGGTGCTGGTGACGCTGACCGTGCCGCGTGATTTGACGAAAATGACGGTGAACTTAAAGGCGCCGATCGTTGTGAATGCAGCGCAGAGAAAGGCGTGCCAGATTATTGCAGAAGGCGATGAATATGTTGTAAAATATCCGATTTACGACATCCTTCAGGCGTCGAAGAAAGCGGGTGAGTGATTATGCTGGCATTATCCCGCAAAAAAAACGAGGCAATTGTCATCAATAACAATATTGAGGTCACGATACTGGAGATTAAGGGAGAACAGGTGAAGCTTGGTATCAGTGCGCCGAAAGAGGTTCCTGTTTACCGGAAAGAAGTTTATCTGCAGATACAGGAATCAAATAAAAATGCCATGAGCATTGACGCGGATGCGCTTTCTAAATTGTTCAAGGCTTAGAGAGACGGTTCGCCAAATTTTATAAAAGCTGTTTCACGATCCTCTGAAATGTTGAAAACAGCGTAAAACAGCGTAAAAAATGTTTATAGAGATATAAACATTTTTTTGCTTTTTACCGATATAGCATACAGAGAACCGAAAAAAATCGTTTCGGTTGTAACTAATTATACAATAACTTTTAACCAATCACACGGAGGTGATTACTATGGCAATTGAGGCAATTAACGGAGCATTATCTTATCAGTCACAGACTTATGTACCGCCCAGACCGGCAGCGGGCTCAGAGGCAGGCACCACGGAGGGTGCAGTTCAGGATATTTCGGTCAATGTGGATCAGACAACGGCGGCAGTTGCAAAATCACAGGAGTATGACTCCAACAGTTCGGATGGCGGCAGCAGACAGTCTGCAGATGCCAGAGAGGGCAAAGAGCAGCTCAAAAAGGCAATTGCGGAGCTGAATAAAAATTCTCATAATTCACAGGTTCAATTCGGCGTTCATGAGGATACAAACCGTATTACTCTGAAAATCGTTGATAAAGAAACCAAGGAGACGATCAAAGAGTTCCCTGCAGAGAAGACGCTTGATATGATCGCTAAGGCATGGGAACTGGCGGGTCTGCTTGTGGATGAGAAACGATAACGTAATGAAAACTGGTAAGCGGAAGCAGGCTTTACCTGCCGAATAGAATGTGCGCGCTTGAAAAGTAAGGCGGCGGACAGGAATGGAGGATGGAATATGTCAATAAAGATTACGGGTATGAATTCGGGTCTGGATACGGATGCGATTGTCAGGGAACTCGTTTCGGCGGCGAGCACGAAGAAAGAGACGCTTGAGAAGGCGCAGACCAAGCTGGAGTGGAAGCAGGATGCATGGAAAGGCCTGAATAAGAAAATCAAAAGCTTTCAGGCGACGATCAGTAATCTTCGTTGGTCTGATGCGTTCAGAAAGAAGACGACCTCAGTTTCGAACAGCAGCATCGCGTCAATTGTAGCTGGGGATAATGCAGTAAAGGGCTCTCAGACACTGGTTGTCAAGCAGCTTGCAAAGTCCGGGTACCTGACAGGCGGAAAGCTGAGTGAAAATAAAAGCGTAAAAGGGAAGACGAAGCTGAGCGAGCTGGCAAAAGGATCTTCCTCGGCACTTGGCGCGGACGATACGGCGAGCATCAGCGTAAAAGTGAACGGCAAGACGACGAACATTGATCTGACGGGAAACACGACGATTGATGAATTCGTAAACAAATTGAACAGCGCCGGCGTAACGGCGAGCTTTGATCAGGCAAACCAGAGATTCTTCATTAATGTGGATAAGAGCGGCAATGGCGGCGATTTCCAGTTAAGCGCTAACGACAAAAACGGCTTAAAGGCACTTTCCAATCTGGGACTGCTTACGAAAGAAGAACTTGAAAAGAACGCGGCTGCTAACTCGGAACTTGCGGCAATGTTTGATGCCTCAAACGGCACACTGAATGCATCTGCGGCGGCCTATGTTGCAGCGCGTGCGGATTCTTACGCGGTATCCATGCAGAATTCACTGGCAAACGCGGATGCCATGCAGAAATATATCGATACGATTGCGGACTTAAAGAAGGACTGGGATGAGAATCCGTCCAAACAGTCGTATGAGAAGGCAATTGCAGAATATACGGATAAGGATGGACTGAATGCGGCCAAGAAACAATTAGACGACGACCGCACAGTCTGGATGGAAAAAACCGAATATCTGAATCTGAACGCAAAGAAAGACGGACTGCAGGCAGGGGAAAGCCTTTCCGAAGCAGAACAGCAGAGACTTGACGAGCTGAGCACGAAATATTCGGGTCAGACATTCACAAAAGATGATCTTGATGCGGAGGCGACCAGACTTGCCGATGAGCAGAGTAAAGTGACAGGTGCGGAGAACGCATTTAAGAGTTACGATTCCCTGCAGTCTGCAATCAAGACCCAGGAAGATGCAATTGCACAGACTGCAAAGAATGCAAAAATTCTGAACGATTATTATGCGGAAGCAAATCAGGCGGAGCTTGACGCCATTACAGGAAGCAGCCTCAGTGACAAACTCGACACGATCAAGGCGCAGATCACCGCAGCCGTAGCGAACGGTGATGACACGACTGAACTTGATAAGATGAATGCGCTGCTTACGAAGATGGCTACGAATGAGGAGCTTTACACAAATCCGGAAGTAGATGCGGCCGATTTGAACTATGATGCGGCGGAGGGGATTCAGAACAGGGCGGTCAGCGCGGTCACGAAAGAAGCACAGGCCGCGTATGAGGCAGTCAATAATGCGGACACTTATCTGCAGGGTGCATCCGCAACGGCAGTACGTGTGACCGGACAGGACGCAGTCATTGAATTAAACGGCGCGGAGTTTACATCCAGCAGCAATACGTTTTCCATTAACGGGCTGACGATTACGGCAAAGGGCTTAAGCAATATCACCGGAACGGATATCAATGGCAAGCCGGTATATGAGCAGGCACAGATCACGACGCAGGATGATGTGGACGGCATCTATAAGATGATCAAAAATGTCATCAAGCAGTATAACGAGCTCATCAAAGAGATCGATACCTTATATAATGCGGCTTCGGCAAAAGATTATGAGCCGCTGACTTCCGAAGAAAAGTCGGCAATGACCGATGATGAGATCGAGAAGTGGGAAGAAAAGATCAAGGGCGCGCTGCTTCGGCATGATTCGGAGCTTGGCACTGTGCGGAGTATGCTGAAAGAATCCGTATCTTCGAGCTTTACGATTGGCGGAAGAAAGTATTCGCTCGCGGACTTTGGAATTTTCACACAGGATTATTTTTCCGCAGAGGACAATGAGCGGAGCATGCTTCATATTGACGGGGATTCGGAAGATGAAGTATCTTCCGGCAATAAGGATCTGCTGAAAAAAATGATCTCGTCCGATCCGGATACGGTGAGCAAATTCTTTAACCAGTTTGCGAACAGTCTCTATGATAAGATGAATAAGGCCTCATCGAGCTTAAAGGGCATTCGCAGCTATGGCAGCTTCTATTCTGACAAATCGCTGACGACGCAGTATGACGATTATAAGACAAAGATCAAAAAGCAGGAAGACAAGGTTGCAAAGCTGGAAGATAAGTATTACAAGATGTTCTCCAGAATGGAGACGGCGATGTCGAAGATCAATTCGACATCCAGCTATATCAGCAGTATGTTCGGCTGAGAATCATACGGGGAGGAATAACATGATGTTAAATAACCCTTATGCGCAGTACACAAACAATCGCATCGCGACGGCATCTCCGGGCGAGCTGACTCTGATGCTCTATGAAGGGGCAATTAAGTTTTGCAATATTGGTATTATCGGAATTGAAGAGCAGAATATTCAAAAATCTCATGATAATATTATGAAGGCGGAAGCGATTGTCAGGGAACTGCGTCTCACGCTGAACCATAAATATCCGGTTGCGAAGGATTTTGAAAATGTGTATAATTATCTGATCAGAAGGCTTCACGACGCAAATATGCATAAGGATAAGGAGATTCTTGAAGAGGTAAACAAGCATCTCCGCAGCATGCGCGATACATGGAAAGAGGTCATGCGCCTCTGCAAATCGGGTGAGGCGAATGATCCGCAGGCACAGCTTCGGGCATAAAACCGGATCGGGATAGGCGGCTGATTGATGGCGAGCGGGAAAGACAAACAGATTTTCGCCAGATCAGGCAGGCTGATGCAGCCGGAACATGACGGATGCAGCAGGGAAAGACAAGGTATTGTATGGCTGAGACGGAACGTTATCTACAGATTCTGACCGATAGTTTGAAAAAGAAAATCGAAATATTGGATACTCTGCTTGTTTTGAATGAAAAACAGGCAGAGGTTATCCGCACAGAGGACAGTCTGGATGCGTTTGACCGGCTTGTAGATGAGAAAGCAGCTCAGATTACCTTGTTGGAGAAGCTGGATACCGGTTTTGAGACGATCTATCAGCATGTGCGTCCGGAAGTGACGCGGTATCCGGAACGTTATCAGACGCAGATCCATGAGATCCAGTCTTTGATTAAGGAACTGACCGACCGTTCGGTAAAGATCGAGACGACCGAAAAGCGCAACAAGCAGGCGATCGAGGGGTATTTTGCCTCCGCGCGCAAAGACCTTCATGAGTCGCGCAGAAGCATGAATGTGGCGAGCAATTATTATAAGAGTATGACGAACTCGCAATATGTTGACCCGCAGATGATCAATTACAAACAATAATGAATGGCATGCGCTTTCTTGAGTGTATGCCATAAGTATGGCAGAAAAATTTTCAAAAAGTTGTAAAAAAAGTTATATAGCGGTATAAAGTTTTGAAAACGGGTACCGATATATATAGTGAGTAAAGGAATTACTTAATCGGTAACGAAACAAAAATACGTACGGTTGGCGTTTCGTTACTACAACCAAATCAAACGAGTGGCAGGGAAGCCACCGCAAATTCAAGGAGGAAAAGATTATGGTAGTACAGCACAATTTAACAGCGATGAACTCCAACAGAATGTTGGGCGTAACGACAAGCACTCAGAGCAAACTGACAGAACGGTTATCTTCCGGTTACAAGATCAACCGTGCAGCAGATGATGCAGCAGGCTTAACGATCAGTGAGAAGATGAGAAGCCAGATCCGTGGTCTTACACAGGCATCTTCAAATGCCCAGGACGGTATCTCCTGCGTACAGACAGCAGAAGGTGCGTTGGCAGAAGTACATGACATGCTGCAGCGTATGAACGAGCTTGCAATTAAGAGCGCAAACGGCACGAATACGACGGCTGACCGTAAGGCGGTTCAGAAGGAGATTAACGCACTTGTATCCGAGATCGATCGTGTAGCAGAGTCTACAGAGTTCAATACCTTAAAACTGTTGCAGGGTGACTTTGGCGGTGATGGGAAAACACTTCAGGTTGGCACTGCGAATGAGACAGAGCAGACCATCGCCATTAAGATTACGGCAATGACCGCTGCTGGACTTGGCATTAATACACTGAAGAATACAAAGCTTTCTTCAGATGCTGATACCAGCCTTACGACTCAGGATGGTGCAAAAGCAGCAATTACCAAGATTACGCAGGCAATTGCAAAGGTTTCTGCTCAGAGATCTTCCCTTGGTGCCGTTCAGAACCGTTTGGAGCACACGATCAACAACTTGGACAACATCGTAGAGAACACCACCGCAGCAGAATCCGCGATCCGCGATACGGATATGGCAGAGACGATGGTTCGTTACAGCAACAACAGCATTCTTGCTCAGGCAGGACAGTCGATGCTGGCACAGGCGAACCAGAGCAATCAAGGTGTATTGTCCTTACTCGGCTAATCAAAACTATCATAAGAAAAGGAGACCGGCTTACCGGTCTTCTTTTTTTGCCGGAAATTTTAGCGATACAGGAAAATTGCCGAAAATTCCTCATTGGCAAGCGGCGTAATCAACGGTATAATAAAAAGAGATTATTTGCGTGGCGGAAACGGAGGTTTGGGATGGAACAATGGGAGGAAGATGTTTTGTGCGGGACATCTGGTGCAGAACAGGGGACTACAAGGTCGGGGCAGCTTAGCAGCATGGTATTGCTGTTGGAAGAATATGGGAAACCGTTGATCACGGAGGACGAGACGAAAATGGCGATCATCCTGCCGCGCATTGTACAGGTGATGAATCTGATGTTTCCCTTGATTATCCAAGATTATACGTTAGCGCCGTTTTCGGACAGGCAGGAGGAACTGGCTCAGTGGACGGGCCTGCTGGCACAGATTCTGGATACGCTGGAAGGCAGGGATACGTTCGCTAAGATTGACGTGGTCTATGCGGTGCTGCTTCCGAATTTGGCGGAGCATATTACGATTTTACAGGAGCACGGACTATGAGGAAAACGATCTATGACAAAAATATGGAAGCGCTCGGAAACCGATGCAGCGGGTTAAAAGAGGCTCTTATGAGCGCAGAAACGGACAGCAGCCGTTTCCGTGAATGCAGCGTTCATGCGGAACTCTATGACACGGGAGAGCGGAGCGTGTTGATCGCGGCAAAAGAGGACGGGCCGGCCTATCAGCTGGACAGCATGTATCGTTCTGATCTGGCGCCCTGGGTCTGGGGAGAGCAGATGCAGATCGATCATCAGGTCTATATGCCGAAATACATTTTTTTTGGAGTTGGGAACGGCTCGCTTCTTCGGATTTTGTTGGAACACAGTGACGATACGCTGCGTGTGATTGTATATGAGCCGTATCTGTTGTTTTTTAAGGAACTGATCGGTTTGTGTGATTATACGGATCTGTTTGCAGATCAGCGCGTGGAATGGATCGTGGAAGATGTTCCGCACGTGTTTGAGGAGTTCATTTATCGTTTTGCGGATTTTCGCGATCTGAACAAACTGTACTATCAGCCGTATCCTAATTATCGAAACCTGTTTTTCAAAGAACAGCACGATACAAGATGGAATGTGCAACTTTTTCACAATTCTGTTCAGGCGACGCAGGATGTCTTGATGCGTTATGGAAAACAGTATTTTACAAATACGATTCGAAATATGGCGGATCTGGTGCAGACGAAATCCTTGATTGATCTTTATCAGAAAATGCCAAAAGAGATGCCGTTTATCATGGTGGCGTCCGGGCCGTCTCTGGATAAGAATATTGACGAACTGAAAGGCTTAAAAGGCAGGGCGTTTATCATGGCGGCGGATTCCGCGCTGCGCGTGCTGCTGAAGCACGGGATTGTGCCGGATATGTTTGTGTCGGTGGATGCGCAGAAAAATCAGAAGCATTTTGAGTATCCGGGAGTTGAAAATATTCCGATCTTTACAGACGGGACAAATAATTATCAGACCTTATTGAAAATCAAAGCACCGAAATTTTTTATGAATGATATGAATCCGCATGTGAATCATTTCTTGGCGAAGCGCGGGATCCTGCTTCCCAATTTTTCATCGGGCGGTTCTGTGGCAAACGACGGTTATGCACTCGCCTCGGCAATGGGCTTTGAGACGATCATTCTTGTAGGGCAGGATTTGGCTTATACGGATAATAAGACACATTCTCAGGAGTCCGTGCGCGGTGAGTGGAAATTGGATGTGAATGAATTCATTCATGATGAGGCGGATGGCTATTATGGCGGAAAAGTCAAGACTTCGCACGAGTTTCAGCTATATCAGAAGTGGTTTGAGGAGGAGATCCCGAAGCATCCGGAGTGTCATACGATCAATGCGACCGAGGGCGGCGTTTTGATTCGGGGGGCGGAGAATATGCCGCTTTCGGAAGCCATTGCACGCTACTGCACGAAGGAATATGATATCGACGAAATTTTGAATTCAATTGAGGACGCGTTTGATAATGAGACGAAGCGCGATCTGATCGCCTATCTGCAACAGGCACCGGAGGAGCTGACGGAAATCAGGCGGCGTGCAAAGAATGCAATCAGGGACTACGAAAAGATCATAGAGATTGCATACAGCGGCAAAACCAAACAGGGAGAACTGAAGCGTCTGCTTGCTAAGACCGGAGAGGTCAGCAGGCTGATGGAGAAGGAGCCGGTCATGTTCTACATTCAGAACGAGATGCAGGAAACAACGCATGATCAGCTTCAGCAGGTTTATGCGGCAAAGGAGACGGCGCGTGAAGAATTGATCTATACGGCAAAACTTGGGAAAGAGTATCTGGAGGTCGCCGTTCGCACGATCGATCGGTGCATGCCGGAGATTGAGCTGTACATGGGGAAGCTGTCGGAAATTGTTGTATAAGAGCCAAGAAGGAAACGGTGGAATGAAGAAAATATTATGTGTTATAGCGGATGAGTTGTCCGAGAAAAACGAAGAATTCCTGAACAAAATTGACGATGGAAATACACGGATTGAGTTATTTACGGGAGGAATTTCTGTAGAGGGGGGGGATTACAATTGGCCGGGTTTTGGCCTTGCGGGATTTTGTGCAGGAAGCACTATATGAACCGGTCTGTTTTTGCACAGATATTAGGGAGTTATACGAGCTTGTACAGATTTTATATAATGGCTGTTTTTCGGATATTTTTTTAGTTCCTGAGCAATATGCGGAATGCAATTTACAGTACGGCTTCTGGAGAGAGATTATCAAAGATCTTGATTTGGCTTTTTTCGCTTCGCTTGTGGCAGAGGTCAGCAGATTAAAAAGGTATTTTGTGGTTACGGATAAGGTAAATTTTGCGGCGATCCATGTTTACACAGAAAAAATAGTAAAAACTGTGAATGCATTGCAGGAAAAACAACAAGCTTTGTTTTGGAGATGGTTTGAAGAATATATAGAGATTGTAAGCGAGAAGGATCGGTTGTTTTATTTCTATGGCCTGACCATTTTGCTTGGTGAGCGGAGAGAGCGTAAGTATATTGAGCAGCTTTATCGGGAGATTCATGCGGAGTGTTATGGTGTAGATGAGTGGTTTTGGCTGTTCCATCAGATCAAGCGGTTTTGTCTTGAGCATGCGTCGGTATCTGGCATGGATATTGCGCAGAGACTCTATGAGGAAGTTCTTATGGTATGGAAGGAGGCGTGCAGAGAGTTCTGCATGCCGATTCCAAAGGAGGAAAGAGAACGAAATCGTGTTGCCGTGATTGTACTTCAATTTATCGGCAGCCGGCATGCTCCGACAAAGACGGCGATTGAGCGGATTGAGACGTTACAAAATGAGATGGGACGCGAGCTGGTTGTTGTGCATTCAGCAGAACAGATGACAATGCGCGGCAGGCTTCCTTTTTGGAACGAATCAATTGGCGCAATTGACCATTGTTTGGATGGGATGAATACCATTCAGGGTAATGAAGCGCTTAAGTTTTTAATGTATCAGCCCAAAGCGGCTATGCCAGACTTTCAGGAGATCCGCGCAATCGTTAACATGTTGCGAGAGTATAGGCCGTATGAGGTTTTTGTACTGGGGAATTATTGTCTGCTGGGAGACCTGATCTCACGGATGATACCGACAATCTGTATTTCAATGACGTTTTCGGTCGTGCCGGTGAAGCATCATCAGTTTGTTGCGGTTGGGAAACATCTGACGGAGGACGATTTTCAGTATCTTCTGGAAAACGGCTGCGACAGGGAACGTTATATTGAGAGTGTCTTCACGTTCCGTCCGATTGCGCAAAAGACAACGCTTACGAGGGAAATGCTAGGACTCCCTAAAGACCGTTTTCTTCTTTCGGTGGTCGGAATCCGGTTAGACAGTGAGGTGACGGAGGAATTCGTAAATGGAATCAAAAAGGCATTTACGCATGGGTGTCATCTCGTTTTTGCCGGTGATTTTTTTGAGTATGAAGAAATGTCCCAAAAAGTACCAGAGTTAAAAGAATATAGTACCTATGTCGGTTATCAGAAAGATATCTTGGCATTTCAAGAGATTTGTGACCTGTATGTGAATCCGCCGCGGGTTGGGGGCGGTTTTTCCGTGGCAGAGGCTTTTTGTAAGGGAAAGCCCGGGGTGACGCTTTCCTGGGGGGATGTCGCGGCATCCGCAGGACCGGAGTTCCGGGTGAAGGATTTGAGAGACATGACCGATACCATTATCAGATATAAAGAAGATCCGGATTTTTACGCCGCGCAGTCTCAAAAAGCACTTGCAAGAAGCAGAGAATTATTTGACGGAAAAAGGGCGCTAGAGAATATTTTGGACAAAGTGGAGAAGAGTGAGAATTTTTTCTGAATGGTATGTGTGCAAAGTTTTTGTAAGCAACATTTCGTTTTATATCTTACCTTTTTTTACAGAATGCCGATAATATATATGTGTAATTTTATAATAAAATGAGAACGTTATTATCCATAAAAAATCATAGGGGGCTGCGATATGGCGAGACAGGATATTTTTCAGGATTTGTTTATCTTTGAGATGGCGAACAGTCATCAGGGAAGCGTGGAGCACGGGATCGATATTATCCGGGCGATGGGAAGAGTCGCGCGCAAGTATAATATCAAAGCCGCAGTAAAGCTTCAGTATCGTGATATGGATACGTTTATCCATCCGGATTTTAAGGAGCGTAAAGATGTGCCGCATGTGGAACGCTTTATGAGCACCAGACTGACGTATGAGCAGTTCTGTCAATTGGTAGATGCTGTCAGATCGGAGGGAATGCTGACGATGAGCACGCCGTTTGATGAGAAGGGCGTAGAATGGTGTACGGATCAGGGGCTGGATATCATTAAGGTGGCGAGCTGCTCTGCGCTGGACTGGCCGCTTTTAACAAAAGTAGCATATGCGCATAAACCCATTATTCTGTCCACAGGGGGAAAAACGCTATCGGATATAGATAAATTGTATAATTTCTTTTCACATAAGGGCTGTACATTTGCGTTTATGCACTGTATTGCAGAATATCCGGCGCCGGAAGAGAATCTGCAGTTAGATTTTATCGACAGAATGAACCGAAGATACAGAGACATTACAATTGGCTATTCCGGGCATGAGGCTCCTGATAACAATACAGTACCTATGCTTGCCATTGCAAAGGGCGCAAAGATTCTGGAGCGTCATGTAGGGGTTCCCACTGAAACGATCAAACTAAATGCATATTCCATGAATCCGGAACAGGCGGATAAGTGGGTGGAAGCAGCGCTGCTTGCCAAAAAGATGTGCGCAATGAAAAAGAAAAACGACAAGTATGTCAGTCAACCGGAACTGGATTCTCTCCGCTCGCTCATGCGCGGTGTTTATGCGAAGCATCCGATCAAGGCGGGTGATGTCATGACGGAAGCGGATGTGTTCTATGCGATGCCTTGTCAGGAACGCCAGCTTGCCAGCGGTGAATTCAAAGATGGCATGGTTGCAAGCCATGATTATGCAGAAAATGAGAAGCTTGTGGAGACACCGATGATGACAGGGGTCGGTATTGTGCGAAGCGCAGTGCATGATGCAAAGGGTATGCTGTATGAAGCGGGTATCGCCCTTGGAAATGACTTTGAGGTTGAAATCTCCCATCACTATGGGATGAAGCATTTCAGGCAGACTGGTGCAATCATTATTAACATTATCAACCGGGAATATTGTAAGAAATATATTATCGTGCTTCCGGGGCAGTTTCATCCTCTCCATGCGCATCGCGTGAAGGAAGAGACCTTTCAGGTGCTTTATGGGGATCTGAAGGTGCAGATTGAAGGACAGGAGGAGAAGACACTTCACCCGGGGGAGATGCAGACTGTGCTGCGCGGGGAATTTCACTCATTCTCCTCGGATACCGGAGCGATCTTCGAGGAAGTATCGACACAGCATATGAAATCCGATTCTTATTACAAGGACCCGGAGATCGCAAAAATGGACCCGATGGAGAGAAAAACGTTTTTGAAGAAATGGTGACATGGGATCGCGCAGATGCTTTGATTTGGCATAAATAAGTACGGCAGAGTATGGCAATGGATAAGACAGGATGGGGTAAGGCAGAAAGTTTGAAAGTTCCTTTCAAACTACTTATTGGTGCAATATCGCAGGCATTTGCCTGCAATATGCGGAGGTGTAAGTTTGAAAGTTCCTTTCAAACTACTTATTGGTGCAATATCACAGGCACAGCCTGTGATATGCAGAGGTGTAAAAATGAATAACAGATCGGAGAATATGAAAAAAGAGATTTTGGCACAATATAAGAGTGTGCGTCAGTTTGCGCTGGAAATGAAAATTCCGTATTCTACTTTGGTGACGGCATTGGACCGCGGCATTGACGGTATGGCATATGGCACAGTTATAAGCATGTGTGACAAGCTGCGTATCAATCCGGAGGATTTTACGCCGATGGATGAGGAAACAAACAATGTGAGCCGGAAGCTTTTACAGGACAAGGTGATGAAGAAGTTTCTGAGGTTAAACAAGCAGGGGAGGGAGCGCGCCCTGGAGATGATGAGCGATATGGCACAGCTTGAAAAGTACTCGGTAAGATCATGAAGACTGTTTTCGTGCGCGGGATTCCTGTCAGTCTGGAACGGCGGCGTATCAAGAATATAAATTTATATATACGACCGCCGCACGGCGATGTGCTTGTGACTGTACCCCTGCGTGTCAGTGAGGCACAGGTTATGCGGTTTCTCTCGGAAAAAGAGGACTGGATCATCACACATAGGGAACGGATGATTGCAAAAGAAAAAGAGCGCCGCGAAGAGGGACTTCGCACGATGACGGACCGGAGTGTGACGGACGAAGAGTCTGCGCGCCTAAAAGAGCAGATCTCGCGCTTTGCCGCAAAATGGGAACCGGTCATGGGCGTTCATTGTGAACGCTGGACAATCCGTGACATGAAGAGCCGCTGGGGAAGCTGTACAGTGACAAAGAAGACGATCCGCCTGAACCTGCAGCTTGCTAAAAAGCCGGAGGAGTGTGTGGAGTATGTTGTCGTGCATGAACTGACCCATCTGCTGGAGCCAAGTCATAATGCTCGGTTTCACGCGTACATGAAGACCTTCCTGCCTGATTATAAAGAGCGGAAGCGGCGTTTGGAGAATTGCGGATTTTTTGGTGAAATGAAAAGGTAACT
>DLAJ01000041.1 GCA_002493905.1 Lachnospiraceae bacterium UBA7050 | reverse complement strand
AATAAGTACCTCTTTTCTTTGTAGATTGATTATATCTTATTAGCCACTGCTGTTACAACTTTATTATAGCACTTCATAGAATGCTTGCAGAAGGAGCAGGACAGAGATACATCAATACAAAAGATTTATTTGGGGATTTGGAGGGCTAAAGATGTTACAAGTCCCGAAGCGCTGCCGGAAAAGAACAAAGATTATAATTTGTTGGGGAACTATGCAAACAAAAGAGAATGTTATATATTGCCGGATTGGTTACTTGTGTATCGTGTAGAGGGTAGCGAATTGGTAAAAGAGATACAGGCATATTTTTAGAAAGTGCATATCTATATTCAAGTTCTGTATAGTTTAAGCCAGATTCTTCTTCTATAGAACCATACCGCCCACCAAGAATAGGCATATATACAAGTACACAAGAAAATTTTTTACTGGTAAACGGTGTATTCCTTTTGTGTGCCATGATTCTTCATCAACCAAGACTACACGCTGAGGAAAGTGTGCGAGTGACGTAAAAGAATTTTCTAAGGCGTTTAACAGATGGAGAGCAGTATCGGGAGCTTTTAAATCGTTGGTTATAGAATGTATCGTTTCCTGCATTTGTTTTTCAGCTTGAGATGTGATTTTTAAGCTGTAAGTTTTATCCATTATTGCAACTCCCACCTTAAATCCTCAAATACATCAGTGGCAGGACGTGACTGATCGGATTTAGCTTGTGATAATCCTGTTTCCATAATGGAGTTAAATTCTTCTGTAGCCATAGAATCCAATGTGACAGGTTCTTTAGACAATGATAGTGAGAAAGGAATGCTCTTAGTCATGATGATCTGTTTATATAATGCATTGATAACAACAGAAGCAGGCAAACCAAGTTTGGACATAATAGATTCTGCTTGTTCCTTTACTTCCGGTTCAACACGTGCAAGTACGTTTGCGCTTTTTGTAGCCATGGTTTGATTACCGCCTTTCTTTTGGGTTTACTATTATATGCTATTGTATAACTATTAGCAATACAAATATGAAAATGGTAAATGACATGAAAAATCAGTATGCCGATTTCGCCACGGTTTCATGGTATCAGTTCGTTCACCGCCTGTTCCCAGCATTCCTCCGGTATATCGGGCCAGTTACACGCTCCGGATCTGTCCCTGCATAATGCCATTGCCCTTGTTAAAACCGTGCTATGAGGGATTTCACCTGTCCGCAATAAGTTTTCTGATACTTTACACCAATAGGGGGCTTTTTTGTTTAACCCGGAAGA
This sequence comes from Lachnospiraceae bacterium UBA7050, assembly GCA_002493905.1. Lineage (GTDB taxonomy): Bacteria > Bacillota > Clostridia > Lachnospirales > Lachnospiraceae > DLAJ01. The sequence goes on along the minus strand of DLAJ01000041.1, from coordinate 67,911 downwards.
ATATAAATCTGCAATGACCTTTTCTGCGTCATATTCCAGACTCACAAACTCATAGTTCCACTTATCCTGTATTCCGCGCAAGATCATAAATTGTGCTTTGCCATTACTATTTATTGAAATACCTACGGAACCGGCATTAAGCGCGATTTTCCCATCATGTTCTATTTTGCCCTGTATATGAGTATGCCCGCATAAAATAGTGCCGCTCGGATTATTTTCCATGATCAAAAACGTATTTTCATGATCAGGCAGCAGTTTTTCATCCGCTTTTCTGGGAGAACCATGACAAATCGTGATTGGAGGTAAGCCGTCGAATTTGAGCTCTTCTGTAAACAAAAGAGATTTGAAAAATTGTAAATCTTTTTCACTTATATTTTGATATGTATAATAAAGACATCCTGTTGTTGAATCATATTCTTTCCAGCCCTTTTGCTCTTTCTCATAATTGATCCAATAATCTTCCTTGTTTCCCTTAATAAAAAAGCACCGATACTTTTCTTTTACTGTATATAATAACTCCATTGTTTTTTGGGGATATGCCAGTTCGCCGAGATAATCTCCAAGAAAGATGAATGTATCGATCCCTTTATGTATCGCATGATCCAAACATTTTTGTAAAGCGGTATAATTGCCATGGATGTCTGATAATACTGCTATATTCAGCATATTTATGCCCCTTCCTGGATATGATTTGTCTTTTTTTATTTGTATTATACATCAATCCGTTTACGCTGCCAATCCACTGCACTGCTGTGGATCTGCGGGAGTTTCAATCGTGCTGCCGATATGCCTGCGCCGCCCGCACTGATAATACCGTGGATATGCTTCTTATTAAGACGAATGCTTACATTTATCAAGAGCAGGGAAATTGCCGTATTTTACGGGTATTCCGTGTGCTTTAAGAATCATGCGTTTCCTGTCCCGTGATATTTGACGTCTTCTTTATTATTGCGTAATATGTGCCAAACTGGATGAAGGCAGGCTAAAAGTTGTATGATTCCGTATAAAGGTATGCTATCATTAAACTAACAAATCGATGTTTAGGGAGGAATGACCAATGAATGAATATCAGCAATATTTAGCAGAGTTAATTCCCGAAAAAGACAGCTTAAAACTTGTAAAAAATGAAGCGAAAAAATATGATCAGTCACATTCTCCTGATGACTGTTTTGAGATGGGAATGGAACTTTATCAATCGGACAATTTTCAGATTCAGGAGGTTGGCGTTTTCCTTTTAGGATATGCTGCGCATCACAATGCTTCAGCAATTACTTTTTTGAAAAATACAGTAAGCCAGCATGATAGTTGGAAAGTACAGGAGATTTTAGCGATGGCTTTTGACAACCATTGCAAAATCATTGGATATGAAGCGGCTCTGCCGCTGATAGAAGAATGGCTGAATAGTGATTGTGCAAATGTCCGCAGAGCTGCTTCCGAGGGATTGAGAGTATGGACAAGCCGGCCCTATTTTAAGGATCATCCACAAATTGCAATCCGGTTATTATCTGCCCATAGAGAAGATCAAAGTGAATATGTGAGAAAGTCAATAGGAAATGCGCTCAGAGATATCAGTAAAAAATACCCTCAAATGATTTCGGAAGAGTTGAGATCATGGGACTTATCTTCTGCTGGAGTCAGACAAGTATATAAGCTGGCAGGCCGATTTTTGGAGATAGACAAAAGGTAAGATCCCGATTGTAAAAACATAAATAAGAAGTTATTAGAAAAAACGGTCTGAAAACCCCTGTTACGCTGCAGCAGGTAAGTGATCACCATTGCCATTGCCTGGAAAGCGCATGTACGCTTGGATCATCGAACAGCTTCAGCATGGGAGGATGATAAGTAAATAACATGAAACAGAAAAAAAGGACCGCTGCAAGCACATAGATCAGACCGGCATACGGCCTGAGCTTACAGGAAAGCGTCAGCTTATAAGCGGCATAGAATGCGGCGGCAGTGCTGATGACAAATGTTAAAAGGTCCAGCACAAATAAGTCCCGTTTCAGAACAGAAGAATACGTATAGTATAGGACTGGAATCAGAAAGGTTCCGATCAGGTTTCCGAAACAGAAAGAATATGCAATGCACGGTTTATCCGTTCTGAAGCGGATGACACCGGCGGCAGAATAAAGAAGCATTGGAAAAAATAAAAGCTTCATATGCTCCCAGATAGATTCATTGACGGGCGTAAAAAGACCGACGACCGGATTGCTGCCACTCCATTCATAGAGAAAATGAGAAAGGGAGCCGACGATCAAAACAAACAGAACCCCAATGATGGCATAACCTTTTAATTGCTTCATGGACTGAATACCTCGTGACTTCGTATACAGTATATGTAATAGGGCGGAGATTATAAGCCTGCAGAAAATTTTAGAACCGCATAACAACGGAAAAGCATTCAGGACATGGAGTCCGAATGCTTTTTCTGTTTTTTATTTTGGGACGCATTTTTATTTTTTCACGTCTAATAGTCAGAAAGCGCGGAGAGGGGTGATTATCATAGAAGAACTTGTAAGACTTGCACAAAATCGGGATGCGGATGCATTCACCCGGGTCATGCAGTCACAGATGCAGAATCTATATAAAGCGGCAAGGGCAATGCTTGAAAACGACGAAGATGCTGCGGATGCTATTTCAGATACAATTCTCACCTGTTGGGAAAAATTAGATCAGTTAAAGAAACCGGAGTATTTCAGGACGTGGATGACCAGGATTCTGATCAACAAATGTAATGATATTTTGCGTAAGAGGAATAAGGTGCGTCTTCTGGGGGACGAGTCCCGTGAAATTCCGTTTTCGCCGCAGGAATATGACAATGTGGAGTGGCTGGAGACCCTGAAAGGGCTGGATGAGAAATACCGGATGATCCTGATTCTCTATTATGTAAATGGATTAGAGACTTCCGACATCAGCACAGCGCTTCATATTCCGGTCAGCACGGTGCGCACCAGGCTTTCCAGGGCAAGAGATCAGCTTGCCACACTATATCATCTTGAGGCATGAAAGGAGAAGAAAATGATGAGGAGAAATGAGACAATTGAATGTTTACAAAAAGACATTGTGATTCCCGATATTGTTCAGCAGAAAGCTGATCTGGCATTTGCGCGCATCAGGGACGAGCGGACGCAGACCGGTCATAAACCGGTCGTAAGGATTCGAAAAAGAACAGTCGGGGCTTTTGCCGCGGCCGCGGTGCTGATGCTTGGGACGATGGGGGTATTTGCAGCTGCCTATTTCCCGTGGGGAAGGGGAATGACGGAAGAGCTTCGCGCAACGGAATCTCAAAAACAGTTTTTAGAGGGGACACAGATGGTAAATCCGGTTTATGAGAGTGCCGTCGAAAGCGACATTACAATCACTGCGCTTCATACCATCACAGACGGTCGTTTTGCGCGCCTGTCGTTTCAGGTGGAAGGGTATGAGCTGGAAGAGGGGGCATGTCCCTGGTTTGAACAGGTTGTCATTGAGATTGACGGCGGTAATGTCTATAGTCAGCTCGGCGGCGGCTTTTTTGATGGATTCAGACGCGGCAGTGATACTTATGTAGATGGCACGCCCATAGAAACCCGTTCTGACGGAAGCCTTGTGCCAAGGTATAGGGACGAGGACGGAAGCATGGAATATGATATGCTGCTGATGACGGAAGCGGACTCTTTCATAGAAAAGACCATACACGTAGAATTTCATAATCTCGGCATTTATGACACAGCCAACCATCAATTTGTTCCTGGTGTAGAAGGAAGCTGGGCATTTGATTTTAATCTGAATGGTTCTGATCAGGTGAAGTCTTATGAAATGGCAGAAGAATTGGAGGGCAGCGGTGCAGCCGTAACGCATGCGGAAATCTCACCGATCTCCCTTACGGTCACTTACGAAATGCCAAGACAGATGATCGAGAGCGAGGCTGTAGACGAAAACGGTGTGGTGTCGAAGTATACGACGACAGCGCGCCCGCCGCGTATCATAGGGGTACGATTAAAGGACGGTACGCTTCTCACAGATATTGCCGACGGCGGCGGTGAAGGCTATTGTGGTCTCACAACCAATACCTATCAGGCATCCTTTGCCACCGGCTATATTATAGACCCGGAACAGGTTGATGCACTGCTCTTCATGAGATCAGATACGGAGGGAGAGGTGCCGCCTGCGGACGAAGATATGTATATTGTTCCACTGCTATAATACTATTTGGAATTGCAAAATAGAAACCGACTGAAAAAAGAGCAGGTAAATAGTAGGAAAGAAAAGACATTAGCAGAGATGTTAATGTCTTTTTTATCTGTTGATGCTTCGAAGGGCTTTCGCATCAACGGAAATAAGGCGGTCTACACTCATTGCCAGGATCGGTAATGAATGTAGACCGCTGGTTGTGGTGTTCAGCTTTGTCATGATCTTCCCAAGGCCATAATACGGCTTAGCCAGACTGAATGCACGTCCAATCTCCGCTTGTTTTTTGATAATGAACAGGAGTCTTGACATGCGTGTCTACATGATGTAGAATCTCAATGTATTCTACATCATGTAGACAGGAGGATCGTATGGCAGAATACAAATTAGGAGAAATAGAAATGAAATTTGCCGAGCTTATCTGGGAAAATGAACCCATTCCTTCGGGAGAGCTGGCAGCTTTAAGTCTGAAAGAGCTGAACTGGAAGCGAACCACCACCTACACGGTACTAAAGAGATTATGTGACAAAGGAATCTTCAAAAATGAAAAGGGTATCGTGTCTTCGTTGGTTTCCAAGCAGTTATTTCAGGCAAAACAGAGTGAGGAGTTTGTGGAAGGGGTTTTTGGGGGATCGCTTCCTCGTTTTGTTGCAACGTTTGTCTCGCAAAAAAAACTCTCCAAGGAAGAAATAGAAGAACTGAAACGAATTATTGAGGGAAATTAAGAAGAGGATGGGGAAACGTTCATGAACGCTTTAATGAATGCGCTTATCAAAATGAGCCTGCGGGGAATCGTTATTGTTCTTATAGTCCTGCTTATCCGGATATTGCTGAAGAAATTACATATTGGTCATAAATATATTCTGGGACTTTGGGCAATGGTTTTTCTGTATTTCATTTTCCCGTGGAAACTGAGCCTGCCGGTCGGATTTTGGAATAATGCAAATATTACGGAAGAAATGGGAGTGATTTTAGAATCCCGACAGGAGAAAGATGAGAGCCATGGAGAAATTGGCGGTACAGGAAATATTATTCATCCGGCGGGTGCTGCTGACAGTATTATGACAAGTATGCCTGCCGCCGCCCCAAAAGACACTGCAGGAACTGCTGCTGCAAGTCCGGTGGAATCTGCTGGACAAAATATTGCGGGAGAGGACGAGGTCGAAGAGAGCGGTCCGGCAAAATTTGGGGTTGGGCATGTGATCGGATTGATATGGCTGGCGGGTTTCAGCTGCTTTTTCGGGCATATGCTATACTCCTATTTTGCGCTGAAAAAGAAACTGCGGTTAAGCATCTTATTTGATGATCATATCTGGTGGGCGGAAAATATTACGATGCCGATGGTTTTTGGAATAATCCGTCCCCAAATCTATCTGCCGGTTTCTATGGAATCCAAGGAGCTTTCGAGTATCATTGCCCACGAAAGGATGCACATCAAAAGAAAAGACGGGCTTTTCAAAATGTCTGCCTATGTGGTATGCCTGATTCACTGGTTCAATCCTGTTATTTGGATGGCTTATTTTCTGTTTGGAAGTGATTTGGAAAAAGCATGTGATGAAGAAGTTATCCGGACTATGAGCAGGGAGAAACGCAAGGAGTACGCTTATGCGCTGCTTCATATTGCCGCTGGGAACGGATCAGGAAAGAAAAGAATCTTTGTTGCACCAATTTGTTTTAGTGAGGGAAATGTAAAATCAAGAATCAGAAATATCATGAAATATAAATATACGCTTCCAGGAATCGGAATTGCAGCAGTGCTTGTGATCGTGGCGCTGTCCGTGATGTTTCTGACAGAAAAAAGGGATAGCAACGGAGAAGAAAATGTGAAAACGAAAGGAATGACAGAAGAACCGTCAGAAGAACCACCTGATGAAAACGAGGAAGAAAATGCAGGTGCCAATGTGGTAACTGATGAGGAAACGGAGATACTTCCGGCTTTTTATGTGGAAGATATGAATGCGCTTCAAATGGGGGAAAGCTTTTCGCTGGAAGATTATTATATTACCAGCCGCTATACTGCGTCAAATCATTACTATATAGATGAAAATAAAGTGCTCTGGGGTACCGGAAAGAATGAATTCGGACAGCTTGGAACAGGTACTTATGGTGTAGAAGAATACTATGAAGATCCGGTTAAGATTGCGGAGAATGTCATTTCTGTGGATGCTTCATGGAATGACTATTTTTGTATTTACCTGACGGAAAGCGGAGAACTTTATGGTATCGGTTTGAATTATTCAGAAGTGCTTTTGGGAGAAGGAAGCGAATCTCCAGTCTATTCAAATATATATAATTTCCAAAAGGTCACGGAACCGGTTCTTCTAATGACGGATGTGATTTATGCAAGAGCAGGGAGGGAATGCATCGTTGCCCTTCAAAAAAATAAGTCTGCTTATTGGTGGGGACAGTATGCTCCTACGACAAGTACGAATGCAAATTATATGGATTATGAAAATTATTGGAAATTGGAAGAGGATGCATCAAATCCGGTAAAAATGTTTGCTGCAGAACCTATGAAGATTATGGAACAGTGTAAATATATCACTACAGGAACATTTACCGGAGCAGCCATCAGTGAGTCTGGAGAATTGTATACATGGGGATTGAATGTCTTTGGACAGTGTGGGACACCTGTAACGGAGGACGATTTTGTCCGCACACCCGTAAAGGTTATGGACAATGTGAGAATGGTCTGGCAGGGCAGGATTATCTTTAGTGATCCCGTAAGCCGGTTTTCGAAGTTTGGAAAATGGGAAAGCAGTTACGAATACAATACTTTTGTATTGAAAGAGGATAACAGCCTGCTGGCTGTCGGACTGGATATGGGGAATAAGGAAAAAGTAACTCAGGTGAACGGAGATATTGTGGAAACCCAGACGCATCGGTATAGCGATGAGTTTGTACCTGTTCAAGTGATAGAGTATTCTGTAGAGAACAATCTGGCAATTTTGAGCAGGCTGGAGTTTGGCATGTCTATCGAGGAAGTGGAAGAGATTCTAAGCAGTGCCGGTATGGATACTTTTTGGGTTGATGAGAGTGTATATAATGAAGGGTATACCGCAGGTCTTTCAGCGCAGTACAGTCAGTACCATTGTTATTTTGACAGTCAGAACAAGCTGGTCACGCTTGCGATTCAGGAGGGCGGAAGCCGGGATGGGCGGTTTATGCTGGGAATGCCCTTTTCAGAATTAGAAAAAGTAGTGGAAGAGGCGGGGACCTCCCTTACGAAAGAGGAGAGTGATACCCCGTATGAAACCTGGTTTTATCAGGATCAGGAACAGCAGATGCGGTACGAGTTTCGTGTGTATGAGGGAAGCGTGTCTGTCTTGAAAGAGATGGTGATAAATGACAACGCTGGTCAGTAGAGGAAGGAAAGTGTTGTAGAGCGATCATTACGCCAAATTTTACCTAAAAAAATACTTGATCATATGAAGGGGAAGGTCATAATGAATAAAGCGAAACTTTCATTTGCAGTATTGGTTTTAGTAGTATTGTGCTTCTGCGGAGGGTGTGGCAAGGAAAGGGGAGATTCCGAAAACGTGGGGAATCCCGGACATGGGAAAGAATCTTCCGATTTGCAGAACACACAAATACCAGATAGTTCTCAGGACGCCATAGAGCTGACATCCCCTCAGAATGATGATCCACCATCTGTTTCGTCGTCTTTTCGAGATGTACTTTTGAATGAAGCAGCTGTTTTCTGTACAGATAGGTTTCCAAAGAGTGATACGAATGGAGTCAGAGAGTTTGAAGGATTATTAAGTGAAATGCCATACGGATATGAGAATGCAAGGCGGATAGACCGATTTGCGGTAGTGGATTTAGACGGAGATACCATACCAGAAGTGGTGTTGGAGATGGCAGAGTATGGCGGATTTATCGTTCTTCGCTATAGGGACGGGCAGATACATGGAAATGTGTTTGGGTACAGGAGTATGAATTTATTGAAAGAAAATGGTGCATTTCATAGCGCAAGCAGCGCGTCTGAAAGTTCTGCAGGAAAACTGTGTTTTATAGGAGATACGGCTGTTACTGACGATAAACTGAGCTTTCTCCTCAGCATAGATCGGGAATCCTATTATATAGACGATATTTTGGTAGACAGTAGCGAATACGAGAGAGCATTTGCATTATTTGATGAAACTCCGGAGGCAGAGTGGTATAGCTATACGGAAGAGGCGGTCCGTAAAATTTTTGTGGAAGGTGTTTTGTTTACGGACCCTCTGCAGAAGCTGCGGAAAATGCAAAGGAGCGTCAGGCTTACTTAGATTCGCTTTCTTATCTGTTTGATCTAACCTGTGGTTATACCAGTAAAACTACGGAAGAGTTTAATGCAGATGGTAAAAGCTATTATGACGGATGCTATGAGGAGATGAACCGGATATACCAATTGTGTCAGGAAAGGTTATCCGGTGAGGCGCTTGAAGCCTTAAACGTGGAACAGCAGCGTTGGGAAGAAAGTAATGCAAAAACGCTGGAAGAGAGGTTACAGGTTTATTATGCTGACAGCATAGAGGAATTAGAGGACAGAACCTTGTATTATACTTATGGGGATATTGCACTCAGGCGGACGATCAGGCTTATCAATCTCTATTATGGATTTGATTTTTATGACTGGATAGCATAATAAGTGCTTAGTTCTGTATATTTTATTAAAAAGAATACTGTAAGGTTCTGATGTTCGGCTGCTTTATTATTAACATTTTTGGAGTAAATAGATCCCTGCCAGCGTTGAGGAATAACAGAATATTTATCCACGGATTGAAAAATAGAGGTTAGCAGCCCTATTGATTGTGGATAACTTTCCAAAACACAGGAATAACTTTTATAAAATGACAAACGGCGTTTTAGTGACAGGAATGATGAAATTCATTCCTCATCGCTGTCTTACTGGTCAGCCGCTTGACAAAACGAATCTCTCCGTGATATGCTGAATTTGCTGATGGATATGCCAGGAGTTACTATGCCGGGCGGCGCCGTCAGCACAGCGGCAGGACTTGGAATGCAGTGTTGGTCCTGTATAAAAAAATATATATAGAAAGGTGGCTTACGTGTGTTGATTTGTATTTGCATTCGTATCCGTATACAGGGGCGATAAAAAAGCAGATGAATAGTCTCATGTGAATGGATTTTTTGCATACAAAATTTGTATGCAGCTTTTTGTTGCAAATAGAAATGAGCACAGGTCAGCCAAAAGACAGCATAAGAATGTTTTTGTGATGTTGTATTCATGTAGCCATTGGAGGTTTACGTAACGAACCTTTATGGCTGTATGGTGGTACTCTGCAGGCAGGAAAATCCATTTGGACGTTTTCCTGCTTTTTTATTGCCTTTTTGTGAACAGAACAGACGGTTTGGAAGATGGGCTGTGAGGAAAGCACAGAAAGGAGAGCACTATGCAAAGAAGCAGGGGTACACGGCAGGAGAGCAATGCAGGAAGCGGCAGAAGCACACGGAACATAGGCAATGCAGGAAGCGGCAGAAGTACGCGGAACGCAGGCAATGCAGGAAGCAGCAGAAGTACACGGAACACAGGTGATGCAGGAGGCGGCAGAAGCACAGATAAAAGCAGAGCCGCAAATCGAAAACGGTATGAAAAAGGGTCAGGATTCGATGCTCCAATATCGGTTTCCCAGAATTTCATTACGAGTCAAAAACTGATTCACAGGATCGTCCGCTTAAGTGGAATCGGAAAAAAGGATACTGTTTTTGAGATCGGAACCGGAAAGGGGCATTTGACCGAGGCGCTGTGCAAAGAAGCGGGATATGTGCATTCGATCGAGATTGACCGAAAATTGTATGAGACAGCCGGGAAGCGGCTTTCAGAAGTCACAAATCTGCATTTGATCTGCGGGGATTTCCTAAAATATCCGCTGCCTGACAGAGGGGATTATGTGATCTTTGCCAATATCCCTTACAACATTACCACGCAGATCATCGAGAAACTGACCAACACGGTCAACGTGCCGCGGGATATCTGGCTGATCATGGAAAAAGGAGCGGCAAAACGATGGCTTGGTCTGCCGCATGAGACGGAGAAATCGCTGCGTCTTAAGGTATATTGGGATGCGAAAATGCAATATTATTTTCGCAGGGAGGACTTTCATCCTATGCCGTCGGTTGATTCTGTTCTCGTTCACTTTTCTTTGAAGCCGGAACCTGACCTGAGCCGGAATGAATATCGTGCTTTTTGCCGGTTCGTTGATGAGGGGATGAAGCATGGCATCTGCGGAAAAAGCGGACTTCTCACGGACAGACAGGCTCAGGCTGCGTTAAAGAGGGCGAATCTTCCGCATGCTCATGAAGACGGCGTGACATTATATATCCAGTGGCTCTGCCTGTTTCGATGCTGGCAGAAGCTGAGAAACGGATGTCCCCGCATATAGGTATAAGTACCAGATCTAACGTACGGACGCGCACAAAGAGATATTCACAAAGGATGCACAAAAGGGCGGCATCCGCATAAAGAACGAAAATAGCCGAAAGTGCTTTCTTTCTAATCGAAAAGAGATTATAATGGAGACAGATCAGGGTTGCGGACAAGGGGGGTACTTATGGCAAAAAGAGAGCAAATAGAAGGAAAGGTGCGTCGTGCGCCAAGACGTTTGTCTTTTCACAGTATTATTACAAAAATGATCGCGGCGTTTCTGGTATTGATCGTCATGATCGTGGTGCTGGGACTGGCATCCTATCTTGTCGCAAGGCGGACAGTTACGGATGAAGTGAAGTCTTCGCTGGTAGATACTGTTTCGGCAAAAGGCAGTTATCTGGAACTCGGACTCCAGCAGGTAGGGGACCGGATGCTGGAACTGATGACGATGGATGAGACGGTTGCTTATTATCTGAATCCGAATCTGAATCTGGATGCCCTGACGGAAGAGCAGAGAGAAGCGAAGGGAATCGTACAATCCCGGATACAAAGTCTTCAGACGATATCGGATTTCGTATACCATGCGTATCTGATCAGCGATCATGCGACAGGCCTGACGACGACGCCTGCCAATATCAGTGTTGATTTTTATACTACATTTACGGAGGCTGCGGATGGCGCGGTCATTGCGTCATCGGCGGATAACTACGGCTATATAGGTGCGCATCCGACACTGGAAGCACGTGTGGTGGAAAAAGAGGAAAAATTTGACAGCTCAGATTATGCGATCAGCCTGTGGAGAAAGATCAATATCAGGGGAAATCTGATTCTGGTGGTGGATATTGACAGAGACGTGGTTTATAACGCGTTGGCGGAGTTGGATAACGGAGCCGGAAGCTTTACCGCGTTTATCGCGCCTGACGGAAACGAGACAGTTTACTGCGGAGGAACGGCTGCAGCGGGGGAGACGCCGGTATTTAGTGAACTGACCGCTTACCAAAATGCAATGAATGCGGAGGCTGCGGAGGGATACAGCGAGGTGACGCGTCATGGCAGGCAGTACATATTTGCCTATTCCCGTATTGGTGAAACAGGCGCCATGCTTGCGGTGCTTGTACCGACAAGCAGCTTTTTAGGATCGGCAAAGACCATTCAGGTTGTCACGTTTGTGATCGTACTTGTGGCGTTTGCAGTTGCGGTCATTATGTGTATTTTGCTTTCAAGGACGATGAGCAGGGGCGTTGCAGACATTACGGGGCCGCTTGAATGTGCGGCGCAGGGCGATTTTACGGTCAGCTTACGCACCAAACGCAAGGACGAATTTGGGCAGATTGCGTTAAGCATAGAAGAAATGATCATAAGTATCAGAAAACTGATCGCGGGCGTGAAGCGTGTGATGGGGACGGTGACGGACGCTTCAGGTCAGGTCGGCGATAATACGATGCGCCTTATCTCGTCAAGCAATGAAATCTCGATAGCGATCGGCGAGATCGAACACGGTGTGACGGAACAGGCAAAGGATTCCCAAAACTGCGTGGAGCATATTCATATGCTTTCCAATCAGATCCGCACGGTGTATGAATATACGGATGAGATCACGCGTGTTTCGGAAGATGCGAGCCGCACGATCACGGATGGAATGAAAGTCATTGACGACTTAAGCATTAAGTCTAAAGCAACGGAGGACATTACGGGTGCGATCCATCAGGACATCATGTCGCTGAGCGAGCAGACAAGGTCGATTGGTGATTTTGCAAATATTATCAATGATATTGCATCGCAGACGAACCTGCTTTCGCTGAACGCCTCCATTGAAGCGGCGCGTGCGGGTGAAGCGGGAAGAGGCTTCTCTGTCGTGGCGGAAGAGATTCGTAAGCTTGCTGATCAATCTCTGGAAGCGGCAAAGCAGATTGGCGAGATCGTGGAGCGGATTCAGAGGCAGACCGGTGATACTGTCGATTCCGTAAACAAGGCGAATGAAATTGTGGCGTCACAGAATGATTCCTTAAATCATACACTGGATGCATTCCATAATGTGAATGAGCGCGTCAGCATGATGGTGGGCAATCTATCCAAAATTACGGAGGGTATGGAGCTGATTGAGAATACGAAAAAAGAAGCGGTCAATGTCGTGATGAATATCTCAGCAGTTTCCGAGCAGACAAGTGCCAACTCGCAGCAGGTGGACGGCAATGCAAGACGCCAGAAAGATGCAGTGGAGGAACTTCAAAAGACTGTACAGTTGCTGCAGTCGGGTGCGGAGCAGCTGGACGAAGCAGTCAGTCATTTAAGAGTCGAGTGAGAATCAAGGATAAGGCATCAGGCCGAGTGAGAATTAAGGATAAGGCATTAGGCCGGGTGAGAATCAAGGATAACGTATCAAAAAGCGCGGGGCTGCACATGCATCCCGCGCTTTTTTGACGAACAAAACAGGATATGCTGCCGTTTGAATTGACCGGTCGTAAAGCGTGGCGGCGTCCGTCTCCCATTTATTTGGAAGGCGATACGGAATGCATGAGCATAGCACAGGATAAGAGGTTATAACCGGAGTGGGCTATGATACAGCAGAGAATGGAGCCGGTTTTCAAATAGAGCAGTCCGAGAACAATGCCGCAAAGAAATGCGGACAGGCCCTGTACCATATTGAAATGTAAAAAGGCAAAAAGGAAGGAGGATATCAGCAACGCACAGGCGGTACTGTAACGGGGTTCTAAACCGCCAAGCAGAAACCCGCGCATCAGGTGTTCCTCTATGAAGGGCGCGAACAGGCAGAGCCGGATCATGCTTGTTACGGGAGCATCTGTCAAGCGTCTGACCGCTTCCTGATAATTCTGTTCACTTTTGGGAAAAAGGCGTTCGAATACACGGTCCAATCCCCTGTCCAGCAAAAGGAATAAGAATACAGAGCAGCAGACAGCAAAGAACAAGCCCGATAAAGAAAAGCCGGAGACGAGATTCGGATGATATCCCGCATTTTTTAATAACTTGAGAAAAAAGCCAATACAGAAGGCGATTGTAAAAAGGCTGGCTGTGCTGGAATATTTCGGAAGAAGCCTTCGCCAGACGGCAATCTCCATAAAAGTATAAAAAAACAGAAAGCTGAGATAAACACTTGTCCATAAAAAAGAACTGCTCAATGAAATGCTAAATCCGCTCATATCCGTTTGACCTCCCCAGCGTTTAGCTGACAGCGCAAAGAGCGAGGATTACACCCTCGATAACCAGGCGGATGAGATGATGGGAAATATGTACATTTTTCTGTCGGATCCCGTTGATGAGCGCGCCGGCTGAGACGGAAGCCATACCAAGGATTCCGATCACGAACAGCGGTGCTGCGCTGCGGGTCACGAATAAATTCAAAATACTGTAAACAAGGACCAAAAGACCGCCTCCTGCAATGAAGACGGAGGTTATACTTTTTTTGTCTGCTTTGTATGCCGCAAGAATCATGATGCAGGCATATACGACTGCTAAAACCGTACCGAAGATTTTCATTTTTTTCTCCTATCACACTTAGAAAATAATAAAAAGGAAAACGCTGATCAAGGCGTTTCGGGCGGATGCGCAGAGTCATCCTTTTGATATTCCAGAATATCACCGGGCTGGCAGTCGAGCGCCTCACAGATCGCTTCCAAAGTGGAAAAGCGGACCGCGCTGATCTTTCCGGTTTTCATTTTGGAAAGATTCACATTTGCGACGCCTACTTTTTCCGATAATTCTTTCAGCGATATTTTTCTGTCCGCCATCACCCTGTCTAACCGCATAATGATAGGCATTTTGTCACCTCATAAAGTTTCATCCGATGCCTGCTGCAGATCGCAGCCGTAACGAAAAATAAAAGAGATACAATAAATGATCAGTCCGCTGATCAGGCCAATGGCGTTGATATGCCATGTTAATCCGCCAATTGTATAATAATCTACCAGAGCGTCGGAACAGCCCCCGACAATGCTCAAAACGATCGTGATTGCCGCGACGATTTGAATACGGGCGGTATTTTGCCGCGTAAAGGGGGTGCATCCGTTTTGAAGATCATGAAAAATGCCGTGAATGAAAAAAACGGCGGTCATGATCAGCAGGGTGTCAGCGAGCATGAACAGGAACATGATCAGCAGCGGCCGCGGAGCGATCTCCAAAACGGTTCCGTTGTTTGCAGTAACCTGAAATGCGGCTAGAAAAGAAGCTTTTGTATGTTCGGAAGAAAATAATAAAATGCCGATTGCAGCAAGTGCCAACAGGGCGATCACGATGAAAACGGCCAGTCCGATTTTGAGAAGAACTGCGATATAGCGGCTTGTATTTTTTATTTTTAGCTGATGCGGTGTCATGGCGGGCATCCTTTCTGTAAATAGGTGATCCTGATAGAGATCTCTAATAGGAATCATAACAGGGAAATAAATGATTGTCAATAAAAAATTAATGTTTATCGTTAATGATTGAATGCTGGATGACTTGTGAGAAACAGAAACTGGTACTTTAATGCAGGAAATGGTCTTTTTATGCCACATTGTTACAGAAACAGGACCAAACAGCCGATATAACAGATAAGAATCGGATACTATGGGAGAAGGGGACAAGAAGAATGGCTGTCGGTAAAAAGGATAACGAAAACACGACACATACACGGCGGTTCCCTTTTGTTGAGGGGAGTGCAGTTGTCACGGCTCAGTCGCTGATTTATGTGGAAACCGACCGTCATAGAAATTTATTTCATACGGCGGAGAGGACATACAGTATTTACAGAAAACTTGATGAGATTGAGCGCCAGTTAGATGGATTTGATTTCGTCAGGATTCATAGGAGCTTTTTGGTTAATATGCGCTATATCCGGCGCATCAGCAGCTATGTCTGTTACTTAAAGACAGGGGAGCAGATATCGGTGCCGAAACCGCGGTATCCTGATGTGAAGAAACAATATGAACAGTTTTTGAACGAAAATGCGGGAAGCATGTGACTTGATATCCAAAGCATTGGGCTGTATGCAGTGGGTCGTATGCAGGATCGTAGGAATTTTGACGGAATCGGAAAAAGGAGAGTGACTGGTATGACACTGGATGCGATGCGGGACCGGATACAGTACCGCGGTACATGGGCGGGTAAAAACGGGATAACGGATAAAACGGCGGGAGCAGGGACGCTGCAGCCGGACGGTTCCCGGACCGGTACAGCGGGGGACGCAGGCTTTTCAGATTCCTTGACGCAGGCGGCGGGAAAAAAACGCGCGGACGCTATGGGCAATCCGCAGACACAGACGACTGAAATGGAAGTGGATACGCGTTCTCTCAGGGAGAAAATGCAGGACATGATCGACAAATTAAATGAGAAGGTGCGTAAGGGTGAGACTTCCCCCAGCTTTCAGATTGGCGCGCAGTCGTTCACGATTGAAGAATGGGACAGGTTGATTGAGCGGATTGATGCCGTGCAGGAGGAAGCGAGGGAACAGCAGAGGGCAAAACGTGGAGAACGCCTGAAGGAAGAGGCGCAGAAGGGGATTGCAGAAGCCGATTTCATGGATAACCGTTATGCGGAAAAAGGTGTAATCCGAAAGGATGATGATATGCTGACAGTCGAAGAACAGCTGGAGCGTATTTTGCTGGATATGGACGATCCTGACGAGCGGGCGGAGGCGGCAAAGGACGCTGATGAAAATGCGCGGGACGGGCAGAATGCCGATGACTCCGGGGAGCCGGTGCCTGCTGTATAAAAATAAATTTAGGAAACAGAATGGAAGAAAAAGGGAAACATTTAAGAGCTGCACGTGGGTGCGGCTCTTTTTTTAACGTATAGGAAATTGTTCGACTAGAAGAACGCGCAGCGTTCTTGCATGCTTTGCCGAAAAAGAACAATTATGATAAGATAAAAAATGATTTGAAACAGAATAAGATTGTTTTTACAGGAGAAGATGTGATGATTCTAAGCAACCGGAAAAGTGAGCCCTTCACAACGACTGCACAGCCCTTTCGGCGCGGTTATACGGAATATGTCCCCTGCGAGGCGCTCAGGCCGATGATCCGCTGCTTTTGGACAAGCATGGAACAGGCGGGGCGGCTGATCATTCCTGATCTCTGCGCAGATATTATTTTTAACCTTGCCGGTCAGAACGTATGCTTTAGCGGCGTATCCGACCGGCCGTTTGTGTCCGGCAGGACGGAGGAAAGCTTTGGCATCCGGTTTTATGCATGGACGGCGGAACTCTTTGCGGAGGACAGTCTGCGCGGGACGCTGAACGGCGGATTTGAGATCGGGGAACATTTTCACAGGATAGAAAGAGAATTGCTTCCCCAGATCATTGAGGCAGGGACAACTGCGCAGCGGATCGCGCTTTCGGAGCGCTTCTTTCTTAGACATCTGCGTGAGCGCCATAACCGTCTGTATGATGAGGCAGTCGGTGAGCTCATGAAAACGCGCGGTGTCTGTACGGTGGGAGAACTTTCAAAAGAGCTGCATATCAGCGTCAGGCAGCTTGAGAGAACCTTCCTGGAATATTCAGGCTTGTCGCCAAAGAAAACGGCAGCGCTGATCCGGTATCAATGCATCTGGCAGGAGATCCTCTTTGGAAGGACATTCAATATGGCGGATAAAGTGCTGGAGTATGGTTATACCGATCAATCGCATCTGCTGAATGATTTCCGGCGTTTTCACACGATGTATCCGGAACAGGCGAGGAAGAATGCGCTCAAAGACGTCGCTTTTTTACAAGACAATGCCCACAGCCTGTGACATCATGTATTCAGAAGCTGAGGTACGTCCGATGAAAGGCGGGGGATTTCCATGAAAGAATACGAGACGATATTTAAGAGGGCACAAAGATTCATTTACCGCAGTGCACGCCCGGTAGAGCTTGCGCGCTGGCGGTATCATTTTGAGGACGGAACACGCGGGGAAGTTTTGAAGGCACTTGCGGCGTTTCAGAACGCGGACGGGGGTTTTGGCCACGCGCTCGAAGCGGACAGCATGAATCCCAATTCCTGTCCGGTGCAGGTGTGGACAGCCTGTGAAATTTTAAGGGAAATCGGATTTGAGGACAGTTCACATCCGGTCGTAAAAGGGATACTCCGGTATCTTGACAGCGGCGCGGAGTTCTCCATCGAAAAAAATCAGTGGCTCAATGCCGTCAGCTCCAACAATTCTTATCCCCACGCGGCGTGGTGGGATTACAATGAAAATCAGGAGCTGAAATACAATCCGACCGCGAATCTTGCCGGATTTATCCTGCGCTTTGCAGATGCAGAAAGCGGGCTGTACCGGAAAGCGGAAGAGATCACAAAGCAGGCTTATGACTGGTTCAGACAAAGCGTTCCGACTGGAGACGGTGCGGCTGCCGCCTGCTTGATCAGGCTGTATGAATATCTGGAGGAGACGGGAGCGGCGCTTGTGGACATGCGGGAGTTTGCGGACAAGCTCAAAGAGGAAGTAAACGCAGACATCTGCCGTGAGCCCAACCGGTGGGGAACGGAGTATGTATGCCATCCGTCTACGCTGATTACCGGCAGGGAAAGCATGTTCTATAAGGGGAATGAAGAGCTGGTCCGAAAAGAATGTGAACTCATTGCCGAGGAGCAGCTTGAGGACGGCTCCTATATTGTACCGTGGCTGTGGTATAACGACTATGTGGAATATCCACTGGCGGCAAACTGGTGGAAATCCGTGATGATTATTGAGAAAATGAGATTTCTCAGAGAATTTCAGACGGGTGTATTTGACAATTAATGAAAAGAACCAAGTCAGGAGGTCAGAATGAAAAGAGAATATTCCATGATGCCGGAAACAATGGAGAATATGGAGAAATGGGGGTTTTCATGGGCGGACTATGTGACGGCAATCCCAGCGCCGCTTTTCTTAGTCACGTCTTATAAGTCGAACGGGCTGCCCAACGCCAGCCTGTGTTCGTGGGCATGCTTTAACGGAAATGAGGGCGGGTTTTATGCCATTTTGTCGCGGGTCCATAAGTCGGGGCACCTGTATCAGACAATGCACGAGACAAAGGAAGCTGTGCTGAATTTTCCGACTGCCGATCTTTATGAAAAGTGCCTTTCGACCATTGCACATAACGGGTTCGACATGGATGAACTGGCGGAGTCGGGTCTTACTGCAGAGCCTGCGAAGAGCGTCCGTGCGCCGAGAGTCAGCGAATGTTTTCTCCATATCGAGTGCCGTTTTTTGTGGGAAAAAGAACTGAAAGAGGGGGACGAATATGTGCTGATGTGTCTGGAAGCGGTGCATATCTGTATGGATGACGAGCATCTTGATGAAGAAAGGAAAGGCAGATTTGGCGATACAGGCTATGTTTATAACGTCCGCCGTGTCGTGAACCCGGAAAAAATAGACAATCGGGAGTCGGGAATCGCCGTTTTGAAAAGGATGTGAAGCAAGGGATCAGAGGACCCAGAGATAAAAAGAGGGCTGTCCATTCATGGAATATTTTGGGTGTCATGGGATAAGGAAATCCTGTGGCACCTTTTTGCATTACGGGCATAAGTATGGTATAATGACCTTATTCAAGGCAGGAAGCGGCCGGATGGCCATCTATACCATGATTGCGGAGCAATCATGGTATAATAAAACTCTACATGATTCCTATTCAATGCGCGCAAGGGCAGAACAACTGTGCTTGGAAAAACCATTTGGCAGCAGGAGGTCCGTGATGAAGAAAAAGTGGTGGCTTGGACTGATCCCGGCGGGAGCGGCCCTGTTTGGCGGATATCGATATATGAGAAACAGGCATTACACACTGATGAGCGATGCAGGAGAACAGACGCTCTCACAGAGAGAAAAAGGAAATTCTGCAGTTTGGAAAGAATATCCGAGACCGCAGATGAAGCGGCAGGACTGGATAAACTTAAACGGTGTGTGGGAATGCAATGGACAGAAGATCATGGTACCTTTTCCGCCGCAGTCTGCATTGTCGGGATATCATGGACATGTCGGTGAGCGGCTCATGTACCGGCGTTCTTTTACCCTGCCGGAGCAGTTTGAAGGAAAGCGCATTTTGCTGCATTTTGGTGCGGTTGACCAGATTGCGGAGGTTTCCGTGAACGGGCAGTTTTTAGCGAAACACGAAGGCGGTTACTTAGCGTGGACGGTTGACATGACGGAGGCGGTGCGCTCCGGTCAGAAGAATGAACTTTGTGTCACTGTGACGGATGCGCTTTCTCATGATTATCCGTATGGCAAGCAGCGCAAAAAGCGCGGCGGCATGTGGTATACGCCGGTCAGCGGAATCTGGCAGAGCGTGTGGGCGGAGGCCGTGCCGGATGAATACATCCGTTTTATGCACATAACACCCGACTTAAAAGGAATCAATCTGAAGCTGGAACTGGCAGCGCATGACGGCGGCAGAACGCAGAATGCCGCATTGAGTGACGGCAGCGGAATGTCGGATGCGGCAGCAGGTAACGGCAGCAGAACGGCGGATGTGGCAGCAGGTAACGGCAGCGGAATAGTGGATGCGGCAGCAGGTAACGGCAGCAAAACGGCGGGAGCAGCAGCCGGTAACGGCAGTGGTACCCCGGATGCTTTGGCGGGGGACAGCGGCGCAGACTGCCCTGTCACTGTGACGGTGCGCGTAACGCTTTCAAACGGGACTGTGCGCGTGTTTCGGGATTGTATGGACCGGCAGACGCTCGCACAAAAAGGCATGCGCATAGAGCTTGCCGGGGTTGCGTGTGCGGATTCCAGTGCCTACAGCCCGCGCCTGTGGAGTCCGGATTCCCCGCACCTGTATCCGATGAGCGTGACTGTGGGCGATGATACGGTTGAGAGCTATTTTGCACTGCGTAAGATTGAAATTCGTGAAATCGAAGGCGTACAGCGGGTCTGCTTAAACGGTGAGCCGGTTTTTCTGCACGGTGTGTTAGATCAGGGCTATTATCCGGAGGGAATTTATCTGCCGGGTGAGGAGCGCGAATATGAGCGGGATATTCTGCGCATGAAAGAGCTTGGCATCAATATGCTGCGCAAGCATATCAAAGTGGAACCGGAATGCTTTTATTATTACTGCGACGTCCACGGAATGCTCGTGATGCAGGATATGGTGAACAGCGGGCACTATTCGTTTGTCAGGGACACGGCGCTGCCGATGCTCGGCATGGTAAAGACCGATGACCGGAAGCGGGGAGGAAGCCTGCGGCGCAGACAGTTTTTTGAGCAGCATATGAAAGATACGCTTGCGCAGTTATACAGCCATCCGTGTATCATTGCCTATACGATCTTTAATGAGGGCTGGGGACAGTTTGAGAGCGACCGTATGTACGAGACGGCGCGGAGTGTGGACGATACAAGGCTTTATGATTCAACGTCCGGCTGGTTTTGGCAGACGAAGAGTGATTTCGCGAGCCGCCATATCTATTTTAAGACGATGAAGCTGCCCAAAACAAAGCGGCCGCTGATCGTGTCTGAATGCGGGGGTTATGCATATACGCTGCCTGATCACCGCTACAGCCGTATCGGTCATTATGGCTATGGAGAGTGCCAGAGCCGCGAAGAGCTGACGAAGCGGATTGTACTTATGTATGAAAAAATGATTTATCCCGCCATAGCGGACGGGGCATGCGGATGCGTTTATACGCAGCTTTCTGATGTGGAGGATGAGACAAACGGGTTTTATACGTATGACCGAAAGGTCTTAAAGGTAGATGCCGGACAGATAAGGCAAATTGCAGATAAGCTTAAAGAGGTGCTCAGACAGTCCCTGACAGAATCATTATCATTTGATAGAAAACTTTAGCTTTCATCTTAAGCCGCTGCTTTCGATTTTGCAGGGAGGATGTATGAGTATTCAGAAGGAACTTGCAAAAATTGAATTTGAGATGCGCGAGAATGCGCGCGGTCATTTGCCTGTGGAAAAAGAAATGCAGTTTTATGAGTGCGTAAAACAGGGCGATCTTGAGGGTGCGCGCGCTCATGCGGTTCCGCTTGGGGGAGAAGGGTTCGGCGTGTTATCGGGTGACAGACTGCGCAACTTAAAGTATCATCTGGTTATTACCGTTGCGTTTATTACACGTTTTTGTGTGGAGGGAGGCATGGAGCGTGAGACGGCATATAATTTGTCCGATCTTTATATCAGGGCCGCCGATCATGCGGTCTGTGCCGGGGAGATCAATGCAATCCATGCAGAGTTAATTGCCGATTTTACAGAGCGCATGAGAGCGGTTCACAGGCGTTCGGGCTCCTGTTATCATGTGAAAAAATGTAAAGAGTATATTTATGACCATCTGCATGAAAAAATTAACGTAAGCGGGATTGCAGCCCAATTAGGTCTGTCCGTGCCATATTTATCAAAGCTGTTCAGTGCGGAGACCGGCATGACGCTCAACCGCTATATTTTGAAAAAGCGGATTGATGCCGCCTGTCAGATGTTAAAATATTCGGATTATGAGGCCGCTGAGATCAGCAGCTTTTTAGCATTTGGCTCGCACAGCTATTTTATACAGAAATTCCGTCAGGAGACTGGACTTACACCGAAGCAGTACCGCGTAAAATATTACAATTCTCCCATGGGGATTACTGGCGGAACGGACGAAAATCCAGATTAAAAAAATGATATTTTATCCTGTTTTTTGATATCTTATTTTTTCTGAAACTGTTATAAATAAATCAGAAATCAATAATAGAAGCTTATTTGAGATCAGAAATGATTTTATCTGAGCTTGTTTTCAGAAGACAGGAGGGGACTATGAAAGAATTTTCAGGATATCAGCATGGCATAAATCTCGGAGGCTGGCTGTCACAGTCGGATTATTCGCATGAGCATCTGGAAACCTTTATTGTGGAGGAAGATATTAAAACGATCGCATCATGGGGATTAGACCATGTGCGTCTGCCGTTTGATTACGACGTGATACTTGGTGAGGATGATTTTGTCCGGGCGGATGCGTTCCGATATTTAGACCGCTGCGTGGAATGGTGCGGAAAATATGGACTAAACGTGATTCTGGACCTTCATAAAACGCCGGGTTTTTCTTTTGACAAAGGGGAGCAGGAGAACGGCTTTTTTGAGGAGGAGCGGTATCAGGATATCTTTACGGCAATGTGGTGTGAAATTGCCAAGCGTTATGCAGCTTTGGCGGATCGTGTTGCATTCGAACTGCTCAATGAGATCACGGACAAAAAATATGCGGTACTCTGGAATCGGATTGCGGCGCGGACGATACGCGAGCTCCGCCGCCTGGCACCTGATAATCCGGTTCTGATCGGAGGAATTTATAACAACAGTATTTTTGGGCTGACGCTGCTTGACAAGCCGTACGATGATCATATTGTTTTTAATTTCCATTATTATAATCCGCTTGTGTTTACGCATCAGAAAGCGCCGTGGGTGGACAATATGAGTCCTGACTGTGATGTGAATTATCCGGATTCCAAGGTGGTTTATTATCATAAGACGGCTGAAAATATCGGGGCGGCTCAGGCGGAGGGGATTCTGGAGTTCGCCGGAGCTGATATTGATATATCTTATATGGAGTGGGAAATGCGCGTCGCAGTTGAGGTGGCAGAGAAGCTTGGTGTTCCGATTTATTGCGGGGAATACGGCGTGATCGACCGTGTTTCTGATGAAAGGCTGCTGCGCTGGTATGCGGATGTCTCCGCCGTGTTTCAGAAGTTTGGGATCGGCAGGGCGGCGTGGACGTACCGGCAGAAGGATTTCGGAATTACTGATCCATGTCGGAGCCGGATCAGGGATCAGATCATAAAATATCTCTAAATAGAATGATATTTCATAAAAAAGACTTTCACCGTGAGGGGAAAGTCTTTTTTATATAGGAAATACCTCATCCCAGAAGAAATGTCAAGGGTGAATCCAAAAGAATCCGTAAAACGGATTCTTTGAAAGACCGCTTTGCGGTCTTTTTTAGACAGCTTCGTGGAACGTTCTGCTGATAACGTCTGCCTGCTGCTCCGGCGTAAGTTTGATGAAATTGACTGCATAACCGGATACGCGGATTGTAAGCTGCGGATAATTTTCAGGATGCTTCTGCGCATCGAGCAGGGTATCTCTGTTCAAAACATTGACGTTTAAGTGGTGTCCTCCTTTTGTTGCATAACCGTCTAATAAATTTACAAGATTGTCTACCTGAGCCTTATTCTCCTGCATGATAAAATCCTCCTTTATTCTTAAAATAGTAACCATTACTGTTATTATTATCATATCATATATTTTTATGATGTCCATATCAAAAGAAGAAAAACATTGTATTTTTTTACATACAAAATCATGCTGTCATATTTCATATGCCGGGTCATATACTTTGGTGTGAGGGTTGTACCTCTTTTATAAAAGGAGGCTTTTCATGGATGCGGAGCAGGAATTTTTAGAGTTGTTTCCAGATACGATGCGCTGCGGTTTTCGAAACGTGGCGGCAAGATTAAAACAGATTCAGGAAATCCGTCTGCGTGTCGGCAGGCCTGTCATTATCTATGCGCATGGGAGAGAATATTTTTTGTCTGAGGATGGGGAATTGCTCTATGAGTCCAAACGCGCGCTCTGTCCGGACAAATTCTATATGGACAGGCTGTTTGCCCATTTATGCGGTTATTCCGTATACGCCTATGAGGACGAAATCAGGCAGGGCTTTTTGACTGTTTTGGGAGGGCACCGGATCGGGCTTGGCGGAGAAGTGGTCTGTAAGGAGCGTGAGCTGGTGTCCATGAAGAACGTGAATGCCATGAATATCCGCATCGCGCATCAGATTAAAGGGGCAGCGTACGGAGTGATGCCGCAGCTGTTTGAAGGGGAAGAATTTTTGAATACGCTGATTATCTCGCCGCCGGGCAGCGGAAAGACTACGCTTCTCAGGGATATGATACGTTGTCTTTCAGACGGATGCTGCGGACATGCGGGCATGACGGTCGGCGTTGTGGATGAGCGCAGCGAGATCGGAGGAAGCTGTCTGGGTGTTCTTCAGAACGATCTTGGCATGCGGACTGATCTTCTGGATGCATGCCCGAAGGCGGAGGGCATGTTTTTACTGTTAAGGAGTATGAATCCGCGTGTAATTGCAGTGGACGAGATTGGCGGAAAAGAAGATGCGGAGGCGCTTGGTCAGGCAAGCCGCTGTGGCTGCAAGGTGATAGCGACGGTGCACGGCAATGATATCAGGCAGCTTTCGGAGCGCAAATACATAAGAACACTTTTGGAGGATGGTCTGTTTGAACGCTATATTTTATTAAAGGGTTCTCAAAGACCCGGAGTGATCGGAGAGGTGCTTGACAAGGCTTTTGTACCGCTTGTAAAAGCTGCACAGAAAGGAGGAGAAAGCGGGTGAGATGGATCGGCGCATTGATGCTGACGTTTGGCACGACCGGTCTCGGACTTTTTTATAGGAGGGCGGGATACGAGCGGATCAGAGAACTGGAACGGATGATCTGGTTTTTTTATTATCTTGAGAGCGAGATCACTTATCATAAGGCGGAGCTTGAACAGATATGCAGGCGCGGCGGAGAGCGCCAGAAGGGGGCGGCAGGACATCTGCTGTCTGCGGTTGCCGGACGCATGGCGGGGAAAGAAGGCGCTGTATTTGAAAGAATATGGCGTGAGGAGTGCGAAGCGCTTGTGGGAAAATGTGCATTGAAAGAGGAAGATATTGCGGTCATACGGGAATTTGCCGCGCAGGAGTTTGCGGACAGCCGCATGCAGCTCATTCAGGCGTCATTTTGCAGGGAAAAATTGGAGGAAAAAAGAAAATGTCTTTCTGAGGATGCTGCGTCCAAAAGCAGGATGTATGTGTGCATGGGCGCGATGGGCGGGCTTGTGCTCAGTATTGTTTTATTATGACGGATGTGGGAACGGGGACGGTAAGGAAAGCGTATGGAGATCGGTATCATATTTAAGATTGCGGCAGTCGGGATTCTTGTGACAATTTTAGGTCAGGTACTCAAACACAGCGGGCGGGACGAACATGCGTTTTTAGTCGGACTGGCGGGCCTGATTTTGGTGCTGACATGGATCGTTCCTTACATTTATGAGCTGTTCCAGACAGTGCAGGAATTGTTTGCTATGTAAAAAAGACTTCCGCTGTTGCGGAAGTCTTTCGAAGAATCCGCTTCGCGGATTCTTCTGGATTCGCTTCGCGGATTCTTTTGGAATCGTGAAGCGAACTCTTTTGGAATCGCGAATCGGATTCTTCTGGTAAGGCCGTTGGTGTTTCTTACGGGGCACGCATATCAATTCTTTTGGGGAAAACAAAATGGATATCACAAAAATCGTCCTGCTTTCGCTTGCGGGAATATTTCTTGGGGTGCAGCTGAAAGGAAGCAGGCAGGAGTTTTCGTTTTATATCGGAATCGTATTAAGTATGGTTATTTTCGGTGCCGGCATGGATAAA
The DNA here is from genome assembly GCA_002493905.1 of Lachnospiraceae bacterium UBA7050. GTDB lineage: Bacteria > Bacillota > Clostridia > Lachnospirales > Lachnospiraceae > DLAJ01. The sequence continues at coordinate 42,048 of DLAJ01000041.1, read as the reverse complement.
CTAGGCGCGGTGCTTAACGGATTTTCACAGATCAAAGGGTTTATGGGGGAACAGTACACGTATTTCAGCATTCTCCTTAAAGTCATCGGCATCACATATCTCTGTGAATTTGCCTGTTCCGTTTGTAAGGATGCCGGATATTCATCCGTGGCGGGACAGATTGAGCTGTTTGGAAAACTGACGGTTTTATTGGCTGGCATGCCGGTTATTCTCGCGGTCATTCAGACGATACAGGAGTTTGCCCTGTAAAAATGGGCGCACGCGCTGCCGCCGTTCATTGGAGGCGGCCGGCAGCACTGTGGAAGCGCCGGAACACAAAGCGGACATGACAGCGGGGACTTGGGCGGAAAGGAGAAGCAGGATGGATTTGACAGTCGATTTTACGGACAGCCTTGGACTGAGAGACTTGTCCGAGCGGATTGGCAGCGTTTTTTCTGAAACCGATCTTTCTTTTTTTGATCTGATCGTGAATGCGATGAAAGGAGAAAACGGATTAAGCCTGAAATGCATCTGGAACAGCGTCCGGGAGGCGTTCAGCGCGGAGGCCGCGGATTATAAAACAATCTTTGCGAGCATTCTCATACTTGGCATTTTTTCTGCGGTTTTTGCGCAGTTCGGGCAGCTCTTTGAGAACAGACAGATAGCGGATATCAGTTATGACATCGTATTTCTTCTGATGGCGATGCTTCTTTTGAAAATTATGCAGAAGGGGATGGATATCACGCAGGAGAGCCTTCAGACAATCACGGATTTTTCGAAGCTGCTGGTACCGACGTACTGCCTGTCCGTCGGATTTGCAGCGGGACATGCAACGGCGGTCGCCTTTTATGAATTGGCGCTGATTGTTATCTACATTGTGGAGAATCTGCTGCTGGTGGCGGTCGTGCCGCTGATCTATGTGTATACGCTGTTATCTGTCATGGGAGGTATCAGCTCGGACAATAGAATGGACGGGATTCTCATGTTAACGAAGCGGGGAATCGGTCTTGTGCTGAAATGCTGCGTGACCGTAATTTCAGGAATCGGTCTGCTGCAGGGGATGATCACGCCGGTCATTGACAGTGTCAATACGGGTGCGCTGAAAAAGCTGGCATCGATCATTCCGGGGATCGGCGGTTTTGTGGATACGGCGTCGGATGTTGTATACGGTTCGGCGATTCTGGTCAAAAATGCGGTGGGTGTCGCGGGGATTCTTCTTCTGCTTTTTTTATGTGCCATGCCGCTGTTCAAGCTGTTTTTGCTTGCGCTTTCCTTAAAAGCTGCGGCTGCGGTTTCCGGTGTGGCTGCGGATGCGCGCATGAGCCGCTGCGTGGATCAGGTGTCGGAGGGGAGTGTGATGCTGTTAAAGACAATGACTTGTGCGATGGCGCTGTTTATTGTGACGATTGCGGTCATTGCCGTGACGACAAACCGGGGATTCTGACGGGAGGAGAGCTTGATGCTGGATTTGATTCGGACGGCGGGTGTTTTTATGATTATTGCGCAGACAATGTACCATTTTGTGAGCGGGGGCAAATACGCCCGTTATGTGAGGATCCTCATAAGGATGATGACACTTGCGGTATTGATTGTGCCGCTGCTTGATCTTGTGAAAAGCGGGACAAAGGAGGATTTCGAAGCGCATCTTGCACAATTTGAACATGAATATGAGCAGTTATCTGCAGATATGGAATACGCGGATACGGAGCTTGTCGAGGAGCAGATTTTAAGAGCGGCTGCAGAGGAGATGAAAAAGACACTGGCCCCCGCACTGGCGCCGTACGGATACGAAATCGCGGATGCCTATGCGGATGAGGAACGTCTGGTTATCATGCTGCGTGCTTTGGATGGGGAGGAGGACGGGATTACCGTTCGGCCAGTCCGGGAAATCCATATCAAGGTTGGAGAAGAGGAGGGGGACGGCCGGCAGGCAGAGTCCGGTATGGATAAAGAGCAGGAACTTGCCGGCGTGATTGCGGCATGTCTTAGAACGGAACGGTCGTGGGTGGAGGTGAGGATTCTTGAATAAGCTGACGGATAAAATGAAGGAAATTCTGAAAGGCCAGAAGTTTGGGAAGGACAGCCTGCTCATCCTGATTCTGGCAGGGCTTCTGCTTCTCGTCATCGCGTGGCCGACGAAATCCACGGAACAGAAAAAAGAAAATGAATCAGTAAAGTACAATCAATTGGACACGGAACCGGCTATGATGGATGCATCTGATAACGGAAACGCGGCGATGGATTATGAAAGGCAGCTGACAGCCCAGCTTGAAAAGCTGTTAGGCGAGATGGACGGCGTCGGAGCTGTGCGGGTCATGATCACATTTTCGGCGTCGGGTGAGGAAATTCCTCTAAAGGATGTGGTCAGATCAGACGCTGACACTACGGAGACGGACAGCGGGGGCGGCATGCGGATCGTCAATGAGGATGCCGTGGAAGAGGAGACGGTTTATATGACGGATTCGGAGGGCCGCCGTACCCCGTACATTGTGCGGACAACGAAGCCGGAAGTCATCGGCGTGGCAGTCATTGCAGAAGGAGGGGGAAACCCGGAGGTACAGAAAAATATAACTGCGGTCATTCAGTCATTATTCAGAATTGAAGCGAATAGAATTATTGTAACCAAAATGAAAGCATAGCAAAAGGGGGAGGAAATTGAAAAAGATACTTAGACGTAATCAGGTAATGATCACAGCGTTGGCAATGATGATCGTCATTGCAGGATATCTTCATTTTGCGGGAAGTCAGGTGGATTCGGATGATCTGATCAACAATGATTTAGGGACGCAGGAAGCCTCATCCGTCAGCGTGGACGGCTTTGTCGAGTATGATGCCGACACGATGGAGGAGCTGTCCGCATCGGACCTTGCGGATATCTCGGATGAAGACATCGAAACGGCTGCGTCGGGGACGGCAGCCGACATAGAGAGCCTTGATACCGATTATGCCGAGGCGGAGGACGGCTACTTAAGTGAGCTTGCAGACGTATCCACAGCGGGGCTGGATGAGGAGCAGGCGGAGATGCTTCCTGAGGATATGACGGTTGATGAAATTCCCGGAGAAGCGGTTTATACATCGACGACGGCAGTCACTTCCCTGTCTGCAGCACGTCTCCAGAAAGAACAGACACGGGCACGCAACAAAGAGATCATGCTTGAGATTATCAACAATGTCAATATCGGAGACGAGCAGAAGCAGGCGGCCATTGACAGCATGATCGAGGCGGCGGATATTGCAGAGAGGGAGTCGGCGGCAGAAATCCTGTTAGAGGCAAAAGGTTATCAGGAGGCGGTCGTGAGCATTACGGGAGAGCAGGTGGATGTGCTTGTGTACGGTACGATGCTGACAGAGGCACAGTGTGCGCAGATTGAGGATATCGTAAAGAGGAAGACGGGAATTGATGCCGCTAATATCATCATTACGCCGGTTGCACTTTCCCAATAGCCAAAAGACAGTGAGTGTGGTATACTTTTTTAACAACGACGTAAAGCGGGGATGCATATGAAAAGAGTATTTTTAATCGTACTGGACAGTTTCGGAATTGGGGAAATGGAGGATGCGGCACAGTTCGGAGATGCGGGGACGAATACCCTGCGCTCCGTATCCTCCAGTTCCTTTTTTTGCCTGCCGAACTTAAAGAAACTGGGACTGTTCGATATTGACGGTGTGGATTTTATAGAAGGGACAGGGGCGCCGGCAGCGCGGATTGCCAGAATGAAGGAGCGTTCCAAGGGAAAGGATACGACAATCGGACATTGGGAAATCGCAGGAATCTGGTCGATGAAACCGCTTCCGACGTATCCTGCCGGCTTCCCGGATGAAGTATTATCCGAGTTTTCAAAGCGAACGGGGCGGGGAGTGCTCTGCAACCGCCCTTATTCCGGTACTGAAGTCATCCGTGTATACGGAGACGAGCATGTCAGAACGGGCGATCTGATTGTGTATACGTCTGCAGACAGTGTATTTCAGATCGCGGCGCATGAAAGCGTCGTTCCGGTGGAGCAGCTTTATGAATATTGCCGGACCGCACGGGAAATTCTGAAAGGAGAGCATGGCGTCGGCAGGGTGATTGCGCGCCCGTTCATCGGGGAGAGCGGACATTATGAGCGCACGCCGCGCAGGCATGATTTTTCTTTGGAGCCGCCGGAGAAAACAATGCTTGACCGTCTTATGGAACATGGAAAGGACGTGATCGCAGTCGGGAAGATATGGGATATCTTTGCGGGACGCGGTATGACGGAGCATGTGTATACGACGGGAAATGCGGATGGAATGAATCAGACGCTTTCCTACCTTGCGCGTGATTTTGAGGGGTTGTGCTTTATCAATCTGGTTGATTATGATATGCTGTATGGGCACCGGAACGATATTGACGGTTATGCGAAGGCGCTTGCGGCGTTTGATCAGTGGCTGCCGGAATTCCTCTCCGGCTTAAGGGACGAGGATGTGCTGATGATTACAGCGGATCATGGCTGTGATCCGGGTTATACGGTATCCACGGACCATTCCAGAGAGTATACGCCGTTTCTGATGACCGGAAAGCATATTGTACCGGCAAATTTAGGCACGCGGGAGAGCTTCGCGGATATTGCGGCCACCGTTCTCGATTATTTTGAGATTCCAAATGACGGAAATGGCACATCCATGCTGTAAAAGGCGGAGTGACTTTCAAAAGTATCATAAAAAGGAGCATAATGAGCAACATGGCGGACTATACGAAAGAAATCAATAAAAGAAGAACGTTTGCGATCATTTCCCATCCGGATGCAGGAAAAACTACACTGACAGAAAAATTTCTGTTGTACGGGGGTGCGATCAATTTAGCGGGAAGTGTAAAAGGAAAAGCAACGGCGCGGCACGCGGTATCCGACTGGATGGAGATTGAAAAGGAGCGTGGTATTTCCGTTACATCATCGGTCCTGCAGTTTGAATACGGCGGCTGCTGTGTCAATATACTGGACACGCCCGGACATCAGGACTTCTCCGAGGATACCTACCGTACGCTGATGGCGGCGGATTCCGCAGTGATGGTGATCGACGGAGGAAAGGGCGTCGAGGCGCAGACAAGGAAGCTGTTTAAGGTGTGTGTGATGCGCAAAATTCCCATTTTTACGTTTATCAATAAAATGGACAGGGATGCCAACGACACCTTTGATCTGCTGGACGAAATTGAAAAGGAACTGGGGATCGCGACATGCCCGATGAACTGGCCGATCGGAAGCGGCAAGAATTTTAAGGGTGTGTATGACAGGCAGGAGAAGTGTGTGATTACTTATTCGGATACCGAAAAAGGCACAAAAGAAGGAATCTCGACCAGAATTGCCATGGACGACAGGGAGGTGCTGTGCGGCCATATCGGAGAGACATTTATGGAGCAGCTTGAGGGGGAGATTGAACTGCTTGACGGGGCGAGCGCCGAATTTGATTTAGACAAGGTCGGGAGTGGTGATCTGACCCCCGTATTTTTTGGATCGGCGCTGACAAATTTCGGCGTGGAAATCTTTTTGCAGCATTTCCTGAAGATGGCGCCGCCGCCGCTTGCGCGCAGGGCGGATATCGGATTGATCGAACCGGCGGAGCGGGAATTTTCTGCGTTTGTATTTAAGATTCAGGCAAACATGAACAAGGCGCACAGGGACCGTATCGCGTTCATGCGCATCTGCTCGGGCAGATTTGATGCAAACGCGGAAGTGAAGCATGTGCAGGGCGGCCGGGTCATGCGCCTGTCGCAGCCGCAGCAGATTATGGCGGACGAGAGAAAAATTTTGTCGGAGGCTTATGCCGGGGACATAATCGGCGTATTTGATCCGGGTATTTTTTCCATCGGGGATACCGTCTGTATGCCGAAAGACCAGTTCTGCTTTGAGGGGATACCGACGTTTGCGCCCGAACATTTTGCGCGTGTCAGACAGCTTGATACCATGAAACGCAAGCAGTTTGTCAAAGGGATCACGCAGATTGCGCAGGAAGGCGCAATTCAGATTTTTCAGGAGTTTAATACGGGAATGGAGGAGATCATCGTCGGCGTGGTCGGCGTGCTTCAGTTTGATGTGCTCAAATACCGTCTCGAAAATGAGTATAATGTCGAAATCCGTCTGGAAAATCTGCCCTATGAGTATATCCGCTGGATTGAGAATACGGATATTGACTTAAAAGCGCTCACGGGAACGTCGGATATGAAAAAGATCAAAGACTTAAAAGGCAGACCGCTCCTCTTATTTGTCAATGAGTGGAGCGTCGGCATGACATTGGAGCGCAATAAAGGGCTTGTACTTTCAGAATTTGGACGCAGTTGATCAAAATCGTCAGGATGTGAGAAAAATGCTGTCTTTTACCTTAAAAAGAATCGGTTTTGCAAGTCTGACTGCCGGCGTTCTTCTGCTGTCCGGCTGTGCGCAGTTTTCAAAAGAGCCGGAGACCGAAATATTGAATGATGCTCCGTCCGGAGGACAGAATGCAGCAGATGAACTGCAGGACTCAGGGGAAGACCCGCAGGATACCGGTAGTTCTTTTCAGGACGCCGGGAATGGAGAGCAGGACACAGATACAGATGGCAGCCTGAGGGATTCTGCGGATATTCCTGAGGACGCGGAGCCGCTATCGGAACCCGGAGGCTATTATTACAGGGCTCTTTCAGAAGGCGGAGAGAGAGCTGTATATGAGCAGATGCTTTCCGGCATGAAGCAGATGACGCAGGATGAGATTTTAGACTGCGGGGATGAGGATTTGCTTTACCGGATATTCTGCTGTGTGCTTGCCGATCATCCGGAACTTTTCTATGTAACAGGCTATACGTATGCAAAGGGTATGACGGATGATCAAGAGGAGTATATCCGGTTTTCAGCGACCTACTCCATGTCGGAAAATGAGGCGGCGCGCTGCCAGAGCCGGATTGATGAATATATGGCGGAATGTTTTCAGAATCTGCCAGAAGGAGATGACTATGACAAAATCAGGTATTTGTATGAGTATCTGATCCGTCATACGGAATATGATCTTGAGGCTCCTGAAAATCAGAATATCTGCTCCGTATTTCTGTACGGAAGGTCCGTGTGTCAGGGATATGCAAAGGCGTTTCAGTATTTATGCATGAGGGCAGGAATCGAGGCCTCGCTTGTAACCGGACGCATACGGGAATCAGGCTATGGGCATGCATGGAATTTTGTGCGTTCAGACGGGGCATACTATTATGTGGATACAACGTGGGGAGACGCCTCCTATACGATGGAAGGGGCAAATGCGCCCGGCAGCCCCGATGTCAATTATGAGTATTTGTGTGTGACGACAGAGCAGATTGCGAAAACGCATGAGATTGATCAGAATATTGCGGTGATGCCGGAGTGCACGGCTTTGGAAGATAATTATTTTATAAGGGAACAGGCGTTTTTCACGTCATTTGACGAGGCGGCGCTCGATGCGTTTTTTGCCCGCCATGAGGGGGAGCCGGTGACATTCCGCTGTGAAACGGCGGACATTTACAGCCGGTTTCATGAATATCTGATTACAGGCGAACACATTTTTCATTATATGGACTCGGATGCAGGCGTATCCTATTCCGATAACGAGGAAACGCTGACATTCAGCTTCTGGCTGCCCGCGGACTAGGAAAATCTTTTTTATCTATACATCTTTTGAATAATTTGTTATAATACATGTAATTGTTTGAAGCCGGAACGATCTAATGAGAAAGATTGGCTGAATGGCGGGCGTTAAAGCTTTTGCACCGGCAGTTTTTGTTCATGCCTAAATTCGCAGGCTGACTAAGAATGGAGGAGTTATATGGATAAGGATATGGAAAAGGGAACCTATGTATTGAAAGAGGATAACAGCATGGGTACGGTTAAGATTGCGGATGATGTCGTGGCGATGATCGCTTCTCTTGCCGCCTCAGAGGTTGAGGGGGTTTCCGCAATGGTCGGCAATATCACGAATGAGCTGATGAGCAAGGTCGGCATGACAAAGCTTACAAAGGGAGTAAAAGTCGAGATTACAGGCAGGGAAGTAAGAGCCGATATTGCAGTTGTGCTCGAATATGGTTACAATATTCCGGCGACTTCACAGAAAGTGCAGGAGAAGGTTAAGACGGCAATCGAGAATATGACCGGGCTTACGGTATCCGACGTCAATATCAGGATTGCCGGCGTCAACATGCAGAAGAGTAAATAGGTATGGATTCATATCAATTCAGCCATAGGAAAACGTGCAGAAGACACGCCCAGTGTCAACAAAAGACACACATTGTGTGTCTTTTGTATGTTAAGGGCTGACAGCTAAGGAGTCATCAATGAGCAGACGAGAATTGAGAGAACGGATTTTTTTATTATTGTTCCGCGTGGAATTTAACCGGCCGGAGGACATGCCTGAACAGATTCAACTGTTTTTTTCGGAGGAGGAGATTGAGAGCACCGAGGAGGAGAAACGCTATATTGCAGGCAAATATGGAAACATTGCCGCAAAGCTTCCCGAGATTGATGCTCTGATCAATGAACGGGCAAAAGGCTGGAGCGTGGAACGTATGGGGAAGGTGGATATCACAATTATCCGTCTTGCAGTCTACGAAATCTGCTATGATGACGATATCCCGACGGGAGTGGCGATCAATGAAGCGGTTGAGCTTGCCAAAAAATTCGGTCAGGATGAATCGGCGGGCTTTGTAAACGGCGTGCTTGCCAAATTTGCATAGATAGGAGCGTATGATATGGAGGGGCGTCGGACGGATAAAAATGTATATACGGTCGCTCAGGTCAATTCCTATATCCGCAATATGTTTGTGCAGGATTTTATGTTGAATGCGATTCAGGTGCGCGGAGAAATCAGCAACTGTAAATATCATCCGTCGGGACACATTTATTTTACGCTGAAGGATAAAAGCGGGGCGATTGCCTGCGTGATGTTTGCAGGGAACCGCACCGGGCTTGATTTTCAGATGCAGGAAGGGCAGCAGGTTGTTGTTTCGGGCAGCATTGATGTATATGAGCGCGACGGCAGATACCAGCTTTACGCAAAGCGCATCCGGCTTGGCGGAGAGGGTGATCTGTATGCGCGCTTTATGGCGTTAAAAGAAGAATTAGAAGAGATGGGGATGTTTGCGCCTGAATATAAGCAGCCGATTCCGCAGTATATCAAGACGCTCGGTGTCGTGACGGCGTCCACGGGAGCGGCTGTACGGGATATTATTCAGATTGCAAAGCGCCGCAATCCTTATATCCAGATTGTTTTATATCCGGCAATCGTACAGGGAGAGCAGGCGGCGGCAAGTATTTCCGCGGGAATCCGCGCGCTGGAACGTCTGCAGGTCGATGTGATGATTGTCGGGCGCGGGGGCGGCTCTATTGAAGATCTTTGGGCGTTTAATGAACGCGAGGTCGTACAGGCGGTATTTGACTGTTCTGTACCAATTATTTCGGCGGTCGGGCATCAGACGGACACCACGCTGACGGATTATGCAGCAGATTTACGTGCGCCGACGCCTTCCGCGGCTGCGGAGCTTGCCGTATATGATCAGGCATTGCTGGACGAGCGTCTGTTTGCTGCTTATGATGAGTTAAACAGGCGTATGCGTGCCATACTGGAAAGAAAGAAGATGCAGGCACAGAATTATAGTCTTCGCATACAGAGGGGAAGCCCGCTCCATCGGGTGAGGGAGCAGCAGAACCGCCTGATGTTTTCGGAGGATCGTTTAAGAGCTGCGATGGATACGCGTATGGAAGCGTCACGGCATCGGTTTCATTTGTATGTGGAGCGGTTAAAGGGGTTATCGCCCCTTGAAAAGCTGAATCAGGGATATGCCTATGTGTCTGATGGAGAAGGCCGGACGCTGCAGACTGTTTCTCAGGTGGAGACCGGCAGCAGGATTGCGGTCTACCTGAAGGACGGCGTCGTTCAGGCGCAGGTGTTATCGGTTTCGGACGGCGTTTGAAACTTGTTTCGCGGATGTGATTTGTCCGGAGCGGAAGGGATGTGCATTCATGGCAGAAAAAAAGCAGAGCAGGAAAACGGAACAGAATGCCGCAGCGCTGCAGGAGGCGGCAGCCGCGGACAGGAGCGGTATGGAGCAGTGCGGGGCATCCGATGCGGACAGGGACGGCGTGGGGCAGTGCGAAGCCGCCGCAGGCGGAAGCGGTACGGGGGAGAGGGAATCCCGCAGCATAGAGCAGACATTTGCGCGTATCGATGAACTCATTATGCAGCTTGAGTCGCCGGAGATCAGTCTGGAACAATCTTTTCAGGCATACGAAGAGGGAATGAAGCTCCTAAAGTCCTGCAATGAGCAGATTGACAGAGTTGAGAAGAAAGTGCTTGCCTTAAGCGGAGACGGAGGCTTTGATGAACTGGGAGAGTGAACAGGAAGAAAAAGTACGCAGGGTAGAGGCGTTAATCGGTGCGTATCTCCCCAAGGAAGAGGGATACCAGAGGACAGTGCTGGAGGCCATGAATTACAGCATTCGGGCAGGCGGGAAGCGCCTTCGTCCGCTCATGATGTATGAGACTTACCGGATGTACCGGAATGACGGTGCGGAGGAAGGAAAAGATGCACTCATCGCGCCGTTTATGGCGGCAATTGAAATGATACACACGTATTCGCTTGTGCATGATGACCTGCCGGCAATGGATAACGATGAATACCGCAGAGGCAGAAAGACGACGCATATTGTGTATGGAGAAGCAATGGCAATCCTTGCCGGTGACGGATTGTTGACGCATGCGTTCTGCACAGCGTGCAGGGCGTTTGATGTGGTAAGTGCAGCGGAAGGGGTACCGACAGGCATAAGCGGCGTGGCAGCGGAGGCGTCTGCGGCCATGGGCGGAGCAGGGATGGAGACTGCAGGCAGCTTAAGGATGCCGGGTGCGCTGCAGGCGGATGTACTTCGCCGCCGTATAGCAAGGGCAATCGGAATACTGGCGCAGCAGGCAGGTATTGACGGTATGCTCGGCGGACAGTGTGTGGATGTGGAAGCCGAGAAGCAGGGCGATACGGTGACGATGGAGCAGCTTCTGTTTATCCACGAAAAGAAGACGGCGGCAATGATTCAGTCAGCGCTCATGATCGGCGCGGTTCTGGCAGGAGCGCCTGAGGAGGATATTGCATGTCTTGAGCGGATTGGACGGCATGTGGGAGTTGCATTTCAGATACGGGATGACATTCTGGATGTGGAAGGGTCTTTGGAGGAGCTTGGAAAACAGACAGGTTCCGACGCAAAAAATGAAAAGGCAACTTATGTCACACTGGCAGGAATGGAACAGGCGAAGCGCGATGTGGAGCGCATATCCGGCGAAGCGCTGGATGAGCTTGCAAAGCTGAGCCAAAAGAATGCGTTTTTGGAGGAGCTTGTCAGAAGAATGGTGTACCGGACAAGATAAAGCGTGGAGAGAGATTCTAAGCCTGCAAAACAGGCTGGCAGAGAATTCCTAAAACTTCACGCTGCGAGTGTCTGTCGTGCGTGTAAAACGGTATGGCTGACTGAAAGAGGAGCATGGTTATCGCATGTATTTAGAGGAAATCAAACAGGTAAATGATATCAAAAAAATAGACAGGGCCGATCTGCCGGAGCTGGCGGAGGAGATCCGTGAGTTCCTGATCGAGAAGATCAGCGTTACGGGCGGGCATCTCGGCTCTAATCTCGGCGTCGTGGAACTGACAATGGCGCTGCATCTGGCGCTTAATCTGCCGGAGGATAAGATCATCTGGGACGTCGGGCATCAATCCTATACTCATAAACTTCTGACCGGCAGGAAAGAGGGATTTGAAACGCTCCGCAAGTACGGCGGCATGAGCGGATTTCCCAAGCGTAAGGAAAGCGAGTGTGACTGTTTTGATACGGGACACAGCTCTACTTCCATATCCGCAGGATTAGGGCTCGTCAAGGCGCGCGATCTGCAGAAAAAAAATGATTACATTGTCTCTGTCATCGGCGATGGCTCCCTGACGGGCGGTATGGCGTATGAGGCGCTAAATAATGCGGCAAAACTGGAGACAAATTTTATCATCATTCTGAATGATAATAACATGTCCATCTCAGAGAATGTCGGCGGTATGAACCGGTATTTAAGCAGTATCAGGACGGCGCAGTCGTACTTAAACTTAAAGGAGGACGTTTATAATAAGCTGAGTGCCGGAAAGCACGGCGGCGCTTATGTTGCGGCGATCAGACGCGCCAAGAGCAGCTTAAAGCATCTGGTCGTGCCGGGCATGCTTTTTGAAGATATGGGACTGACTTATTTAGGTCCGGTTGACGGGCATAATATCATGGGAATGGTTCGCGCGATCAATGATGCCAAGCGGTTCAAAAAGGCGGTTCTCATCCATGTTTTGACGCAGAAGGGAAAGGGCTATGAGCCGGCGCAGAAGCATCCTGCAAGATTTCACGGAGCGGAGCCGTTTTTTATTGAGACGGGGCTTCCGCGCAATCCGAGAAACAAATCCAATTATACGGATATTTTTTCCACAGTTATGTGCAAATTAGGGGAACGCAGGGAGAACGTTGTCGCGATCACGGCGGCAATGCCGGACGGCACGGGATTAAAGCGGTTCCGCAACAAATTTCCGGAACGTTTTTTTGACGTCGGGATTGCGGAGGAGCATGCTGTGACGTTTGCAGCGGGCTTAGCGGCAGGCGGAATGCGTCCGATTGTTGCAATTTATTCGTCCTTTTTGCAGAGAGCCTATGACCAGATTCTGCATGACGTCTGCATTCAGAATCTGCCGGTTGTTTTTGCGATTGACCGCGCCGGTCTGGTCGGCAGCGACGGTGAGACGCATCAGGGCATTTTTGATCTCTCCTATCTTTCCTCTATTCCGAATATGCATATTATGGCTCCCAAAAATAAATGGGAGCTTTCCGATATGTTAAAGTTCGCGGTTGACTTTGAAGGCCCGATTGCGCTGCGCTACCCGCGGGGCGAGGCGTTCGACGGACTGGAAGAATACCGCGCACCGATCGTATACGGGAAGTCGGAAATGATCTATGAGGAGCAGGAAATTGCGCTCGTGGCAGTCGGCAGTATGGTAAAGACGGCGCTTGCGGTGCGTGAGCTGCTCAAACAGAAGGGGCATAAGGTAAGCCTTGTCAACGCCCGTTTCGTGAAGCCGGTTGACGAGGAAATGCTGACGCATCTGGCGCAGAGTCATTTATACATCGTGACGATGGAGGAAAATGTCGCAAGCGGAGGTTTCGGAGAGCGTGTCAGGGAGTTTCTTTCGGACTGTCCTTATGCGCAGGCGCAGGTGTTATCCTTTGCAATACCAGACGCTTATGTGGAGCATGGCAATGTGGAGCAGTTAAAAAAGGAAATCGGGCTGGATGCGGAGTCGATTGCGGAAAAGATCCGCGCGCAGATCGTGTGATCAAAAGTCGTTCTGCGTCTGCGGGAACAGTCCCTGCGGATCGTACGCAGCGGGGGACGGCAGATTATATCAGGGGAGAAAGGCGGTTTGACACTTGAAGGAAAGGCTGGATGTACTTCTCGTAAAGCAGGGGCTTGCCCAGTCGAGAGAAAAGGCAAAGCTTGTGATCATGGCGGGAGATGTGTTTGTCAACGGACAGCGTGAAGATAAAGCGGGAACGATGTTTGATGAGGAAAAGAGTACGATCACGGTGCGCGGCGCCGTGATGCCTTATGTCGGCAGGGGCGGACTGAAACTGGAGAAGGCATTTTCCGTATTTCCGATCCGGGTGGATGGGTACATATGCATGGACATCGGCGCATCCACAGGCGGTTTTACGGACTGCATGCTTCAGAATGGAGCGGCAAAGGTATATGCAGTTGATGTGGGACATGGACAGCTTGCATGGAAACTGCGCATGGACGAGCGTGTTGTCTGTATGGAAAAAACAAATTTCCGCTATATGGAGCGGGGGGATATTGACGATGACCTTGATTTTGCCGCGTGCGACGTTTCTTTTATCTCCTTGACAAAGATTCTGAAGCCGGCATGGCAGCTCTTAAAGCCTCAGGCATACATGGTCTGCCTGATCAAACCGCAGTTTGAGGCTGGCAGGCAGCAGGTCGGAAAAAAGGGCGTGGTGCGGGACCCGGCAGTACATAGGGACGTGATTGTGCGGATTCTTTCTTTTGCCGGAAGCGCCGGCTTTGCGGTGAAGGGACTGGATTTTTCTCCGATTAGGGGGCCGGAGGGAAATATTGAATATCTCGTGCTGTTACAAAAATGTGAGGAACAGGACGGGACGTTTCCGGCAAGTGAGGCGGAGGAGGTTGTACGCAGAGCGCATGAAACAATTTTATCTGATCACAAACCGCATGAAGGATGCGGGGCTTACGACGACGAATCAAATACGGGAAACTCTGCAGAAACAAGGTGCTGACTGTATTGTTCATGTGCAGGAGGGAAATGACGGCAGCGGTTATACGGACAGCAGCAAAATCCCCAAAGACTGTGACTGCATCATTGTGCTCGGCGGGGACGGAACGTTGCTAGAGGCAGCGCGGGATACGGTCGATCTGGACATACCGCTTATCGGCGTCAATTTAGGAACGCTCGGTTATCTGGCGGAGGTGGACAAAGAGAATCTCTCAGAAGCGCTCAGACGGCTGTGCGGCGACGATTATACAGTCGAGCGGCGCATGATGCTGGAAGGGCAGATTACCGGAGAGACGGACTGCCGCCGCAGTTATGCGCTCAATGATATTGTTGTTTCGAGAAGCGGTTCTCTGCAGATGCTTCATTTTCATATTCTGGTCAACGGACATTTCTTAAAAGGCTACAGCGCGGACGGTATTATTGTATCGACGCCGACCGGATCGACGGGGTATAATATGTCAGCGGGCGGTCCGATTGTAGAGCCTTCTGCGAAGCTGATGGTCATAACGCCGATCTGCCCGCATACCTTAAATACCCGGAGCATTGTGCTTTCGCCGGAGGATGAGATTGAGATTGTGCTCCTGCCCGCACGCGACGGCAGAATCCAACAGGTGGAGGCCGATTTTGACGGTGCGCACAGCATCGCGATCACGGCCGGAGAACGCATGAGAATCGTGCGGTCCGAGCGGACGACCGCGATTGTCAAGCTCAGCGACGCGGGATTTCTGGATGTGCTGCACCGCAAGATGAGGGAGTCATAAAAAAGAACGCATAGCGGGAAAGCAAGTATTGCTCGGGCTTTTGAACCAACATTCTATTTAGAAAGAAAATCAGAAGGGAGCATGGTACGGATATGTCGAAGCGAAGACGGCAGGATAAACTGCTTGCTCTGATTGAAGAAAACGAGATAGGGACGCAGGAGGAACTGGCGGAGGCGCTGGGCAGAGCGGGTTTCTGTGTGACACAGGCGACTGTTTCCCGTGATATCCGGGAACTTCGTCTGACGAAGCTTGCCGGCAGAAACGGCGTGCAGAAGTATTATGCGCCGAAGAAAGCGGAAAGTACCGCAGATGATAAATATATCCGTGTGCTGCGTGAGGGCATGCTTTCCATGGACTGCGCGCAGAATATTCTGGTCGTGAAGACGGTTTCGGGTATGGCAATGGCAGTCGCTGCTGCGATTGACGCGATGCAGTTTAAGGAAATTGTCGGGAGTATCGCTGGGGACGATACGATCATGGCGGCCGTACGGACTGTGGAAGATACGCGGACCGTTATGGAGAAGATACGGTCGGTCTGCGGAAATTGAGGAAATGCTGGGGAAGCCGGCACTTTCTTAAACAAGCAGCGATGAACGGGCGCGGAAATTGAGAGACGCGCAGCCCGGAGAGGCACAGGGAGAAAGGAATGTTACTGAGTTTACATGTTAAAAATCTGGCTTTGATTGACGAGGCGGAAATTGAATTTACCAAAGGGCTGAACATTTTAAGCGGTGAGACGGGCGCGGGAAAATCCATCCTGCTTGGCTCGATCAATCTGGCGCTGGGAGCGAAAGCGGACAAGGACTGCATCAGGAGCGGAGCGGAGCAGGCGGTGATCGAGATGGTGTTTCAGCTTGAGAACGATGCACAGCACCGGCGCATGAAGGAGCTGGAGCTTTTGACGGAGGACGATGATATTGTGATCGTTCAGCGCCGGATTTCTGAAAAACGCTCTGTCTGTAAGGTGTGTGGTGAAACGGTAACCGCAAAACAGCTTGCGCAGCTCGCAGAGGTATTGCTGCATATTCACGGACAGAGGGATAACCAGCTTCTGCTCCACGAAAAGGAACAGCGCGCATATCTGGATGGTTATGCGGGGGAGAAGATGCAGCAGCTTCAACAGCGGATGAGGGAGGCTTACCACACATATTGTACATGCAGGGATGAGGAACTGGCGGTAAGAGAACAAGAGCACGCAGGCGGGCGGGAAATTGCACTGGCGCAGTTTGAAGTCAGCGAAATCGAGCAGGCGGCGCTCGTGCAGGGAGAAGACGAAGAGCTGGAGCGCCGTTATCATAAAATGATGAACGGAAGAAGGATCATGGAGCATGTGCAGCGTGCGTACGGCATGACGGGTGACGGAGAGCAGCAGAGCGCGGGAATGCTGATCGGCGCAGCTGCCATGGAATTAAGAAGCGCTGCGTCTTTAGACGGAGAGGCGGCGGATTTGCAGGAACAGCTTGTCAATATTGATGCGCTGTTAAATGATTTTAACCGGGATTTATCTGCGTACATTTCCGATATGGAATTTGATGAGCGTGAGTTTCATGAGGTGGAGACACGTCTTGATCTGATTAATCACTTAAAAAGCAAATATCATGCCGATTCCATTGCACAGATACAGGCGTATTTGGAAAAGCAGCAGGCATATCTGGAACAGATGAGCGATTTTGACGCATATAAACAGCGCGTCAGAGATAAACTTGTACAGTCGGAAAACGCGCTGCGTGCACTCTGTGAAGAGGCTTCCGCGCTGCGGACAAAAACAGCGGAGCAGCTTGCAGAAGACTTGGGTGCGGCGCTTCAGGATCTGAATTTTTTGAAGGCGGGTGTCCGGATCGATGTAACGCCGGATGAGACGCACTATACGGCGGACGGCTATGACAGCGTGACATTTATGCTGTCCTTAAACCCGGGTGAACCATACAAGCCGCTCTCGGCGGTGGCAAGCGGGGGAGAGCTTTCAAGAATCATGCTTGCGCTCAAAACCCTGAAGGCGGATAAAGACGGCATTGACGCGATGATCTTTGATGAGATTGATGCAGGGATCAGCGGTAAGACAGCATGGCTTGTCTCGGAAAAACTCGGTCTGCTTGCGAAAAACAGCCAAGTCATCTGTATCACGCATCTGCCACAGATTGCGGCAATGGCGGATACACATTTTGTGATTGAAAAAGAGACGAAGGAGGGCAGGACTGCAACGAAAATTTATCCGGTAGAAGACCGGACGCTGTTGGAAGAGCTTGCAAGAATGCTTGGCGGCGATCAGATCACAGAGGCTGCGCTTCAAAATGCCGCTGAGATGAAACGGATGGCGCAGGAAGTCAAGCTTAGGAAGGAATAGATTGAAAAATAAGCTCGATAGCTTACAAATAAGCCAAATCACTTGTTTTCAACCGGCAATTTGAGTAAGAGCCGGGGATATGCCTTGATCGCGCCGGAAATTTGAGATTTCCGGCGCGTGTCATTGCAGTAAACTGCTCTGACATGGAGGAATAACAAGCCAGTCTGCAAGCAGTCTGTGACACTCGTATACTATTTCAGCGGCAATATCTATGGAAGGCACAGCGGACTGTCGCTGGCTCAGGATGAATATGGTTTCTAAATAATCTTCAAGAGATTCTTCGGATTTGTGTTTGATATTCAGAAAAATTTGCCATCAAAAAATAAGACATGCATCCATAAAATAAAAAGAACGCCGCATACTAAGAGAGACTGACAAGTCTCTTTTTTTTGTGTGATCTGCAGTTTGAGAAAAATGAGGTGGCGCGGCTGCGAAAAGATGCGGTGGTGCTTGGCTGCAGCAAAACAGGGGCGGAAAGGCATAGGTGGCGGCAAAATGAACACGACTAATACGGTCAATGGCAAACACCGGAGAATTTATCGGATATTTTTATGGATGATTTTATTTTTATCAGTAGGTACAATCTGCGCGATCATGATTGTGGATATTTATCAGACGGTGCCGGATAAAATTTACTTAAAAGCGGGAGAGGAATCGGAAATTTCATTCCATGTGCCGTTGTCAGGTGAAATTATCATGACGGCGGGCGGCGGAAGACGGACGAAACAGGTCTTAAATGATCTTGACGGGCAGGGGAATACATCCGGGGGAATAAGCGGTATTGACAGTGTGACTGGGGAGGCGGAGCAAAGTCAGGCTGAAAGCGGTATAGCAGGCGGAGGATATTCGGATTCGGTGCGGACTGTCGGGGATGGTGTAGCAGATGCATCGGAGACGGGAGAGGGTACCGTATATGCCGATGTCAGTGAGGCGGACACGGAGAGCATCATCGGGCGCATGCCGGTCAATTTGTCCGCGAACGTGACATTTGTAGCAAATGCGGAAAACAGTTACCGGGCGGAACTTCGTTTGTTCGGGATCATTCCGTTTAAGACCGTTCAGATTGAGGTGATCGACGAGTCCATGGTATATCCGGCCGGACTGCCGATCGGCATTTATGTGAAAACGCCCGGAGTTTTAGTGATTGGTACGAGTGATTTTATTGATGAACAGGGAAACCCCGCCATGCCCGCAGAGCATGTGCTGCGCGTCGGGGATTATATTCTGACTGTGAATGGTACGCCGGTAACCGGAAAAAGCGATTTTGTATCACGAGTGGCACAGTCCGGCGGTCAGGTTATGGTGATGACGATCGAACGCGGTGGGGAGCAGTTCGATGTGGCGGTGCGTCCTGTACGTGATCAGGACAGGGAATATAAGATCGGCATTTGGATCAAAGACAGTGCACAGGGGATTGGTACCCTGACCTATGTGGATGCGGACGGTGAATTTGGCGCGCTCGGGCACAGTGTCAGTGATAGTGATATCGGAGTGACGCTGGAGCTTGGCGAAGGCGCCCTTTACAGGACGGATATTATCGGTATTACCAAGGGCAGGCGCGGCGTTCCGGGGGAACTGACAGGCATTATCCGTTATACGGACAGTAATTGCCTTGGCAGTGTAACGGAAAACAGTGCTTCTGGAATTCACGGGGAAGTAAATCGGAAGCTTATGGAACAGATTGCAGCAGATCCGATAGAGATCGGACTGAAACAGGAGGTCAGCATTGGTCCGGCGCAGATTTACTGTAATATTGACGGAGAAGCAAAGTATTATGATATAGAAATCACTGACCTTGATTATGACAGTCAGAATATTAATAAGGGGATTACGATTCAGGTAACAGACCGGCGGCTGATCGCATTGACCGGCGGCATTGTGCAGGGCATGAGCGGCAGTCCGATCATTCAGAACGGAAGACTGGTGGGCGCCGTGACGCATGTGCTCGTCAATGATGCTACGCGCGGTTATGGGATTTTTATAGAGGAGATGCTGGGCAGATCATAGACAAAGATTGAACAATGTCATCCGTTACGTGACATTCATTGAATGAAATGCACTTTTTAGATGGTGTATTTTCGTGTCCTATTGTGCGATAATGAATATCAGAAAATACCGCGCGGATTGTTTTCACAGACAGAAAACGTATAAACAGTAGGAGGTTAGATTGAAAAAATGAGTCTGGGAAAAAATATTCAATATCTGAGAAAACAAAGAAAGATCACACAGGAAGGACTGGCGGATGAAATGTCCGTTTCCCGTCAGACGGTTGCACGATGGGAGGCCGATGAGATTGTTCCTGAACTGGGGAAGCTGATTGCGCTGAGCGACCTTTTTTCCTGTAAACTGGATGTTCTGGTTCGGGAAAATCTGACAAACGATGAACATATTTATTCCGAGATCACAGTCAGAACCGTGAAAGGATTCCGCATGGCAAGGTATGTGATGGTGACGCCGAACCCCGAAGACGACGTGAATGCTTATATGGAAAAATGGGCAGAAAAATCCGGGCTGCTTGCATGCGCACCGGACGCGAAGCGCATCGGCTGGGATTTTCCGTTTGTCTCCGCTGAATTACAGAACCGGTTCGGCTTACGGGGCTATGTGTCCGCCTATGTTCTGCCCGATGGATTTACAACTGAGTGTCCGGGCGTGGAATATCATGATCAGATTGACGCGGACTATGCGGTGATCACGATATACGACCCGTTCTCAGCCGCATTTGAGCGGATCCCGAATGCCTATAAAAAGATCATGGCATATTTGGAGGTCAATGGATTTCAGGAAAAGATGAACGATAAAATTCTTGCCTGCTTTGAATATGTTTATGAAAAAGACGGCGTCACATGCATGGATGTCTATGTTCATGTGGACAGCGTGTCCAAGACGGCAGTGTATACGATTTTTTAGCAAAAATCAACTGGACAGATTACTTATTTCAATATTATTCATCCGGTATTAGACATGGGATAGGAAGTTAGCATGCGGGAAATTTATTCGGATTTCGACCGGGTTCTATCTGTTTTTCAACAAAACATGACGCACAGATGTCACGTTTTGGATGTTATGGTAAAGAAAAACGGAGGTGATGAAGGATGGCGGATTTCCAGTTTTCTCCCATCGTAGATACCAGATGCGGACTGCACTGTAACGGATGTGAGTATCGGGAGCCTTGCGGCTGCGGCGGATGTATTGAGACGAATGGGCACCCGTTTCATGGAGAATGTCCGGTTGCCGCGTGCTGTCAGAAAAAAGGGATCACACATTGCGGTGAATGTGAAGAGATTCCATGCGAATTGTTAACACAGTATTCCTGCGACCCCGAGCAGGGCGACACGCCCCACGGCGCGAGAATCGAGCAGTGTAAGAGATGGTACGCGGATTCGGCAAAGAAAATGCAGGAAGAATCAGCAAAGAAGAAATAGCGAAAGAAGGAGCAGCAAAGGAGAAATAGCAAAGAAGAAATAGAAAAGAAGAAATAGAAAAGAAAAAGCAGCAAAATAAGAAATACCAAAAGAGGAAATGTAAGAAGAAAAAATGCCAAAGGAAGAAGTTTGAAAAAAGAAGTGCGGAGACAGGGCGGGCATGGATGAAAAGATGGATAAGCATGACAAGGCTGGTATGCATGAAAAGAAAGATATTCATGAAAAGACGGATATGTATAAAAAGATCGTTTCCCTGCGTATGCAGCGGCAGTGCCTGATACAGAAGGCGGATCAGGAGGAATATCAGAAATTATACCGTGATACCCAGCCGGGCGTAAATGTGTATTGGAATGGGTTCGGCGAGCCGCCGACCCTGGTATTCCGCGCGGATTTTGATGACAAGGAATGGAACCGGGAGCGGCAGATGAGGCGTGAGCTTGTGAAGGGGCGGTTTGCCGGCGGGAATCTCGGATGGATTGTTCCGGAAGATATGGAACTGTTTGCGGCACTCTACCGCAAACCGCTTACAGATCCGACGTTGGAACAGGAGCAGATACTGGGACTCATCGAAACAGCCGGACCGTTTACGATTCAGCAGCTAAAAGAGGAGACAGGAATGCTTGTAAAGCAGATTACGCCGGTTCTGCACCGCCTGCAGGAAGCGTTTCGGATTTATGAAGATCAGTATGACGGCGAATGGGACCGCGGCTGGTACCGGTTCGCAGAGATGTTTCCAGAGGCGGATTTCAACAGATACAGCAGGCAGGAAGCGCTTAAGATCGTGCTGCGGCGCTTTGCTTACAGAATGGTGTGGTTTGACACTGCAATGGCAAAGTCTTTTTATAAGCTTCCCGAAAAAGAGATCAGGCTGGCGGTTTCAGAACTGGCAGCGGAGGGGAGGCTGACTGCTTTGGGCGGGGGATATCTGCTGAAAAGTGACGCAGAGCTGCTTTTGCATTATGAACCGGAAGAACTGCATTTTGTCCATGCCCTTCACCGAAATGACATCCTCTATAAAGCACAGGAACATATGCTGAAAGAGTTTGCGAAGAAGCTCACAGAGGGACTTTTGTATGACCATGAGCCGCTGCAGTATCTGTTGATTGACGGCGAGTTTCACGGCGTCTGTGTCGGGCATTTCCGGAACGGTCCTTACGATCTGAACGATATTGTCTGCGACCTTGAGGATGCGGAGGAGCGCAGGCAGGAGATCATGGAGGCGGTCTGCACGGTGAATTTTGGCAGGATGCCTCTGCGCTTCATGGGAGAAGAATGCCGTTTGGTACGGGGAACTGCGTAACAGGCAGCTTTTGCAGGGATGCCTGTTACAGATAGAACCTATTACAGATAAAGCATATAATCACTGCCCTTGTGCAGGCAGTATTCCATATCAGGGTACAGATAAGCGGCGGGCTGTCCTGTGATCTTGCGCAGGACAGTCTTTGTCATTTCGGTACAGTCCTTACGGGCCAGCGCTTCTGAAATTGTAAGAAACAGCGCCTCGCTGTTTTCGCAGTGGTCGCTTGCGGGCGTACCGCTTACATAGTCCATTTCCAGAAGCAGATACCAGTGCTCTCTGTGACATCGGATTCCCGACATGCGGATTACCTGTGCGGTGATGCCTGTTTCCTCCAATACTTCCCGCACAGCGGCTTCCTCCGGCAGTTCGTGTTCCTGACAATAACCGCCGGGAATCAGCAGCTTTCCGTTTGCACCGCCGTATGTATGCCTGACAAGCAATATCTGATCCTGTCGTCTGACAATACAGCCGACGGAAAAACAAGTCTGATCGTTCATTTTTCATTCTCCTTTTACAGTTCATTGGATTTGGATGTTTCAATACTGACCGAATCCAGACAGTGGGCCAGCTCCGAAAAACTGTTTACAGCTCTGCCGTCATAGGGCGCATGATCTCTGTTAAACAGGATCGTGCGGATGCCGAATGCCTTTGCCGCATCTAAATTTGCGATGCTGTTGTCAACCAAAATACATGTCTGCGGCTCAGAGGACCGCCGGGTGCGCGAAAGCGCATAAGCAAACGATGCGGGATCCGGCTTTCGCAGGGAAATGTCTCCGCTGACGATACAGTCATGGAAGTAGCGGTGAAGCCCGTAAAAGTCAAAAAGATAACGGTTCCACTCTTTCACGTCGTTGGAGAGCAGAACGAAGTCGTATCGGGTGTGATACTGTTCGGCAAAAGAAAGAAAATCCGTATCCAGAGTTATAAAATGTTCCAGATAGTCACGCATTGCCCGCGCTGGGTTTTCATAGCCGAGACGCGACAGAAACTCATCGCTGCTCATTTCTCCGTTCTGGCATTTTGTAAACAGCCTCTCGTCCCGAAACGCATGTTCCAGTCTTGCATATTCTTTCTCCTCGAAGTGCGCAAACGTGTAGGGGATAAAATTGCCCTTGCTTTCCCGGATGATCACACCGTACAAGTCAAGCAGAAGGACCTGTTTTTTTGCCATAAGAAATCATCTGCCCCCTCGCAAACGTGTATCCCGCACGCGGATTCGCGGCAAAATACTCGGCAATCCGTATGCTGCGGTCACAGTAATCCTCAGCCTCCCTGCGGGATAAGCCGTGGTTTAACAGATGCCGGATCATATGTTCCCGCTCCTTACTGTCCATACCGGAGGTCCAGTCGTTGTAAGTGATAAAGTCCTGCTTTGTTTCCTCATAGTCAGGAAGCTGCGGAGTGACAAACTCCACCTTATCATTCATGCGCACATCGACGCAGGTCAGTCCCAGCTTTTGCATCCGATGTGCCGTGCGGATTGCGGCGGCATAGTCCCTGCCCTGCATGGCAAGCTCCGTCTGCCATTTTTTTGTAAGCCCTTCGTGCCGGCATAAATAGGGATAGTCCATGCCGTCAACATAGAGTCCGCAGCATTCAAATTCTCTGTTGACATCCATGCAGACGACATATCCGCCCGGTCTGGCGAAGGTGATCATCCGGGATAAAAAAGCATCCGGATCATCGAGGTGCCGTAATACCGATTGGCATATGACGAGATCATACTGATTTTCAGCGGAATATTCAAAAACATTCTGGCAGAGGAGCCTCGCTTTTACACCTTGCTTTTCAAAAAGATTCCATCCGATCTGAATCAGATCGTCAGCGAAATCAATTCCCGTATAACTGCTTCCGGATGGAAGATGGGGGAGCAGGAGCAGTCCTAAGAAACCGTATCCGCACCCGCAGTCCAAAACAGAGACCGGCTTGTCGATCTGCAGGACCTTTGAAAGAAAGAAGCCGGCATAATCATCATTCCAGTAGCTTTTGCGCGTCCGGAGAAGAAACTCTGATTTTTGGTTCCAAAAATCTTTTGTGGCGGTCTGCTCCGGGACGTAAGATTCTCCGTCAAGCGGCCGTAAGCCGAGCAATTCGTCCGTCGATACCTTAAAATACTCTGCAAGAGCCGCCAAAGCCGTGATGTCGGGCATACTGACGCCGGTTTCCCACTTGCTGATCGTCTGGAATGTGACGCCGATATTGTCCGCCAGTTCCTGCTGTGTTACTTTCTGCTTTTTTCGCAGATCGGCAATGCGCAGCGTGATATGGGCCATGTCAAAATTCCTCCTGTCGGAAGTTCGTCCTATTTTTAGGGTAAGTCCGGGAAGCAGCAAAAAGTCTTCCCGTTGGTTATTGACTGTAACAATATTGATTATAACAAATGGAGTAGTTTTTGTATTCCGATAAAAAGGAGAATTTTTTCACGGAATATGTGAAAAAAGCGGATGACGTGAAAAGGACCGGATGGCATGCAGCGCTGCTTGACGCGTGCAGTATTAGAAGCGATTGCGCCCAAGGACGTGTGAGTGGTGCGTTCCTTATCGGGTAAGGCTTGGGATATTCCAGAAAAAGCTTATTTCAAAGTTCAATTTACAAAATCTAAATTGGAAAAGGATTACTTGAGTGTTTATGATGTAAAGGGGAGGGTATAGATAGCTAATTATGTCATAGATAGCGTTCAACTTGGTCAAAATGCACCAAAATGACTTAATTAGAAATTATTGACAGACATATTGTTTTGTATTACAGCCACTTTCCAAGACGGACAGAGATACAGACATAACAGATATACGGACAGAAACGGCACTCGGCTTTAACCGGGTGTTTTTTTCATTGTGTGTGTGGGGGGGGGTAGAAATGTTTATGTTTTAGAGGTATAATAAATAACACTGTGAGTGCAATAGAATCATTAATATTTTGCTAGAAACAACAGAGGGAAAGAAATATGGTCAAGAATAATTTTGAAGTAGATGTTAAAGTGAAATGTATTGAAGCTATTGTGAATAAGACTTTTGTGCAGATGCTCGAAGTTCTCGGTTACGATATTCAGCTTATCTATGTAAAACGTGAGGAGGAATGACACAATGGTGAATTTGAGCAGACTGGAAGAGATAAAGGACTTGTGAGAAAAAATAAAAGGGTTATTTCTGTATGATATGATAAACATAAAGAAAGAAGCGAGTACGCCGCTTGAGTCAAAATGACTGTACGGTAAAAAACCGCTTCTCTTTTATAAAGAATAGCATGAATATATATAAAATGCAAGACGCCTTGAATTTTGGCAGCTTTGAAAGGTAGAATTTTTTGAGCCTGTTTCACTTTTTATCCTTTCTGAGATTAAATTGCGGCTGGAAGAGCTATTGGGACTTGATGTAGATGTGATACATGGACCAATTAGAGAAGGGGATTTAATTGAAGTAAGGAAGGAGATTGAATTGTATGCAGCATAGGGACAGGGCGATTATACAGAAGATTATTTCGGAAATTGATATTGGAATTGATATGATGGGAAACGACGAAATAGAAAAGTTTCTGGCGGATGAGAAACTAAAGCGTGCGATCAGTATGACAGTTTTGAATATCTGGGAACTGGTAAAAAGCATTACGGAAGAGACACGCAAAGAATCATCTCAGATACCGTGGAAAGCCATTGCAGGAATGAGAGATGTGGCGGCACATAAGTATCAGACGCTGCGGATGGAAGATGTATATTATACGGTCCGGAAGGATTTTCCTGCTTTGAAGGAGCAGCTAAGAGAAATTTTGTGTGATGGACAGCAGATGAAAGGTTTGTGAGGATGAAAGCATGCAAATCTATAGCTTATAGAGTTTCAGGTAAAGGTGATCGATGCAATCAATGCGAATGCGGCAGCGTAAAATAAAGGAAGGAGTTATGAAGGGCATTGGATCATAAGCTTATGGAGAAACGGACGATGAAAAACTGCCGGTTACTATTATTTGATTTAGACGGCACCCTGCTTACAAGTGATAAGACGATCTCAAAGAGGACGTTGTCCGTATTAAAAAGATGCAGGGAAAAGGGGATGCTGACAGGCGTGTCCACATCGAGGAGCATGCAGAATGCGCTGGCGTTTATCGGGGAACTGAAGCCGGATGTTCTGATTACGAGCGGGGGCGCACTGGTACATATTGGGGAACAATGTATCTTCCGGGCGGAGTTTTCCGCGGAAGAGACCCGGGAGCTGATCGCGGCGGCAAGGGCAGTGTGCGGGGCGGACTGTGAGATTACAGTGGATACGAAGGATGCGCACTATTGGAACTACAAGGTGGACCCGAAAAAACAGGATGCAAGCTGGGGCGACAGCGTCTATACGGATTTTCGTGATTTTAATCAGCCGGCATTAAAAGTCTGCGTGGAAATACCTAACGAGCAGGATGCGCTCCGATTACAAGAACGTATGCAGGATTACGACTGCGCACGTTTCTCGGACGGTTTCTGGTACAAGTTTACAAAAAGATCAGCGACAAAGGAATGTGCGATCATGGAGATATGCGGTGCTCTGAAGATACAGAAAGAGGAGATCGCCGCATTCGGGGATGATCATGCGGACAGCGGCATGCTTGCGCTCTGCGGCTTAGGTGTTGCGATGGGGAACGCGATTCCTGAGGTGAAAGAACGGGCAGATATTGTGATCGGCAGTCATGATGAGGACGGAATTGCCGAATTTTTGGAGCGGACCTGTCTGTGAGACGGGAATTTTTGCAGGCAGAATGGTTAAAATTGCAAGTTTTCCTGCAAATCAGTGGCGTCGTGCAGGGGAGTTTGCTCTGATCCGTTCCTGTGAATCGGGCATGGAAGCGGAATATATTGTATGAGCAGGAGGGAACAGAGCTTCGTGGAATACATCATAGAGGAAGTGACTAAGACGGTCAACAGCCTGATTACAGGCAGCAGGGATCTGAAAAATGACGGCGGCATAAACCGGAAAAATGCCAACAGCATAAAACGGGAGAATGGCGGTGGGGATGACTATAAAAGGCCGCTCATCATCGCGATTGACGGCAGATGCTGCGCGGGAAAGACCACGCTTGCCGCGGGACTGAAAGAGCGGAACGGCTGGAGCGTGTTTCATATGGACGATTTCTTTCTAAGACCGGAGCAGCGGACGAAAGAGCGCCTTGCACAGCCGGGAGGCAATGTAGATTATGAGCGCTTCCTTGAAGAAATCCTTATGCCGCTTATGAGCGCGAAGATGAAGGCGGACGGAAATGCCGGAAGAACAGAAAGCATTACATACCGCCCGTTTGACTGCCGCAGACAGGATTTTGCGGAGGAAGTGACCGTGGAGGCAGGGGATGTTGTAATTGTGGAAGGGTCATATAGCTGCCATCCTGCGTTGAGGGATGCCTATGATCTGCGCGTATTTTTGGATGTGAGTCAGGCGGAGCAGGAAAGACGGCTTCTTGCAAGAAACGGGGAGGAGGGCGCGGCGGTGTTTCGGGGAAAATGGATACCGCTTGAAGAACGTTATTTTGAAGCGTGCAGGGTCAGAGAGCAGTGCAGTGCCTGCTTTTGGAGCGGAAGCTTATGACAGGCCGCATCAGCATCCGGTTTGACAGGCAGGCCGTCCATAAACGTTAAGGTGAACGCGATGCCTAAATCTTGTCTGCGTAATCGTGACGAAATATAATAAAAACTGTCAGTATCCATTTGTGCTGACGGTTTTTATTTTTTCTGCGCATGGACGCGCAAAAGAAAGCCGGCATGGATGTTAGTGTGAACGAAAACGCTCACACGCAGATTTGCGCCTGCGGCACAAAGCGGGCAGAAAGAAAGGCATGGTTATTGGAATGGAGCAGATGAATGTGATAACAAGAGATGACAACGAGAAAATGTTTCAGATGCTGAGCGAATTGATCAATAACGACAAGGAAATACAGATTATGATAACGGTTCCGTCGGGAAAGACGGGAGTGGTATCCGCGCAGTCCGACAGGACCGCGGATGCGTCTGCCGCATACCGGGCGGAGGAGGCGGAGGCACATGATCTGGAGAAGGATGTGACGGAGATCATTCATGAGATCGGCGTGCCTGCGCATATTAAGGGCTATCAGTATCTCAGGGAGGCGATCATGATGGCGGTTGAGGATGTAGAGATGCTCAATTCGATCACGAAGATCCTGTATCCGACGATCGCTGAAAAGTTTAAGACAACGCCGAGCCGTGTTGAGCGCGCGATCCGCCATGGAATTGAAGTCGCATGGTCCCGCGGCCGCTCGGAAACCTTGGAATCCCTGTTCGGTTATACGATCAGCGCGGGCAAGGGGAAACCGACCAACTCGGAATTTATCGCATTGATCGCTGACCGTATCCGGCTCCAGTACCGCAGTTAATGCGCACGGAACGGGAAATCCGGTAAACGGAAGACGTCACACTTACCACTGATACTGCAAAATACCGAAAAAAACACTTCCACTTGCTTCTGTTTTGAGCTATACTATTTGATAGTAAGAAAATAGAAGTGCCTTGAGGAGGTAGGAGATGAAAAATATTTTATTTGTTGCATCGGAAGGCGTACCGTTCATCAAGACAGGAGGACTTGCCGATGTGGTGGGTTCCCTTCCGAAATATGTTGACAAAGAGTATTTTGACATTCGAGTAATGCTGCCCAAGTATACCTGCATATCTCAGAATCTGCGGGATAACATGAAGTACAAGACTCATTTTTACATGGACTTTAATTGGAAAAATGAATACGTCGGTGTTCTGGAGGCGGTCGTTGACGGCGTTATTTACTACTTTATTGATAATGAGTCTTACTTTAATGGCTTTAAGCCTTACAGCAGCAATGTCTACGAGGATATTTCAAAATTTGCGTTTTTCTGCAAAGCGGCGCTTTCCGCGATGCCGCTTTTGGGCTTCAGGCCGGATATCATACACTGCCATGACTGGCAGACCGGTTTAATACCGGTATATCTTCACGAGCGTTTTCAGGGGAATGATTTCTTCAGGGGAATCAAATCCATTATGACGATCCACAACTTAAAGTTCCAGGGAAAATGGAATGTCCGTGATATTAAGGATTTGACGGGACTGCCGGATTTCTATTTTACACCGGATAAGCTGGAGTGTTATAAGGATGCAAACCTCTTAAAGGGAGGTCTTGTTTTTGCCGATGCGATCACAACCGTATCCGATACATATGCGGAGGAGATCAAATGCGCGTTTTACGGAGAAGGACTTGACGGCCTCATGCGTGCGCGAAGCGGCGACCTCAGGGGTATCGTAAACGGCATTGACTATGAGGAGTATAATCCCGAAACGGACAAATTTATTGAATGTAGGTATAATGCGGTTAACTTCCGCAAGGAGAAGGTCAAAAATAAACGGGCGCTGCAGAAAGAACTGGGACTGATTGAGGATGACCGCAAGATGATGATCGGCATCGTGTCCCGCCTGACCGATCAGAAGGGCTTTGACCTGATCGCATATGTGATGGATGAACTTTGTCAGGATGACGTGCAGCTCGTCGTACTGGGGACCGGAGAAGAACAGTACGAGAATATGTTCCGCCACTTTGACTGGAAATACAATAACAAAGTTTCCGCGAATATTTACTATTCCGAAGCGATGTCCCATAAAATATATGCTTCCTGCGATGCGTTTCTGATGCCGTCTCTGTTTGAACCGTGCGGATTAAGCCAGCTTATGGCGCTGCGGTACGGAACCGTGCCGATTGTCCGGGAGACCGGCGGGTTAAAGGATACGGTGGAGCCGTATAATGAGTATGAGAACAAGGGAACGGGCTTCAGCTTCTGCAATTACAACGCGCATGAAATGCTTGGTACAATCCGTTATGCGGAGCGCATTTACTATGATAAGAAGCGCGAGTGGAATAAGATCATTGACCGCGCAATGGCACAGGATTTTTCATGGCGTGTATCCGCGCGGAAGTATCAGGAAATGTACGATTGGATGATCGGCTGAACAGTTGGGCGGGATTCTTAGGAATCCCGCTTTATTTCTTTAAGGAAAGGAAATCATCATGGCATTTGACGGAATCACGATTGCAAATCTGACGGCGGAACTGAACGAAACGCTGCTTGACGGCCGGATTTATAAGATTGTGCAGCCGGAAAAGGACGAACTTTTGCTGACGGTAAAAAATCACGGTGGGCAGTATCGTCTGCTGATGAGCGCTTCGCCGACGCTGCCGCTTTTATATCTGACGCAGGAAAATAAGCAGGCGCCGATGACTGCGCCGAATTTCTGCATGCTGCTGCGCAAACATCTGCAGAATGCCCGGATTGTGGAGATTACGCAGCCGGATTTTGAACGCGTCGTTGTTTTTTCAATGGAACATTTGAATGAGCTTGGGGATCTGTGCCGTAAAAAACTGGTAATCGAACTGATGGGAAAGCATTCCAATCTGATTTTTACGGATGAGAATGACTGCATTATTGACAGCATCAAGAGGATTTCCGGCATGGTTAGTTCGGTCAGGGAAGTGCTTCCGGGCCGGGACTATTATATTCCAAAGACGCAGGACAAACAAAATCCGCTGACGGCAGACCTAAATGAGATAAAAACAGCTGTTTCACAGCGTGCGATGCCGGTTTTTAAGGCTCTGTATACGTCGTTTACCGGTCTTTCTCCCGTCATTGCCCAGGAAATCTGCTATAGGGCGGGCGTGGATGCGGACCGGACCGCAAATACGCTTTCGGACGGGGCTTTATCCGCGCTTGCGGAGGCATTTACGCAGATGATGCAATGCGTAAAGCAGAAAGCGTTTGCGCCAAACATCGTTTATGAGGGGAAGGAGCCGCGTGAATATGCAGCGTTTCCAATGACGATCTATACGGGAGCGCGGACCGTGGCTTATGAGCGAATGTCACAGCTGCTCGAAGATTACTATGCCCAGAAGAGCGCAGTCACAAGAATCCGCCAGAAATCTGCGGATTTGCGCAGGATTGTCCAGACCGCCTATGAGCGCAATATCAAAAAATATGATCTCCAGTGCCGCCAGCTTCAGGATACGGAGAAGCGGGAAAAATATAAAATATATGGCGAACTCTTAAATGCGTATGGGTACGGGGCGCCGGAGGGTGCGTCGTCTCTTAACGCGCTCAACTATTATACGAATGAGACGGTTACAATACCGCTTGATCCGGCACTGAGCACAGGGGAAAACGCCAAAAGATATTTTGAGCGTTATGGAAAGCTAAAGCGTACAAACGAGGCGCTGCTTGCGCTGACCAAAGTGACGAAAGCCGAGATCGATCACCTGGAGTCCGTTTTGACGTCGATGGATATTGCGCGCAGCGAGGAGGACTTAACTGAGATCAGGGAGGAGCTTGTCGAGAGCGGCTACATCCGCAGGCGCGGAGGCGGCAAGCGCCCGAAGATTACGAGCAGACCGTTTCATTATGTCAGCAGCGACGGCTTTCATATGTATGTCGGAAAAAACAACTATCAGAATGAGGAACTGACGTTCCGGTTCGCGAACGGCGGTGACTGGTGGTTTCATGCCAAGGGCATTCCGGGGTCCCATGTGATCGTAAAGACACAGGGAGATGAGCTGCCGGACCGCACCTATGAGGAGGCGGCGGCGCTCGCGGCACATTATTCCAAAGGTGCGGGCCAGGACAAAGTGGAGATCGATTATACGCTGCGCAAAAACGTCAAAAAGCCGAACGGTTCGAAGCCGGGGTTCGTCGTTTACTATACGAACTACTCAATGGCGATCGAACCCGATATTACAGGCATTGCAGAACTGGATTCTTGACGTGTTCCGGCTGCTGTACTATAATATGGGTCGGAGGCTTTTGAAGCCGGTAATTCCGGTAAAGCTTATGAGAGAGGGGATGCCGCATCGGACGGATGGGGGACGGTGCAGTCAAAGAGACGCTTATGATAAAGAGTATGACGGGGTTTGGCAGATGTGAGATTTCGGAGGGGACCAAAAAGATTTCGATGGAGATCAAGGCGGTCAATCACCGTTACCTTGATGTAACAGTGAAAATGCCGAAGAAGCTGAATATGTTTGAGGCGGCGATCCGAAGCGAATTAAAACAGGACATCCAGCGCGGAAAAGTAGACCTTTTTATTACCTACGAGGATACATCGGAGGGGATGGCGCTCATTCAGTATAACAAAGAGACTGCAGCGGAATATATGCGTTATTTTGCACAGATGGCATCGGATTTTGGTTTGGAAAACGACGTTCGTGTGTCCACGCTTGCACGCTGTCCCGAAGTGCTTGTCATGGATGAGCAGAATGAGGATGAGGAAGAAATCTGGAAGCTTTTGCAGCGTGCGCTGAATGGTGCGGTACAAAATTTAGTGGATGCGCGGATCCGTGAAGGCGAAAATCTGAAGGCAGATCTGCTTCAAAAGCTGGATGAAATGTTGGAAAGCGTGGCGTTTATTGAGGAGCGTTCCCCGCAGATCATTGCGGACTACCGGGAGCGCCTTACAGACAAGGTGCGTGAAATGCTGGGCGAGCGTACGATGGATGAGGGCCGTATCATTACGGAAGTCACGATTTATGCCGACAGGATCTGCGTGGACGAGGAGCTTGTCCGCCTGCGCAGTCATATCGAGGCCGTAAAAAAGGCGCTGATAGACGGCGGCAGCATTGGACGCAAGCTTGATTTTCTTGCGCAGGAGATGAACCGTGAGGCAAACACGATCCTCTCAAAATCCAGTGATTTGAGCGTTTCCAACTGTGGTATCGAGTTAAAAACGACGATTGAAAAGGTCAGGGAACAGATACAGAATATTGAGTAGGGGATATTGTTATTATATGAACAAACTCATTCACATCGGATTCGGTAATATGGTGAATACGGATAAGATCATCGCCGTTGTCAGCCCGGATTCCGCGCCGGTCAAACGGCTGGTGCAGAAGGCAAAAGAAAACGGCGTGGTGATCGACGCAACGCAGGGGCGAAGGACCAAAGCGGTATTAGTGATGGAGAATTCCCAGCTGGTGCTGTCCGCCCTGCTTCCTGAGACAATTTCCCTGCGTGCGAAGGAACTGCCGGATAACGGGGAGGGACAAAACGAATGAAGCAGCAGGGGATTCTCATCATTATTTCGGGATTTGCGGGTGTCGGAAAGGGAACGCTTGTCAAAAGACTTGTGCAGAAGTATGAGCGCTATGCGCTTTCTATTTCCATGACGACACGTTTACCGCGTCCGGGAGAGGAAGACGGCAGAGAATACTTTTTTGTGACAAAAGAAAAATTTGAGGAGCAGATCGCACAGCAGGGTCTGATTGAATATGCTTCTTATTGTGGCAACTATTACGGTACGCCGCGCGCCTACGTCGAAGAACAGATGGCTCAGGGAAAGGACATTATCCTGGAAATAGAGATACAGGGCGCGATGAAGGTGAAGGAGCGGTTTCCGAATGCCGTGCTTGTCTATGTGCTTCCACCGAGTGCGGCGGAACTGGAGATGCGGCTCCGCGGCAGGGCAACAGAGACAGAGGAAAAGATCAAAGAGCGTTTGAGGCGCGCAGCGGCGGAGAGCGAGGGATTAGAGAAGTATGATTATGTGATCGTCAATGACGATCTGGATTTATGTGAGCAGGAGCTTCACGGAATATTGTGCGCGGCGCATTTTACGCCAAAGCAAAATGTTTCTTTTATCAAAGAGCTGAGAAATGAATTAAAGAAATTCGGAAAGGAAGATGAAAAAGCATGATACATCCATCTTATGCAGATTTAATGGACGTGGTAAACAGTGGAGTCGAGGAGGGCGAGCAGCCGGTTATTAACAGCCGTTATTCCATCGTCATGGCGACTTCGAAACGGGCAAGGCAGATCATTGCGGGAGACGAGCCGCTGACTGTGGAGACGAAGGCAAGAAAGCCTTTATCAATTGCGGTGGACGAACTCAATGAGGGCAGGATCGCAATTCTCGGAGACGACGAGAAGGATGCGGAGGCTTCCGAACTGTGAGGCAAAAGAACCGGCGTGTCTGCGGATAAGGCGTTGACGCTGCCGGCAGGTACCAGATTGATCGGGGGAGTATCGTGAGATACCCCCTTGTTAATCGTATAGGAAATTCGTTGTTTTTGGATAGAAGGTGTTTGGAGCGTTTGGAGAAAATACGACGATGAAAATACTGATGGTGTCGCTTGGCTGCGATAAAAATCTGGTAGATACGGAAAGAATGCTCGGCATGCT
This sequence comes from Lachnospiraceae bacterium UBA7050, assembly GCA_002493905.1. Taxonomy (GTDB): domain Bacteria; phylum Bacillota; class Clostridia; order Lachnospirales; family Lachnospiraceae; genus DLAJ01. The sequence continues at coordinate 7,763 of DLAJ01000041.1, read as the reverse complement.
TTCAGACAGAGGATACACGTTTACGGATGATGAGAGCGAGGCGGATGCCGTGATCGTGAATACCTGCTGTTTTATTGGGGATGCCAAGGAGGAAAGCATCAATACGCTGATTGAGATGGGCGCGCTGAAAAAGACGGCGCATGTCCGTATCCTGATTGCGGCGGGCTGCCTTGCGCAGCGTTATGCAGGAGAAATCCGGCAGGAGATTCCCGAAGTGGATGCGATTGTCGGAACATCCGCCATCGACGAAATTGTATGCGCACTGGAAGAGGCAGATGCCGGTGAGCGCAAGGCGTATTTGAAAGAACTTCATGCAGCGCCTGTTTCAGGCGGAAGGCGCGTTGTGACGACCGGAGGGCATTACGCATACTTAAAGATCGCCGAGGGCTGTGATAAGAAGTGCAGCTACTGTATTATTCCGAAAGTGCGCGGGTCTTATAGAAGCGTACCAATGGAAATATTGGTGGAGGAGGCGCAGACATTAGCTGAAGGCGGTGTAAAAGAGCTGATCCTGGTTGCGCAGGAGACGACCTTGTACGGAAAGGATTTGTACGGTGAAAAAAAACTGCCCGAGCTGCTAAAAAAGCTCTGCGGGATTCCCGGTCTGCACTGGATTCGGCTGCTTTACTGTTATCCGGAGGAAATTACCGAAGAATTGATTGAAGTGATGCGGACGGAAAAGAAAATCTGCCATTATCTCGATATGCCGGTTCAGCATGCATCAGATCAGATTCTGAAAAAGATGGGACGACGGACAGACCGTGCTGAGCTTACGGAGCGGATCGGCAGGCTGAGAGAGCGCATACCGGACATCTGCCTCCGCACAACACTGATTACCGGCTTTCCGGGTGAAACGAAAAAAGATCATGAGGAACTGCTTTTATTCGTGAAAGAGCTTTCGTTTGACCGCCTCGGTGTTTTTCCATATTCGCCGGAGGAGGGCACGGCAGCGGCAGAAATGACCGGACAGATTTCAGAAAAAGTGAAGAAAAAGCGGCGGGATGAGCTTATGCTGCTCCAGCAGGAGCTTGCATTTGAAAAAGCGGAGTCCCTTGTCGGACAGGCTATGGAAGCCATGATCGAGGGAAAGCTTGTGGATGAGGGATGTTATGTGGCAAGAACGTTCCGCGACGCGCCGAATGTGGACGGTTATGTTTTTGTACGCACGGACAGAGAACTTCTGACCGGAGAGTTTGTGACAGTGCGTATTACGGGAGCCCATGAATACGATCTCATCGGGGAGCCTGCGGATGATGACGAATAAAAAAGAGTTTCCTATTATAGAAAAGGAGTAAAACCATGAATCTGCCAAATAAACTAACGATATTTCGTGTGATATTGATTCCGTTCTTTGTCTTTTTTGTACTGACGGATTATGCGGGCGCGGCTTCAAAGTGGATTGCGCTTGGCATTTTTATTGTCGCAAGCCTGACTGACCTGCTCGACGGGCAAATTGCCAGAAAGCGGAATCTGGTCACAAACTTTGGCAAATTCATGGACCCGATTGCAGATAAGCTGCTCGTATGTTCGGCGCTCATCTGCCTTGTGGACATTGGCAGGATTTATTCATGGGTTGTGATCGTTATTATTGCCCGTGAATTTGTCATCAGCGGTTTCAGACTGATTGCTTCCGATAACGGCGTTGTGCTTGCGGCAAGTTATTGGGGAAAGTTTAAGACGACTTTTCAGATGGTGATGATCTGCCTGATGATTGCGGATATTCCGAATGAGGTGGTGTCAGTCGTGACAGATATTGTGATGTGGGCGGCGCTGGCACTGACGGTAATCTCTCTTGCCGACTATCTTTGGAAAAACAGAAGCATTCTTTCAGGACAAAAATAAAAGAACCTACGGTACAGCCCGGACTTACGTTTTTTGAGAGGAGACATGGAGGGATTAGATAGAGATGACGGTTGAAATCATTTGTGTCGGAACGGAACTGCTGCTTGGAAGTATTGTCAACACGAATGCGGCATATTTGGCGGAACAGTGCGCCGGACTTGGATTGTCCTGCTATTATCAGAGTGTGGTTGGAGACAATAGGGAGCGGCTTGCAGAGCTGATAAAAACCGCCGCCGCCCGTTCGGACATTCTTTTAATATCGGGCGGCTTAGGTCCGACGCAGGATGATCTGACCAAAGAGACGGTAGCAGAGGCGTTCGGGCTTTCGCTTACGGAGGATGAAAATACACGCCGGAGGATTGCACAGTATTTTGAAAAAAGAGGCATGGAGCTTACGGATAATAACTGGAAGCAGGCACAAGTGCCGGAGGGCTGTCTGGTACTTGACAATGAGAATGGTACGGCGCCGGGTATGATTGTGAAAAGCGGTGAACGTCATATTGTACTGATGCCGGGACCGCCGGGAGAACTTTGTCCGATGTTTGAGTCGAAAGTCCGTCCGTATCTGGAAAAACTGGAGCCGGGTGTTATTCTTTCGCAGACTGTAAAAATTTACGGTGTCAGCGAAAGCCTTGTGGAGACGAAAATTGAGGACCTGCTTGCAGGGCAGAAGAATCCGACAATTGCGCCGTATGCAAGGCTGGGTGAGGTACATCTGAGGGTCACGGCGAAAGCGGCGGACGAAAAAGAGGCAAAGAAGCTGATCAAGCCGGTTGTACGTGAGCTGAAGGCGCGTTTTGGCGGAGATGTCTATTCGACGGATGCGGATACGACGCTGGAAAAATCGGTTGTCGATCTGCTGCTTGCTGCGAATTTAACGGTGACGACTGCAGAGTCCTGCACAGGCGGCATGCTGGCCAGCAGGCTGATCAATGTCGCCGGCATTTCTGAAATTTATAAATCAGGCTATGTGACATATTCCAACAAAGCAAAGCGGCATATGCTCGGGGTGAAAAAAACCACGCTCACGAAGTATGGGGCAGTCAGTGAGAAGGTTGCCGGGGAGATGGCAAAGGGAGCCGCATTGTTTACAAAATCTGACGTGGCGGTAGCGGTCACGGGAATCGCGGGACCGGACGGCGGGACAAAGGAGAAACCGGTCGGACTCGTTTATATTTCATGTCAGGTATGCGGGAAGCTGACGGTCAAAGAGTACCGGTTTTCCGGAGAACGCAGGAAGATCAGGGAGAGTGCGACAGCATGTGCACTGATGCAGCTCCGCCGCTGCCTTTTGGAATATTGCGGTACCAAAACATTCGGAAAGGATAAAGGTTAACGAATGAAAAGTGGACGGCTTACTTATTTGGATATGGCGAAGGGATTTGGTATCATCTTCGTCGTTTTGGGACACTCCCAGTTTCTGAACGAACAGGTCCGGATTGTGATCACGTCCTTTCATATGCCGTTGTTTTTCTTCGTCTCAGGCATGCTGATCTTCCATATCGGAGAGGAGCAGCGTCCGATGCGGGAAATTCTGCGCCGTAAAGCGCTCAGCATGCTTGTGCCGTATGCGGTATTCAGCGCGGTTTATCTGGCGATTTACGGAGGGTATTATTACGCGCACTTACATATTATAGAATTCAACGTGATCAGGGGATATTTGATTCAGACGTTTGGTTTGGGAGGTATGTCTGTTCTGTGGTTCCTGACTGCGTTGTTTTTTTCCGAACTTGCATTTTTTGGACTGCTTAAGGCCTTTAGGAAACGTCATGCTGCAGTCATTGTGGTCTGTGTGCTGTGCGCTGTGGCGGCACCGCTTGTCAAGCCGCAGTTTGACCGTCTTTTTCCACGTACCAATGTGCCGCTGAGACTGCTTTATGAACTGATCGGTACATGGCTTCGCAGTATGGTCGGACTGGGATTCCTGATGGCAGGGTATGAACTGATGCGCCTGTTTCAGAGGCTGGACGGGTATATGCTGCCTAAGCCAGTGCCTCAGACACTTTCAAAGCCAGTGTCTGAGACACTGGCTTTGAAAAAGCGTGTTCTTTTCGTGTGCGCGGGTTTCTGCGGTCTGGCATTGACGGCATGCTTAAGCCTCTATAACGGGCTGACGGATCTGCATTATATGGTGTTTCATCATCTCTGGCTCTATTATCTGAATGCGGTTCTCGGAACCTGTTCTCTGATATTCATCTGTAAATATGGAAAAATACTGCGCGGAATCTGTTATCTGGGGGCAAATTCCCTTGTTATCATGGCGACGCATTTAGACTGCCAGTACATGCTCAAGGCAATTGATTTTGGGTATTTTTTAGTGTCGATCTCACCGCGTGCAAAAAAATATTGTCTGTATTTCGGGATTGCGTCGTCCCTGCTGGTGATGGAACTTGCGACAATTTATGTTGTGAATCATCTGGTACCGTTTGTAATAGGAAAAGGGTATCCGAAGCGAAAAAAGAAAAACGGCGCAGGTGAGTGACAGAAAGCGGGGCTGCGGTGGAAACTGCCTGCCGTTGTGAACGAATGTGGAAGCTGTCTGCAGCGTAAAACTGCCAGCTGCTTAAATTTGTGCAAATTGACGGTTGTCCGGCATCTGGTTCTATGTTACATTCAAGAAGACCGTGTTTTTTGTTGTTTCTTTCGGCGTAACTGCCGTCGCAGGGTACTATGGTGCTGTCTTCCAATTTTCATAAAATGAGCTGAAAAGAAGCAAAAGAGTATTTTATTGGACATAGGAACTGCGAAAATGAATGACATAAAATATTTCACAGGGAACTGTTGACAGAATCGAACAAATGTTTTATTATGAGGAAAGAGAACATTTGTTCTGCGCGAACGGTTCGGAAGGAGAAGAATATGGAAAAGGATGAGAAGCTGAAAGCGCTGGATGCGGCGATTTCACAGTTAGAGAAACAATATGGACGCGGAACGGTCATGAAGCTTGGCGATCCGGCAGCAAGAATGAATGTGGAGACGATTCCGACAGGGTCTCTGAGTCTCGATCTCGCACTGGGGCTGGGCGGGATTCCCAAGGGAAGGATCGTGGAGATATATGGACCTGAATCAAGCGGTAAGACGACCGTTACACTGCACATGATCGCGCAGGTACAGAAGAGCGGGGGGATCGCAGGATTTATTGATGCGGAGCACGCGCTGGACCCCGTGTATGCAAAGAATATCGGCGTGGATATTGATAATCTTTACATATCACAGCCGGACTGTGGAGAGCAGGCGTTGGAGATTACCGAAACAATGGTACGTTCGGGCGCTGTGGATATTGTCGTTGTGGATTCGGTTGCAGCGCTTGTGCCCAAGGCCGAGATTGACGGCGATATGGGAGACTCCCATGTCGGCCTGCAGGCGAGACTGATGTCGCAGGCGTTAAGGAAGCTGACTGGTGTGATCAGTAAATCCAACTGTACCGTTGTGTTTATCAACCAGCTTCGCGAAAAAGTCGGCATTATGTTTGGCAATCCTGAGACAACGACGGGCGGACGCGCACTCAAGTTTTATTCTTCAGTACGTCTGGACGTCAGAAGAATCGAGGCGATCAAGCAGGGCGGCGAGGTTGTCGGTAACCGTACAAGAGTAAAGGTTGTTAAGAATAAAATTGCTCCGCCGTTTAAGGAAGCGGAGTTCGATATTATGTTTGGCGAGGGCATTTCCACTGTGGGTGACATCCTTGACATGGCGGCGAATGTGGATATCGTCGTGAAGACGGGTGCGTGGTATGCGTATGAAGGAAACAAGATCGGGCAGGGGCGTGAAAATGCGAAGCAGTTTCTGAAGGACAACGCCCAGATATGTGATGAAATTGAGGCAAAGGTACGTGCGCATTACGGTCTGAATGGAGATGCACAGACCAAAGACGAGACGGCATCTGACGGAAAGGAAGCCGGTGCCGGGGAAACGGCTGGCGGACAAAGTCTGACTGAACCGGTAAAAAAGGCGAAGAGCGGCTCCAAAGAGTGATATGTTCCGTAGTGAACGGGGATATTACAGGCCTGCTCAGCCGGAAACACAATTACCGTCTTATGTAACAGTTCAGTCATGCTTGGCTGGACTGTTATCGTTTTTGTATGGCTGTTCGAACTTGCAGGACATGCTTCTGTCTGCGTCACAGAAAGGGACCAAATGATCGTCAGGGAGATAACGGAGCTAAGTAAAATAAAATCGAATGTAATTCTGGAAGACGGAATGAGTTTTTCACTGTATAAGTCTGAACTGCACCGTTACCAGCTTAAGGAGGGGGAGCCAATAGAGGACGCCGTCTATAAAAAGCTGATTGACACAGAGCTGCCTAAAAGAGCGAAGCTTCGGTGTATGAATCTCTTAAAACAGCGTGATTATACGGAGCCGGAGCTTCGGCGCAAATTGGAACGGGGCGGCTATCCGGATGAAATCATTCAGACTGCTTTAGAATATGTGAAATCTTATGGGTATGTGGATGATGAAGCCTATGTGAGAAACTATTTGGATACATACAGAGAAAAGAAAAGCATGCTGCGGATGGAACATGATCTGGCTAAGAAGGGAATCGGCAGGAATACTGTCAGAAAAATTTATGAGCAGATGGATTTTTCAGATGAGGAGGACGCAGAACTGCTTCAAATACAGACCCTGCTTGTAAAAAAAGGCTATTGCGGGGAAGACTGTACGCCTGAGCAGCAAAGGAAGCTATATGCGTTTCTATTAAGGCGGGGATATCCGGCATCCAAAATTACGCAGTGCATAAAAGGAACGTCGTATGAGGAGGGCTGAGGGAACACTGGCGGAATCTGTGTTTTCTTTGAAAAATGTTTACAGATAACATAACGGAAGGAGAAGGGAATGAGGTGTGAAGTTTGAAAGTTCCCTTCAAACTGCTTATTGGTGCAATATCGCAGGAAAATGCCAGCGATATGCGGGGGTATAATCATGAAAATGCTTAGAGCGGTCATTATGGGTATCGCATGTATGGGTATGATATTATGTTCAACTGAAGTCCTGACGGTGAATGCGGAGGAAGAGCAAACTATACAGACAGAAAATCCGGGAGAAGATACAAGGCCGGATTATGTTATCTATGTCAATACGGCACGGAATTGTGTTACGGTTATGCAGGAGGAAGCGGACGGCACGCTGACACCTGTAAAGGCAATGGTTTGTTCCTGCGGACGGGAAGGGCATGCTACGCCGAGAGGAACTTTTAAGACGTCCCGTTATTATGAATGGCGGTTGATGGTAGATCATACCTATGGCAGATATGCGGTGAGCTTTACCAACAAAATTTTGTTTCATTCGGTACCGTATATAGAGGCCTCGCCAGACTCCCTGGAATGGGAAGAATATAATAAACTGGGTGAAAATGCATCTTTAGGGTGTGTCCGGCTGTCGGTGGAGGATTCGAAATGGATTTACGATCACTGTAAAGCAGGGACTACGGTCATTGTGTATTCTGACAGTGAAGAGGCAGGACCGCTTGAAAAACCGGAGGCGATTACCATACCGGAGGATTCTTTATGCAGAGGATGGGACCCTACGGATTACGATATTGAGAATCCGTGGTTTGCGGAAGACAGTGATACGATTTCGGTTTTCGACGATGTGGATGGATTTAACCATATTGCATATGCAAACAGATATGCGGACCTGAAGGCGGCTTTTGGTTATGATAAAGAAGCCTTATACGAGCATTATCTGACCTATGGAATTGGCGAAGGCAGGATTGCGACGCGCTAAATTTTGCATATATCGCATTTTATGAGAACAGCATTGCATCAGAGGAACAGATTCATGGAACGCCGGGAGCGTGCACAAACGCAGAGTTTATGCACGGCCCGGCGTTTTTAACAGCCCGGCCGGACTATAGTTAGTTTATAAGGGAGAAAAGGATTCCGTTTTTTATGTAAAAGACCTCAATAGTAATCCGAGATTCC
>DLAJ01000032.1 GCA_002493905.1 Lachnospiraceae bacterium UBA7050 | reverse complement strand
TGGAATTAACTTTTGAAATTTTCATCCTGATTTTAGAAATAAAAAATGAATATCAGCGGGACAGAATCCATGCTATAATAAACCCAAGGGAGTTTACAAAAAAAGTTTATATACCAGAAGGAGACGGCTTACATGAAACTACCCAAAATGATATTGTTTGATTATGGTCAGACACTCATTGCAGAACAGAAATTTGACGGGATAAAGGGGACAGAGGCCGTTTTACAATATGCGGTTAAAAATAAATATCATTTGACAGCGCAACAGGTACAGGCCAGAGCGAATGAACTGAATTTGGAATTCGGAAGATATGACCCTGAAAAAAGGCATTTATTTCAGATCGAAGTGCCTAATACGATGTTTACGCCTTATCTTTATGAATCGCAGGGGATAGAGATTGCATTGAGCAATTCTGAAATTGATACCGTATTCTGGGATGCCGCTGCGCCGGGAGAGCCGACAAAGGGGATCAAAGAGTTTTTGGAGTATTTGAATGGTAAGGGTATCCGCACGGGTGTCATAAGTAATATTGCCTATGCTCCGTCCGTGGTTGCAGAGCGTATTAACAGGCTGCTTCCGGGAAATACGTTTGAATTTGTGATTACTTCAAGTAACTATATGTTTCGTAAGCCAAATAAAAGAATTTTTGATCTGGCATTGGAAAAAGCGGAGCTGCGTCCAAGCGAAGTCTGGTATATCGGAGATCAGTATGAATGCGATGTAAAAGGTTCCCTCCATGCCGGTCTGTTTCCGGTATGGTATATAGGAGCGGTTGATCTGCCTGATACAATGTGGGATAACAATATTCTGACGGTGGCGGCATGGGAAGAACTAAGCGGCCGAATGGAAAGGTAACGGAGATGCTGCCAGACCACAATCGGAGCTGCGGAAAAAGTAGACGAAGAAATGAGTAAACGTACGCAGGAATATGTTAAGGAGCATTTGAATGGAGAGAAAATACTATATAGATAACTTAAGATGGATGGCTATCCTGCTGCTTTTTCCATTTCATGCAGCACAGATATGGAGCGGGGGCGAATATAGCGGGTTTTATATATGGTCGCACACAAACACCCCGCTTTATGTGTTTTCCACTGTAGTTTATCCATGGTATATGACCCTTTTGTTTGCGATCGCAGGCATGAGCTGTAAATATGCTCTTCGGAAAAGAACATATAAACAATTATTTATTTATCATTTCCTTAGCGGTACTTCCGATTATTTATCTGCAAAAAAAATATTTACAATTGAATTCTCAGGCGGGCAATGCTTCGTACGCTTTTATCGTTCTACTGTTTGTTCCTGAGTGGCTCAGTCAATATGTCCTAAATATAGGAGGAAAAAGCATAGGTCAGTTTGCAGTGCTGTTTTTGTTCGGATACTATGTTTTATCGGAGGAAAGCGTTCTGCAAAAACTAGAGAAGTATCGGCTTATCAGCTCGGCGGGCTTTACCTTGTCAGGCGCTCTATATGGTTATTTATATTGCTTTGTAAATCTTCGGAACTTATGGATGACGGGGCTCTATATTTTTTTTGGATGGATGGGAATACTTACACTGCTTGGCATAGGGCGGGCAAAGCTCAATATTCACAATCGGGTTTGTGATTATTTAACACGTGCTTCTTTTCCTATTTACATTCTTCACATGCCGATTCTGGTTGTAACAGGTTTCTTTGTCCTGAAGCTGTCCCTTGGCGTTGCGGGACAATTTTCAGCGATTGTGCTGATTTCAATCAGCGTCACATTTTTACTATATGAAATCATAAAGAGGATTCCTGTTTTGGCTTTTTTTCTTGGAATTGCGAAGCAGAAACTGTGAAAAAGCATAAACCGACTATCAGGTAAAGGGAAATACTGTAAACCATCCTTGTTTTTCTGCCGATATACAATATGGAGGTTTCTAAGGAAACGCACGGATTTGTAAAGAGGACAAAGTTCGATTTGCAATTTGGTGCCGGAAATGCGGCAGGCTTGCCGATTCCTTTGAGATTGGACTGAAAACAAAAAATAATACCAGACGTGCGGGGAACGGATTCTCCGGACAGTACGGCCAACAGGCGGACAACACGAAATTCAAGGAGGAAAAAAGATGATCGGAATGGATGCGTATTTGCAGGGATTGGGACAGCAGGCGAGACCGGCGGCGTACATGACGCAGGCCCGGAAAACGGACAGCGCAAAGAAGCCGGAGGATGGGAAGCAGCAGACAGGAGCAGTCAGACAAGCGGAGGCGGAAAAAACATCCGCCAAGAAAGAGATTAAGACTGGAAGAACCTATGGGAATCCGAAGCTCAGTAAAGAGGCCGAGGACTATTATAATCAATTGACCAAGAAATACGGCAACATGAGTTTTGTACTGGTAGCATCCGACAAAAAGCAGGAAGCGGATGCCATGAAGAACAGCTTTGCCACGCCGAACGGGATGACGGTGCTGATTGATACGGATAAGATCGAGCGTATGGCTACGGATGAAAAATACCGTGCGATGATCGAGAGTAAGATTCAGGCAGCGTCCTCCGGACTGAACCAGATGGCAAAGACGGTCGGGACTAAGCCGGGCGTGAAGTCCTACGGAATGCAGTATAAGGACGGAAGGGCATCCTTCTTTGCGGCAGTCGACAAATCATTTGCAGAGCAGAGAAAAATGATCGAAAAGCGTGCGGCGAAAAAGAAAGAGGATGCGAAGGCAGAAAAGAAGAAAGCTGCGAAGAAGGCGGACGAGGAACGGCTTGAAAAACGGCGCGCAGACGGGAAAGACCGTGCTGACGGAAGAGAATACATGGACAGGGCGGACCGCGCGGAGAAGACGGACGAGGTTGTGATTACGGCAAATTCCATAGAAGAATTGATGCGCAAGATAGAGGATTATGAGATGGGTTATCTCACCGATCATGTGTGTACTGAGGAAGAGAAGATGGTCGGGCAGTCGGTGGATTATTCCATATAGAAAAGAGGGGGAAAGCAATGAAAGTCGGAGAAAAAAGGGATGGTGTGATCTCCGTATCCTTTGCAATAGGACAAGACGAGCAGGCACAGGGCGCACGGGGAAAGAGGCAGAACGCGCAGGAAAAAACGAAATCCGTACAGATGGGCGCGGGCATGCAGCAAAATCCCATTATGCAGAAAAAAGAAGCGGCGCTGCGGCAGGCGCGCAAGATTGTTGCAGATGTGTTTGATTCGGATAATAAGGTTGCGCTGGATATGGAAAAACGCCGCGCTAATATTAAGACGCTGAAAGCGGAGTCAAAAGCTGCGAATGCTGAATTAAAAAAGATCAATGATCAGAAAGCGGCGTTGAAAGAAGAGTACGGCATAACGGACGACAGTCAGGAACAGAAAGATTTAGAACTGCTGGAGAAACGTCAGAACGGTCAGACGCCCGATTCTGTGCTTTCCCTTGATGAAAGGAAGCGCCTTGCTGAAATTGATGAGCAGGGACTGACCGAATATCAGAAACGCTGTCTGGAAGTGAATCAGGATGCGGGAATGTACCGCAGCATCGTTGAGAGCAACAAAAAGGAAATCAAGGCGGAGAATATTGCGATCCGCGAGACAAAAATCGGAATGCTTGCGACTCCGTATGAGCAGGGGATGGGCTTCGCGCAGGATACAGCGGAGGACATCAAGCTTGCGGCGAACAAAGACGCTGCATACGGTATGATTGGTGAGGTCAAGGACAAAGTAGACGAGGAATGGGAGAAGGCGCAGGAAAAAGCCGAGGAGCGCAAGGAGGAAAAGGAAGAAAAGGAAGAGAAGCTCGAAGACCGCAAGGAACAGGAAGCGGCGAAGGAGGAGCGGATAGAAAACCGGCGCGAGGACAAAGCGGAGCAGGAGCAGATGCTTAAACAGAACCGTGAGCGCCTTGCCGAGCAGAAAAAAGAGGCGGAGAATCTTAGAGAACAGATTGCCGGGAAGACAGAGGAAAAGAAAGACACAGAGCCTGCTGCCGAAAAAACGAAAGATGAGAACGACGGGGCTCAGAACGCCGGGAAAGCAGAGGACCGGAACGAAAAACAGAGCTATAAGATCACGGAACTCTCGCAGAAGCAGGATGACATTCAGGAGAAAGTCAAACGTAAGCTGAACAAGCTTGGGCTGACTGGGGAAGACGCGAAAGGCGTGGCTGTGGATGAATTTGTCTGAGCCTCTATTGTGTTTTGTATCATGTTGTGATTTATTATCTTGACTTTGCGCACTACTACCATTAAAGTAATAGTGCGCTTGTTTTTTAGCGTATAGGAATTTCCTCAACCCGGAAGAAATGCCTTCGGCATTTCTTCGAAAGAGTTTGCGGAACGCAAACTCTTTTTTAGACAAAAGGCGGTTAAGATGAAAGATAAAATAAAAAATATGTTTCACAAAGACAGTATAGAATGGATTAACGGACACTATCTGCTGTTCTGTCTGTATGAATCACTTGTGCTGAATCTGGTAATGGAAAGTGTTTCGCGGCATTCTCCGCTTCAGGCACTGGTATATGTGATACGACGTCCGGTGATGTTTGCGTTTAATGCACTGATCCTGCTGCTCTTTCTTGGTCTCGGAAGTATTTTTCGCAGGAGAATGATGTATAATGCGATTGTCTCCATTATTCTGTTAGCACTCGGAATTACGAACGGCATTCTGCTTTGTTTTCGGACGACGCCGTTTGCTGCGGTTGATTTTTTGTTGATTACATCAGCGGTCAGAATTGTAAAACTGTATTTGTCACCGCTGGTTATTGTCCTGATTTTATCGGCCATTGTGGGGGCAATCGTACTCAGCGTTGTGCTGGGTTTGAAAACGCCCAAATATCAGGGGAAGCTGCATGTGGCGGCAACGCTGGCAGTTACGGTTGTTTATGCGTTCAGTCTGATCGGTGTCAACCGCATTCTGGTTGCATGTGGTGTGGCGACTGAGAATTTTTCCAATTTGGCAGATGCATACCGCAAGTTTGGCTTCACATATTGTTTTGCCAATAGTGTGATCAACCTCGGCATGGAAGAACCTGACGATTATTCTGCGGAGCAGATTGAGAGCCTTGTGGAAGGTTCCCTGAATGCGCCGTTTCCGGTAAATCCTCTGGAACCGGGAATGGGAAGCGGGATGCTGGACGGAGGGCAGATGCCCGGAGGAACCGCGTCCGGGGATAAGCCGGAGATCATGCCGCCGGACAGCAATGTACCGGATGAAGAACCGGAAAAGCCGGAGCAGGCTGAACCGGAGAATGGCGGGGGGCATGGAAATGAAAATGAGAATGCCGGACCGCCGAATGTTATTTTTGTGCAGCTTGAGTCCTTTTTTGACCCCTATACGGTTGTGGGGCTGGAATTTTCTGAAGATCCGATTCCCTATTGGAGGGAACTGACACAGCATTATACGACAGGGCATCTGTATGTTCCGTCCGTTGGAGCAGGTACTGCTAATACCGAATTTGAGATTTTGACGGGAATGAATCTGGATTTTTTTGGTCCGGGTGAATATCCTTATAAGACAATCCTAAAGTCAACAACCTGCGAGAGCATTGCAAACAACCTGAAGGCGCTGGGTTATACCGCGCATGCTATCCATAATAATGACGGAACATTTTATGACAGGCATATTGTGTTTTCCCAGCTTGGATTTGACACATTTACGCCGATTGAGTATATGTATGATGTGGAGCGCAATATCAACGGATTTGCCAAAGATGAAATTTTGATCGGTGAAATCTTAAAAGCGATGGATTCCACCGGCGGAGAGGATGTCATCTATGCCATTTCGGTACAGGCACACGGAGAATATCCGTCTGAGCGGTTAGAGGACGAGGAACCGATCTTTATCCGTTATACAGATTTGGACATGCAGTATGCATGGAGTTATTATGTAAACCAAATAGCCGAGGATGACCGGTTTGTGCGGGGACTGATCGAGGCACTTGAAGACCGTGGAGAGCCTGTGGTTCTTGTTCTTTATGGGGACCATCTGCCCTATATGAATCTTGAGACCGAAGATGTGGAAGGCGGTATTCTGACTGCTACGGAGTATGTGGTCTGGGATAATATAGGGCTTGCCAAAAATGATATGGATTTGGAAGCATATCAGCTTTCAGCAAAGGTACTGCAGCAGGCTGGAATTGAGCAGGGTATTCTGACAAAGCTGCATCAGAGCTGTATGGGGGACGATGATTATCTTGTCAAGCTCGAAATGCTTCAGTATGACATGCTGTATGGCGAGCGGGAAATTTACGGCGGCATCAATCCTTATGAGGCGACGGCGTTAAAGCTTGGAATTGATGAGATTGCCGTTACCGCGGTGCGCGAGGAGGAAGGGCATATTTATGTATATGGAACGGGCTTCAACGAATACAGTCATATCTGTGTAAACGGGGAAGTGCAGGAAACAACGTATGTGGAGAAAGGAATGCTTCTGTTGGAAAAATCACATCTGAATCCCGGTGATGTTGTGACGGTTGCGCAGATTGGCACGGATAATATCATTCTTGGTGAGACGGAGGGCTGTGTCTATGAATGACGGGGGTTCGGGAAAGCAGGAGAAGGAACAGAGTAAGGCCGTGGTGAATGTTTGCGGGCATCCTGTTCGTTTTAAGGTTCGCGAACATCCTGTTCGTTTATACTTGCCCGTATAGGGATAGTTATGTTATAATGATAATCGTGTGAAAGGAACGGAACAGAGTTCCTGCGGTGAAAAGATATGGCAGGGATAGACAGGGAGCCGGATAAGCCCGTAAGAACGGACGCGGAGCGCAGACGGCGGATCAATCGATTAAAAAAAATGATAGTGGCGATGATCGTTCTTGCAATCCTGCTGCCCGTGCTGTTGTGTATCATTCTTTTCTTAAAAGTGGGCAGACTGGAGCATAAGGTGCAGGAACTTGAGGCGGCACGCGAGGTGCGGCTTGCAGGGCAGATGCGTGATGACATGCGGCTGTCGGCAGGCAGTGGAGAAACAGGTTATCTGGCGCAGCCGGGTGAAAACACGGAAGGTGCAGAGACCGTCCTGGGTGTGAGCGCAGGAGCGGATCTGACTGTGGCCGGAGAACATGTTTCGGAAGGCAGTTCGAATGAAGCCGGAGACGCGGACAGTATGGATGAAAACGGCATGGATGCGGACGGAGCCGGAGATGCGGACAGTACGGATGGCAGCGGCGCGGATGCAGACAAAGCCGGAGGCGCTGGCGGTGTGGATGGCAGCGGTATAGACGCAGATGGCAGCGAAACCAAGCCTGAGGAAGCGGAAAAACTGAGCGGTGAGCAGCTTTACCACGATTATCGAAAGGTATATCTGACATTTGACGATGGCCCAAGCACTAATACGGAAGCAATTTTGGAAATTTTGGACCGCTATGGAGTGAAGGCTACATTTTTTGTGGTTGGGAAAACGGACGAGCATTCGCAGGAAATGTACCGGCGCATTGTAGAAGCAGGGCATACGCTCGGTATGCATTCCTATAGTCACAAGTACAGTGAGATTTATGCGTCGGCCGAGGCGTTTACGGAGGATTTGGAGAAGATCCGCAGTTATTTATATGATATGACGGGTCTGACAAGCTGTTTTTACCGGTTTCCGGGAGGCAGCAGTAATGCGCTGAGCAGTACGGATGTGCAGGAGCTGATTGATGTTCTGGATGAGCGGGACATCCTCTATTTTGACTGGAATATCGTAAATGGCGATGCGGGAAGCGTTAAGCTTACGGCGGAACAGCTTGCGGACAATGTGACGAATAATATGGAGCGATATCGAACGGCAATCGTGCTGATGCACGATGCGGCGGGAAAACCGGAAACGGTTGAGGCGCTGCCGACGATCATAGAACGCATTTTGCAGATGGATCAGACTGTGATCCTGCCAATTACGGAGGATACGGCCCGGATTCAACAGGTAAAAGCGGAAGATGAATGATTGTAACGTCTGTACGGATACATGGTGCGTTACAGAAAGGTGTGGTTGCAGTATGGGATTTTTTTCAGACTTAAAGGAAGACTTATCGCAGGCGGTCAGCGAGCTGATGCCGGACGAGAAGACTGAAGACACGGGAGCGGAAAGCCAGATGCCGGCAGATGTGGCAGACAGGCTGGATACGGCGGAGGGGGCAGATATGGAGCTGTCCGGTCCGGCGGAAGCTAAGAGCGAAGAAGATAAGCTGTTGGCGGAACTGTTCAGCGGTGGTGAAAGCAGTGCAGAAGCGGCGGTAAGGATGGAGAATCTCGACGGAGAGTCAAAAGAGGTATCGCTGGCCGGAGTAGAAGAAGATCTGGCAGCATTGCTTGGGGAACAGGCTTCATTTGCAGAGATGGAGGATGCGGATTACGCTGCTGTGACAAAGGGATCTGCGGAGACAGAAACAGACGAGGACAGACTGCTGGCGGAACTGTTTAGCGGAGTAGATGAAAATTCCGAAGAAACATCTGAGACTGAACCGGAGATTCCGATCTCAGAGATACCTGAAGCAGAGCCGGAGATTTTGGCGTCGGAAACACCTGGAGCGGAGCCGGAGATTCCGACGGCGGAAGTACCGGAGCAGGAATCAGGGGGGATGCAGGCTGTGACGGCAGAGGGAGTACAGAAAGAATTGCCTATGGAGGATGCGTCAGAAAAAGTGCTGTCTGAAACAGAGGCAGCATCGGAGGCAGAAATGATTATAACGGCGGAGGCAGATAACATGTCAGAAAAGATTAACATGTCAGAAAAAATTAACAAGTCAGAAGAGGGAATGGAAATGGATAACGCAATGAATGAAGAAGTGAATGAAACGGAGAAGGAAGGAGTTAAAAAGATGGAGGAACACGTATTTGGTGAGGACGAGGTAGCTAGTGATGAGAAGTCCGTCATCACGGAGGCAATGACGATCACCGGTGATATTATATCGAGAGGGTCAATGGAAGTTTTGGGAACGATTACGGGCAATATTGATATTTTGGGGAAATTAGATGTGACCGGCGTAGTCAACGGAAATTCCAAAGCGGCAGAAATTTATGCGGAGTCCGCAAAAATCATTGGTGAGGTGAATTCACTTGGCAGTGTAAAGGTTGGACAGAGTTCTGTGATCATTGGTAATATCACGGCAACCAGTGCAGTGATTGCGGGTGCGGTTAAGGGTGACATTGACGTGAAAGGACCTGTTATCTTAGACACTTCAGCGATTGTCATGGGTAATATCAAATCCAAATCTGTTCAGATCAATAACGGAGCTGTTGTAGAAGGTATGTGCTCCCAGTGCTACGCCGATGTTAATCCTACTGCATTCTTTGATGAGTTTAAGAAGACGGCGAAGATATAAAAAGAGTTTGCGGAATGGATCAGAGGAGAGGGCAGCATGAAGCGGATTTTGTTAAAACTGAGTGGTGAAGCGCTTTCAGGCAATAAAAAGAGCGGATTTGACGAGCCGACTGTCAGAGAGGTTGCCATGCAGATCAGGCAGCTTGTTGAGGATGGGATACAGGTTGGTGTCGTCATCGGAGGAGGCAATTTCTGGCGCGGGCGTTCGAGTGAGAATATTGATCGTACCAAAGCGGACCAGATCGGCATGCTGGCAACGATCATGAACTGCATTTATGTCTCGGAAATATGCAGAAGCGTCGGATTAGAGACGGGGATTCTGACACCGTTTGAGTGTGGTTCTTTTACGAAACTTTTTTCCAAGGACCGCGCAAACAAATATTTTTCCAAAGGAATGGTTGTATTCTTTGCAGGGGGAACTGGTCATCCTTATTTTTCCACGGATACAGGAGTGGTTCTGCGTGCGGTTGAGGTGGAGGCCGATATGATTCTGCTTGCAAAAGCGGTTGACGGCGTGTATGATGACGATCCTCAGACAAATCCGGCGGCAAAAAAGTACGACAGGGTTTCCATTGACGAGGTAATTGCGCGCGGGCTTAAGGTTGTGGATATGACAGCGTCAATCCTAGCCAGGGAAAATAGAATGCCGATGCGCGTGTTTGGCCTGAATGAAAAAAACAGCATTGTAAATGCGATAAAGGGTGATTTTGGCGGCACGGAAGTGACCGTGGGGGAGGATTAACATGGACGCAAGATTAGGGCAATATGAGGAAAAAATGCAGAAGGCACTTGATTTTTTGCAGGCTGATTTTCAGACGATCCGTGCGGGTCGTGCCAATCCGCATATCTTAGATAAGATCAAGGTGGACTATTATGGAACGCCGACGCCGATTCAGAGTGTCGGAAACATCACGGTTCCGGAAGCAAGAATGATTCAGATTGCGCCTTGGGAAAAATCGTTGATCAAGGAGATTGAAAAGGCGATTATGATGTCCGATGTCGGCATTACACCTTCCAACGATGGCACGGTGGTTCGGCTGGTATTTCCCGAACTGACCGAGGAACGCAGAAAAGAGCTTGTGAAAGAGATCAAAAAGAAAGGCGAGGATAATAAGGTTGTTATCCGCAATGCCAGACGGGACGGTAATGATGCCGTCAAAAAGCTTGGCAAGGAGATATCCGAGGATGAGGCAAAGCAGCTTGAGGACCAGCTGCAGAAAGCAACGGATAAGTACATCAAAGAAGTAGATGCGCTTGTGGAGAGCAAATCGAAGGAGATCATGACGGTATAAACGGGGAATATGAGGGGGCGCACGGCATGCTTGCATGGAGTGCGCCTTTGTCTGATAATCAGCAATTGCAAAGCAAGGCACGCTTTTTCTTCTGGAGGGAATGGGTATGGAGATACCGCAGCATGTAGCGATCATTTTAGATGGTAACGGGCGTTGGGCGAAGGCAAAAGGAATGCCCCGCAATTACGGGCATGTGCAGGGTGCTAAAAATGTGGAGGTCGTCTGCCGCGCAGCGCATGAGATGGGAATCCGTTATCTGACGGTGTATGCCTTTTCCACGGAAAACTGGAGCAGACCTTCGGATGAAGTTGCGGCTCTTATGAAGCTTTTGAAAAGTTATCTTGCCACCTGCAAAAAAACTGCCAAAAAAAACAATATGCGCGTGCGCGTGATCGGCGACCGGACCGGTTTAGATAGTGACTTCCGCCGTCAGATTGCAGAGCTGGAGGAAGCGACGAAGGATTATGACGGCTTAAATTTTGTCGTTGCGCTGAATTACGGAAGCCGTGATGAAATTGTGCGTGCGGTGCAAAAAATTGCCGTGCGGGTTAAAAAGGGGGAGATATTGCCGGAGGCGATCGATGCGGAGCTTTTTGAAGCCTCGCTGGACACGGCAGGCATACCTGCTCCCGATCTCCTGATTCGGACAAGCGGGGAACAGCGGCTGTCCAATTTCCTGCTTTGGCAGCTCGCTTATGCCGAATTTTATTTTACGCCTGTTCCGTGGCCTGATTTTGATGGGAAAGAACTGCAGAAGGCGGTGGAATCATATTGTGACAGGGACCGCCGCTATGGAGGCGTGAAAGCGTGACGGATAGCGTGGAATGGGTGGCGTGAAGGCGTGACGGATGTCATGGAGGCGTAGTAGAGGATAGGAACGCATGATAGATGATGTGAATGACAAAGCGGCTTGAAAGAGCGGCATTCAAGTGCCGCTGTCTGGGAATTTTACCAAAAACGGAAAACCGGGAGGGGAAGACATGTTTCTGACAAGGACAATCAGCGGGATTGTACTGGTAATATTGGCGTTCGGGGCAATCTGGGCGGGGGACTGGGTATTGCTGCTGACGATTTATGCTGTGTCCGTGATCGGCTTTTTAGAGCTGACAAGGGCAATGGGAGTCAATCAAAAAGGAAAAGCGCCAAACGCTTATGAGATTGTCGGGCTGATTGGAATTACTGTTTATGATGTTCTGCTGTATCTTTACGGCACGGGCATGGGGCTGCTTACGGACGGACCGCACCAGCTTACGATTACGGGGGCGGCTGCAGCAGCATTCATGTGCCTGATGGTCTTAATCCTTACGTTGCTTTGTCTGATGGCGGTTTATGTGCTGACTTTCCCCAAGACGAAATGTGATGTACCAGTCAGGACTTTTTTTGCCTGTATCTATGCGCCGGTCATGCTGTCCTTTATCTGGCTGATTCGGGAGTGGCACGGAGGCTTTTATCTTGTATGGCTTGTTTTCATCAGCAGCTGGATCAGTGATACCTGCGCTTATCTGGTTGGCAGGACGTTCGGAAAACATAAGCTTGCGCCCGTACTGAGTCCTAAAAAATCAATTGAGGGCTCAGCTGGCGGCATTCTGGGTGCGGCACTTGCCGGATTCCTGTACGGATTTTTACTGCAGAAAACAAATACGCTTGAACTTCCCTGTCAGGCGCTCTATTTTGCGCTGATCGGCGGTGTCGGTTCCGTGCTCTCACAGATCGGAGACCTTGCGGCATCCGGCATTAAGCGCGATCACGATATTAAAGATTATGGCAAGCTGATACCGGGCCATGGCGGGATCATGGACCGTTTCGACAGCGTGATCGTGACGGCGCCGCTCATATATTTTTTGGGAATCCTGCTTTTAAGCTGAGAAAATGTCGGAAATAGAAAATGTCGGAAATCATGGATGTCATATCATTGTTTTTTAGGGAAAAGCCGGGTGTGATATCAATCGGGGGACAGTGATGAATAAAGATACAGATAAAAAACGCATTGCCGTTTTAGGCTCAACAGGTTCCATTGGTACGCAGACGCTTGAAATTGTGCGGGCAAATCCGGAATTGAAGGTTACAGCGCTTGCGGCGGGCACAAATGTGAACCTGATGGAAGCGCAGATCCGCGAATTTCATCCGCTGCTTGCCTGTATGTGGAGCGGGGAGGCGGCAAGGGAGCTTGCGCTGCGCGTGGCGGATATGTCCGTGCGCGTGGTGTGCGGCATGGACGGACTTCTGGAGATCGCCGCGATGCCGGAGGCGGATATCCTTGTCACGGCAGTTGTCGGCATGATCGGTATTCGTCCGACCATTGCGGCGATCGAGGCGAAAAAAACGATTGCACTTGCCAATAAGGAAACGCTTGTGACAGCCGGGCATCTTATTATGCCGCTTGCGAAAGAACGCGGCGTTTTGATCCTTCCGGTGGACAGCGAGCACAGCGCGATCTTTCAGTCACTGCAGGGACAGCCGCGCGCACGTGTGCAGAAGATTCTTCTTACGGCGTCCGGAGGACCATTTCGCGGAAAAACAAAAGAGCAGCTTGCAGGGATGACTGTGGAGGACGCGTTAAAGCATCCGAACTGGTCCATGGGCAAAAAAGTTACAATCGATTCCGCAACGCTTGTCAATAAGGGACTGGAAGTGATGGAGGCCCGCTGGCTGTTTGATGTGGGACTTGAGCAGATCGAGGTACTGATTCATCCGCAGAGCATTCTTCACTCGGCAGTGCAGTTTGCAGACGGTTCGATCATCGGGCAGATGGGTCTGCCTGATATGAAGCTGCCGATCCAATATGCGCTGTTTTATCCGGACAGAAAGCCGATGAGCGGTGAACAGGCGGATTTGTGCAGGATTGCGCAGCTCACGTTTGAGAAACCCGATACGGAGACGTTTTCGGGGCTTCCCATGGCGCTTGAGGCTGCAAAGGCGGGCGGCACGATGCCGACGGTGTTCAATGCGGCGAATGAGCGGGCGGTCAGCCTGTTTTTACAGAAAAAGATTCGTTTTCTGCAAATATACGAGCTGATAGAGCGTTGTATGAGCGCACACCGGATTGTCAATAATCCGAATGTAAATGAGATTCTTGAAGCGGAAGCACAGACATATGATTTTATTAAGCAATTAACCGGAGACGCACAATTATGATAAAGATTTTATGGTTCCTACTGATATTTGCGGTCGTTGTGATCGCGCATGAGTTTGGTCACTTTCTGATCGCGAAGGCAAACGGAATCCGTGTGGTGGAGTTTACCGTGGGCATGGGTCCGATCCTGCTGAAAAGGCAGGGAAAAGAGACGCTTTATACATGGCGGCTGCTGCCGCTTGGCGGCGCCTGCATTTTTGAAAATGAGGATGGACTCGACGAAGAAGAAAAAAGGAAAAAAGATGAGAACGCCGCGGAGGCACAGGAACTGATTCCTGATAAAGAGCGGGACCGTTCACTGCCTGCGGCAAGCCCGTGGGTTAAGATTGCAACTTATGCAGCGGGACCAATTTTTAATTTTTTACTTGCTTTTTTCCTGTCGCTGATCGTTGTCGGAATGACGGGTAGCGATAATACGAAAATTGTGAGCGTCATTGAAGGCTACCCCGCTGAGGAAGCGGGACTTTTAGCGGGAGATGAGCTGATCTCCCTAAATGGGGAGCGGGTGCATCTGTATCGGGAAGTGACACTGTTTTCGCAGCTCAATCAGGGCGAGGACGTGAAGGTTGTCTATGAGAGGGACGGAGAACGCTATACGGCGGTGATCACACCGCGTTTTGACGAGGAGACCGGCCGCTATCTCATTGGTTTTTCAGGCGGCGTTTACGAAAAGTGCGGTCCGATCGATACGATCAAAGCGGCATATTATGAAGTGCGTTATTGGATCAAAGTAGTATATAAAAGCCTGTTCATGCTGTTTCGGGGGCAGGCGTCTGTGAAAGATTTATCCGGTCCGGTCGGTATGGCGCAGGTGGTTGGAGAAGTTTATGATGAGGCTTCCGAGTATGGCATTATGACGCTGATCATGAGCATGATGAATTTTGCGATTCTCTTAAGCGCGAATCTGGGCGTTGTGAACCTGCTGCCGCTGCCGGCGTTGGACGGGGGCAGGCTGATATTTGCATTGATTGAGGCGGTGCGCGGAAAACCGGTGCCGCGCGATAAAGAGGCGATCGTGCATTTTATCGGATTTGTCCTGCTGCTGGTGCTGATGGTATTTGTCATGTATAACGATATTATGAGGCTGTTCAAGTAAAGGCAGCGGGAAGCGTTATGTTCGATACGATTAAAGAAATATCATGGTTTGAAGGGTACTATATCGGTACCGAAGGACTAAATGAAGGCGGGATGGTTATTGCAAATCCCGCCTTTGATCTTGATATAAACTGTTATTCATGATTTCAGCATTTTCTCCTGTAAATGCGCCGGCCGCTTCCAGGTCTCCCTGTAAATGCCACATAAACCAGGCGGTCACATAACCATTGCAAGTATAGAGCATTTCATTGTGGGCGGTATGAATCCTTCTTGCCATAAGTTTGTCGGAATCAATGTCATGATAAATATCCTGAAGCTGTTCGCCTGTCACGACCCAGTCGTCTCCGCCGCCTTCGCCAGAAATGAGCATAATCGGTGTGTTGATCAGAGAGGCATTATAATCCCATAACAAATTGTGTGCAAGTTCTTTGTTAGTCGGGGATAAAGATACGGCGGCTTTATAAATATTTTTGTGAGCAGTGTCGGTAATGGCGTTCATAACGCCTACACCGCCTTGTGAATGTCCGACGACGCCGACATGATTAAAATCGACCTTCTGATAAAAAATACTTGCGGTATCCTCTATTTTTTCATTATCGTTACACCGTTCTAAGTAACGCAGGCACATTTCGGCTCCGAAGGCGTTCCACGAGTAGGATTCTTCCGTTCCGATAACAATAAAGCCCCATGAAGCCAGATGCGTTGAAACCGCAGGGTACTTCGATAGAGGAGTCCCGCTTCCATTGCATATCACAATGACAGGATATTGATCGCCGCTTGTTTCGAGCTTTGCCGGATAGTAGACAATAAATTTCCCGAACTGCTGCAGGGCGGCAGCCTCATGTGTGGATACTTCATAAGGGCCGTTTTCCATATATTTTTTTTCAATATTGCCGCCTGTCTGTACCGTCTGCTGGTAATCTGCAGGGGCAGCAGGCCTGCTCCCCAGTATTTTCAGAACAACAAGTAAAATAACAAATCCAATAACAATAATAGAAATCAAAATAAGTCCGATCATTTTAAGCACTTTTTTCATTTTTCTCCTCTTGACATCCTGTAGTGAGTTCCGTACAATTTATGTTACAATAGTAACATAAATTGTACGGGGAATCAATCTGCCAAAAGCCAGATGTGACAGATGGGAGCAGATCGTATCATGAAAATCAAACGGGAAGCCTTCGTCGATGTGTATATTACCGAAGCGTTTTTATTGTTGTTGAAAAAGAAAGAATATAGGGATATTACGATCACGGAAATCTGTAAAAAAGCGGGAGTGACAAGAATGTCATTCTACCGGAATTTTGAAAGCAAAGAAGATATATTGCATAAAAAGGTCAGGAATATTACGGACAGCTTTCTGAAAGAGTCGGCCATCAGTTATAAAAACGATACGGTCAGCTGCTATTTTATAAAACTGTTTACGCATATGAAGCAGCAAATAGAACTTTGCAATGCGCTTAATAAAGCCGGTTTATTCTATATGATCAAAGATGAATTTGACCGGGTATTTCTAAGTACATACAGGCAGGAATATGACGAATACAAATCCGTTTTTCTTGCAGGCGGTATCTATAATGTATTTTTTTATTGGTTTCTCAACAATTGCAGGGACAATCCGGAAGATTTAGCGAAAAGGCTTGATGGCATACTTATGAAGTAAAAGCATTATGCAATCAGGGGAAATGCCTGCCTGTATCTGATACATTTAGATGTATTCCTTTTTTGTCCCAAATAACAGAGAAAAGCAGCAGGGCGGGTATGACTGTCAGATTGCACAAGGAGAGAGGCGTTCTTTCACAGGAACCTCTCTTTTTTTGAGGTCGGCGGGGCGGCATAATAAGGCCTTTAGAGAATCGTGATATTGCCGATTGTGGGTGAGGCGGCAGGAGCGTATAATCAGAATACCGAGCGGTTGATCTGAGAGAGTCTTTCAGGATACACGGAGACTATAGACAGCCGTACTTTGCGGTAATCATATCTAATTGGAGTATTCTGTCATGCATTTCTGTTTTTTCAAGGAGAGGAACGGCTGTTTTCCGAAGCAGTCCGGCTGTTCCGGGCGGCAGTTTCGCTGTTCCTGCCAGTTTTTCTGCAAAGGTGTTTTCTATATTTTGGGTGTTCTGCTATGTCGGGCATTGCTCTGCGGCGCAGACGGGAGCCTTGTCCCAGTCTGTGTTTATCAGCCGGCGCCAGGCAGTGCGGAGGAATCCGGCAGTGAGGCTGCCGGGGATGGGGAAGAGAGACAGGGGGCGCTTTTCATGACAATCTATGATGAAAACGGCGCAAAGCGCCTGCTTTCTTCAAAGCATCCGGCAAGAATTGCGCAGGGGATTTATTTTGTGTTCCCTGATGATGCACAGGATTATGAAATATGCAGGAACGGCGGCGGATGGAAAAAAGCGGGGCGGCAGACCTATATTATGCCGCCTGAGGCTGCGGGGAATGCGCTTTGTGTACAGTTTCGGGCAAAGACAGGCGATGGCAGCATGCACTACAGCAGAAGCTTTGTGCTGATCCGCAGGACTACCACTTGATCAGGATGGATGGTCAGTCTTCTGCCTTACTGTTCTGTATTTGTGATAGTATTTTCAACGTCAATGGCAGCAATCAGATTTTCTGCACTGCTTGAAAGGAATCATGTCAAGTCTTGAAAATAGACGAGGATAATTGTCGGAGAAAATGGTCGATTATCTCAAAAAAGCCTTGATTTAATGGCATATATGCAGGATTTCAAGCTGAATTTACTACCAATTTACTACTTTTGAGGGAAAGAGCCTTGATATGCCGCCCGGAACCCTGCAAGCCCAAACACCAGCACATAGTATTGAAAAATTGAATACAAAAATATTTCACAAGAACGGCGTTTCTTTATCTCCAAACAGGAACGCCGCTTTTTTATGCCCTTATGTTACGCGTTAGGGGCAACAAGAGCCTTGTTATATGCGGCTTTTCGGGCGCATTTTTGTTGAGGTCAAGGATTTATACCTTAACCCGGCAAAATGGCGTTCTATTGCGTAACAAATACAAAACAAAATGGGAATGAAGCTATGACGATTTTCCGAGCAAGGCACAACATGAACCGTCCAATATTGGGAAAAGGAAGTTATCGTTGATGATGAACGGCTGGCAACAGCATTATCAAGATTGCCGGATTTAAGGCGGGAAGTCCTGTTGCTTTATTACTTCCTCGGTTATCGTGACGGAGCAATCGGCAGACTGTACGGACGTTGCAGAAGTTCGATAAACCGCAGGAGAAATGTCGCACTGATACAGCTACGGAAAGAATGGGAGGAATTGGGATATCCGGAACAAGAAGCTGATACCTTTTGAAGTAATCGAAAAAGCCGTTGCCGGGGAGCCGGAAGCGGTAGAGGAAGTGTTGCGGCATTACACCGCGCACATCAAATATCTGTCTATGCACAAAGGGCATATCAATGACGATACACAGGACAGATTAAAAACAAAATTAACAGAATCCATATTGAAATTTCGCTTCGACCGTTAAGAGATAGCAAAGACAGGAAAAGCTGTCAAGGGTAAAATGAACGCTTCGCGCCCTTGACAGCTTTT
>DLAJ01000006.1:2863-52766 GCA_002493905.1 Lachnospiraceae bacterium UBA7050 | reverse complement strand
ATGACCTTTTGACACCCTAATCCTTATAGGAAATTTCTCGTTCCCAAAAGAGTTTCGCGCAAGCGGAACTCTTTTTTATTCATAAAAAACTTTGCAGACCTAAAAACGCATAGTGATTTTATGCTTATTATATCAAAGGGTGCGAAATTTGTCTATCAATTACATGCCTGTCTGTATTGAATCCTGCCAGTCAGATTCATTATACTATTCCATGAAAGTGAAAAAGGAGATGTAGAAAAATGCCAGATCATATCAGATTTCTTTCCATGGATTTTTTTATCGCACTGATGATAACATTTTTTGTCCTTTCTGTTTTAAGTCAGATTTTAATTGGGATACTATATCAACATATGCTGGAAGAGGCCGAAAATATGCAGACAACGCAAAATCGGATCCTGCAGCAGTTCAAGCAGAAATTTGCAGGCAGTTATGCGTCAAACAATGGCGTCACAAATGTGCCGGTGTTTGTGGAAAAATTCTTAAACCGGCTTCAGATCGGCAGATTTTCGCTGAACATGATACGCGGTCTGTCCGGTCAGTTTATGTTCTTGTCTGTACTTTCGGCGGGAATCGGTATCTGCCGGGCACTTGCGGGCGGCGCGTCGTTTTTTTCCCTTATTCCGTATTATGCGGTTACGCTGGTCGGCTTGTACTTTTATTTTTCCGTGCTGTCGATCGTGGATATTCCCGGCAGGCGCAGCATGTTAAAGACGAATCTGATCGATTTTGTGGAAAATGACATGCTGGTAAAGCTCGCGGACGGCACAGGCGAGTTCCTGCAGGAAGCGCATCAAGACAGGCTGAAAAAGAATGCGGATGTTCGGTCCGGGCGGCGGGAGAAACGCAGGGAATCAAAGACCGGGGCATTCAGGGAAACGGAGGACGTGCAGATGGAGCGGCTCAAGGAAACGGACGGCGCGCAGGAAGAGCGCCTCAAGGGATTTGAAGAGTTTCAGGCGGAGCGGTTGAAAGGAGCCGGAGAGATGCAGAATGGGCGGGAAGAGGAATCCATGGATGAAAAAATATCCATAGATGAAAGAATATCCATGGATAAGAGAATATCCATGGATGAAATGGATTCCGTGGAAGAAGATATGGAATCCGGGTCCGGCTTTGAACGGCAGGCAGCCGCAGAACGCAGGAGCGCAAGATGGGATACGGATGACGATTTTGACAAAAAGAGGATGCCGGTTCTGAGCAGGATGCAGCGGGAAAACCCAAACAAACCGGAGGGACTTGACTGGACGGGCGGCATGATGGATGAAACGGAGAAAAAGAAGCCGTATTTTGATAAGGAAAAAGAAGAAGAGTTAGCGGAACTCCTGAAGGACCTGCTCTCGTAACCCGGCTAAATGGCCTGCTCTCGTAATGCGGCTAAAGGACTTGCAAAAAACGGGCTTCTTTGCTACACTGATTTTGATGATGAAATTTGGAAATAAAAGGAAATTAATGAAACAAAAGGAGTGAGACAACATGAGCACAAAGGTCACATTTGATTATTCAAAGACAGCGCCGTTTATCAGTGAACACGAAGTGGAGTTCATGAAAAACATGACGCTTGCGGCAAAAGAAACGCTGACATCAAAGAGCGGTGCGGGAAACGATTTTTTAGGATGGATTGACCTGCCGGTTGATTATGACAAGGAAGAGTTTGCCCGGATTAAGAAGGCGGCGGAAAAAATTAAAAATGATTCCGAGGTACTGCTTGTTATCGGGATTGGCGGTTCTTACCTCGGCGCAAGGGCTGCAATTGAGTTTTTGCGTCACAGCTTTTATAATACGGTGGACAAGAGTATCCGCAAAACGCCGGAAATCTATTTTGTGGGCAATTCCATCAGTTCCACTTATATCAAAGACCTGATGGACGTTGTCGGGGACCGCGATTTCTCTGTCAATATGATCTCGAAGTCCGGCACGACGACGGAGCCGGCGATTGCGTTCCGCGTGTTCAAGGAGTTATTGGAAAAGAAATACGGGAAGGAAGAAGCGGCAAAGAGAATCTATGCGACGACCGATAAGGCAAAGGGCGCATTAAAGAAAGTGGCGGATGAGGAAGGCTATGAGACGTTTGTTGTGCCGGATGATGTCGGCGGGCGCTTTTCGGTGCTGACCGCAGTCGGACTTCTGCCGATCGCGGTATCTGGCGCGGATATCGACAAACTGATGGAAGGTGCTGCAAGCGGAAGAAAGAACGCGCTGGAGCTTCCGTATGAAGAAAACGATGCCTTAAAGTATGCGGCTCTGCGCAATATTCTGCTCAAAAAGGGAAAGAGCGTGGAAATTCTTGCAAACTATGAACCGAGCGTGCATTATGTATCGGAGTGGTGGAAGCAGCTTTACGGTGAGTCCGAGGGCAAAGATCAAAAGGGAATCCTGCCAGCAAGCGTTGATCTGACGACGGACTTACACTCGATGGGGCAGTTTATTCAGGACGGTGCGCGCATCATGTTTGAGACGGTCATCAATGTGGAGACAAGCAGGGCGACGATCACAATCGGCAAAGAGGAAGTCGATCTTGACGGATTGAATTACCTTGCGGGAAAGACCGTCGATTTTGTCAATAAGTCCGCCATGAACGGAACGATTCTTGCGCATACGGACGGTCAGGTGCCGAACCTGATGGTGACGGTTCCGGAAGTCAATGAATTTTATCTTGGTCAGTTATTCTATTTCTTTGAGTTTGCATGCGGCGTCAGCGGTTATCTGCTCGGCGTTAATCCGTTTAACCAGCCGGGTGTTGAGAGCTACAAAAAGAATATGTTCGCCCTGCTCGGAAAGCCGGGTTATGAGGAGCAGAGGGAAGCGCTTCTGAAGAGATTATAAGATTTCCGGTGACGCGGGAGCCTTTCGGCGCTGTGTGGAGAACGCAATGTTAAAACGTGCGGATTTCTGAATAATGGATTTTGGGCAGATAGGACGCCCGCTGATAAATATGTATCAGACAGAAACAGGGACAGCTTCTTGTCCCTGTTTTTCGTAAATACCGAAGGATGGATGAGGGTCAAGATTGAAAATTAAAAATTTTCAATCCCAAGTTTGCGCTGCGAGCATCGCAAACATTGGCGCATTAGCTGCTCGCAAAGAAAGGAGCTCGCAGCATGAGCGCAAATATGAAAATTGTGATTTTGGAGAGAAACAGTGTCGGAACGGACGTGTCGGTGGACGTGTTTCGGCAGTTCGGCGAAGTAAAGGAATATCCGAATACGGTTGGAGAGCAAACGGCGGAACGGGTAAAGGATGCGGAGATCATTATTGCGAATAAGGCGCCGCTTAATGAGAAAACGTTAGCGGATGCGCCTTATGTGAAGCTGATCTGCCTGTTTGCGACGGGTTTTGACAATGTGGATTTAAGCTACTGCGCGTCCCGCGGAATCAAAGTCGCGAATGTGGCGGGGTACTGTACGGAGGCGGTTGCGCAGCATACGTTTACGCTGGCACTCTGGCTGACTGAAAAAATGAGCTTTTATGACAATTATGTCAAGTCTGGCGCCTATGCAGCGCAGGACCGGTTTTCCAATTTTGATATGCCGTTTACAGAACTGCACCAGAAGACGTGGGGCATTGTCGGAATGGGGAATATCGGAAGCCGCGTTGCCGAGATCGCGCAGGCGTTCGGCTGTCATATAATCTTTTATTCCGCGTCGGGAAAAAGCACCTGCACGCGCTATGAGCGTGTAGAACTTTCAGAACTGCTTAAAAGAAGCGATGTGCTCTCCCTGCACTGCCCGCTCTCTGACCGGACGAGAAACCTGATCGGCTTAGAGCAGCTCCGGCAGATGAAACGGTCGGCGGTATTGATCAACGTGGCGCGCGGCCCGGTTGTCAATAACGCCGACCTCTATACAGCGCTGATGGAAAATACCATTGCGGCTGCGGGGCTGGATGTTCTGGAAAAAGAACCAATCACGCCGGAAAATCCGCTGTCTCTCATCAAGGACAGTACGAGGCTCATTATTACGCCCCATATGTCGTGGGGAAGCATTGAGTCGCGGACGAGGCTGGTCGGTGAGGTTGCAGAAAATATCCGTGCATTTTTGAATGGAACAGACAGAAATATCGTAAATGCCGGTTTATGATCTGCCCCCTCGGAACCTATTCGGTTTCCGAGGGTGATTCGTTCGTGCTGCCGGACGGCTGGGTGCTCTGCGCGGTCTGAGCAGCCGGGGTATTTGGAGCCTGCTGCGTGGTCTGGGCAGTGTCTTGTGGAGTCTGAACGGCACCTTGTGCGTTTTGCGCAGCCTGCATCGCCTGGGGCACCTGTGAAAACGGCACTGACTGCATGGCCTGCGACCCCTGCGCAGCGGCTTTCTGATGGAGCTGTGCCCTGCGTGTCCTGCGCTTTTTGGTGAAAATAATTATCACAACAATCAAAATCGCAATTAAAATCAGATAGGGAATCAGCCGGATAATCAGAAACAGCATCGCTTCCAAAAATCCAACAAATTCGCGTCCGGTATTTTTCAGCGTATTTAAGAGCCGGTCGCCAAAAGTATCGGTCTTCACCGGTTCAGAAATATATTCTTTTACCTCGTTGATGGTTATGTAAATATAGGAATAAGTTACGTCCGTATTGATTTTGTTCATACGGCTTTTGATTCTTGCGATCTCAATCTGTAAATCTGTCAATTCGCGCTCAATGGCAACGGCGTATTCGTCTTCCGTGATTCCTGCAAGCAGGGCAATGTAACGCTCTTCCTTGGCTTCATAAATCTCAAGGGAAGTGGCGAGGTCATGATATTCGCTGCTTAAATTCTGAACGGAAGCGTTTTTGCTCCGCAGATCGCCCAGGCCTCCTGCGGAATTGCAGAAAACATCATAGTTTCTGCTCGGCACTCTTAAAGTAGCGCTGTAAGACTGCCATTTAACTTCTGATTCGGAATACCATCTGCCGTAGGAGCCGCCGTCATCATAGTTCTCCATCTCAATAAAGCCGCCATATTGATTGATCAGAGTTTTCAGTCCGTTTACGGTAGAAGTAAATTCAAGCGTATCAATGCTCATGGTGCATGAATATACCAGCATTTCACGGTTGATTTCATCAGCACCAAGACTGGCGGAAGCCTCGCTGCCTGTGGAAGCCGCACTGCTGCCCGAAGAATTGTCAGCCGCCGGACTTTCCTCCGGCTCCGGATAGTATCCTTCTTCAGAAGCGTCGAGCGCGTAGTCGTAATCCATAAAACCGCCCGATTCCATTTCCGCATTCGTGTTTACAGCCGGGCTGCTGAACAGTTCGTCGGAGCTTTTGTTGGAGTCCGCTCCGCAGCCGGATAAAATCAATGCGGATATCAATGCCGCGCAAAAATATTGTTTTTTCATATTCGCCCTCCTCGTCAGACTATATGTTTTGGTATCTCTCTGTTTCTATTAAAGATACGGCTGGACATGGGGGTATTTATGGGATTATTTGTAAAAATTTATTCTATAGGGAATTTCTCACTCCCAGAAGACTTTCGCGTCAACGAAAGAGTTCGCGCCAACAAGAGAGTTTGCGGAACGCAAACTCTGAAAGACCGCGCAGCGGTCTTTTTTAGTCCTTCCCGGTCAGCATATTAAAAAATTCCGTGTAGTCCGTCCTTTTTTCACCTGTGTAAGCAATCGCCGAGCGCGGATGCTGGTTTAAGATGCCGGTCAGCATATAGGGCACGTCGTATCCCCAGAGCAGTCCGTCCGCCTTCAGTTTTGTGATATGCTTTTCAATAAACTGAAGAGCGGGGTAAAGATTATATTTCGGATTTTTCAAAAAGCCGAGCAGCAGTTCCATGGCGCAGTTGCCCGCGCCTCTGCCGAGACAGCCGTAAGTGGCGTCTAAGTAATTGACGCCGTCGCCGACCGCTTCAATCGTGTTGGCAAAAGCAAGCTGCTGATTATTATGGGCATGGATGCCGATCTCTTTCCCGTATTTTGCGCCGATTTCCATGTAAAGATCACAGATGCGCGCAATCTGTTCCGGATAGAGGGAGCCGTAGCTGTCCACAATGTAGATCGCGTCCACGCTGGAGCGCGCAATGATCTCTAAAGCGGCTCTCCAATCCTGTTCTCCGCTTGTGGAGATTGCCATAATATTACAGGTCGTCTCATAGCCCTTGCGGCTGGCATCCTCTATCATATCGACTGCCGCAGGGATCTGATGGATGTATGTCGCAACGCGGATCATGTCGATCGGGCTGTCGGAGCGGTTTACAATATCGTGTTTGTAATCACAGCGTCCGACGTCTGCCATGACAGAAATTTTTAAGTCGCTGTCATTGTCGCCGACGACTGCGCGGATATCGTCATCTTTGCAGAACTTCCACTTGCCAAATTCGGATTCATTGAACATTTCGGTGGACGCTTTATAGCCAAACTCCATATAATCAACGCCGGCTTTGATGTTCGCGCGGTAGAGGTCTTTTACAAATTCATCCGTAAAGAAGAAGTTGTTGACAAGACCGCCGTCGCGCAGGGTTGCGTCGAGCACGCGGATTTCAGGGCGGTAATCAAGGAGCTTTGCGATTTCTTTCATAAATAGAACCTGCCTTTCTGCTGGTAATATGGGCAGTCCGGGCGGATGATATGCCCGACTGTCATTTTAATGCTAATCGCACGTTAAAGTGTAACGCTTCAACGTGCTAAAAGCATGCTGCCTTATTAGTATACCATATAAAAAGAAAATGCCAACCCCCAAAATGAAGGGAATTGGCATTTTGGTAATCTTGAATATTGCCCTTTTATCCGGGATTTACCACAGGATAACCCATTTCAATAATCCTAATACTGCTAAGTGGGCGGGGTAGAACAGATAGAAAAACCATTTATGTATCCTGGCTTTACTGCCGCGTTGTCCGTTATAAAGAAAAATAAGCATAAGCGGAACAAGCAGTACACCCAGCTGAAACCAGGAGGAATGGAAGCCCGTATATAAAATCAGTAAGACATTTGGAATAAGGAAAGTCAATGTAAAAGCGGTCCATCTGGCTTTCGGCCTGTTCCGGTATATATGGACAAACAGACTGCCGAGTACATCCATAAACGCCCAGTCCCCGATACAGGAAAGCAGGCATAGCAGGACAATATAGATGATTTTGACTGCTTTTTTCAGCCTGGGACTTTCCCATATTCTGATGGCACTCAGGCCCAGGAAAAGCGTAAAAATAACGCTTTGATAAGGGTTTAACAAAACAAGCCCGTTTTCAAAATGAAGAAGCAGTGAACCAAATTCAAAATATACAAACGCTGGCCAGGAGATCAGCGCGAAAAGAGCAAGCCGTTTCTGATAATTGCCGACATCTTTGGTATAGGAATAGCCCTCTCCGACAAAATAAGCCATTGTCGGTCCGGTAAGCCGTCCGATCAAGTGCATACACGCACAAAGAAATGGACTGACGGAATAAAAAAAGCCTGCAATATGGTCCGTTACCATCGCGATAATGACGATATATTTTATCTGATTTCTGTTAAATATCCCCTGTTTAACCGGTTTTGCAAGTGCGTTTCCCATTTCTTCTCCATAAGCTCCCATTTGCCGCTTGTTCATCAGCGCTATGCTTTTTTATATGTTACCGGCACTGCCGTCAGCGCGGGGATACCGATGAGAGCATTGCTTCTACAAGTTTTGCGGAATGCAGCGCCGCGCCGTGCTCAAACGTCGGATAGTCCATCAGGGCGCTGTCGTCCGCTTTGTCGGAGATCGCGCGGATGATATACGGGACTGTCATTTTGATTTCAATCGCGCGTTAAAGTGTAACGCTTCAACGCGCTAAAAACATGCTGCCATATAAGTATACCACATAAAAAGAAAATGCCAACCCCCAAAATGAAGAGAATTGGCAATCGGAACCCGTCAGAGTAAACGCAACGACTTGAAGCGTTGCATTTAACCTGAAAAATTTCTTTTCAAATCTGGTTTGTGTACCCTTTTTTCATGAAAAGGCAGCTTATCCCTAATGCAGGATACAAACCGTCCGTCTTTTTGTCCCGCAAAGCTCAAAAAAAGTGTTGCTTTTCGATATTTCAGGAAGCGCGTGAGCTTAGCTAAAAAATTAAGATTTATTCAATTTATTCGATTTTATTTTTTTAATGAAATTAGACTTGACAAGCACAAATGATAAGAATATAATGGAACTACACATAAAGAAGCAGCGTAGTGAAGGCTTATTATAGATTATTATAGATTATTATAGAATTAAGAGACTGGAATGTTATTGTATCATAAAAACCTACAAATGGGATAGGTAATTAAGATAAGATGAATTTGTATTTAGAGGAAGTATTACAAAAAATCGAAAATTCTATCTATTCAAAACCGGGCTACAATATAGACCAATTGTGTTGGGATATACAAGATATAAATGATTTTTCGGAAAAGTGTGCCGAGAAGATTGATATGCCGACAGTAGTTATTCCAATTTTATGTGATATAAAGTTTGAATGGGAAAAGAAAATGCAGGCGGCGAGGTTTTCATCTTATTACTTACAAAATGCGGATAAGTTTGAAAATATCAAAGCAATATTTCATGATGATGATTCAAAAAACCTTTTGGAATGGCTGATAAAAAGAAATCTTGCCTATATGATTTGTGGAGATATTGCAAAGCGAATTTTGGATATGCCCAAAGGGGTAATACAGATAAAAGAAAGGGATTTTATTAATAATTTTCAAAATATTTATCAAATTGAGAATATGAAGATATATACATGTGAAACGGAGATATATGATACGTGGATTAGAGAGCAGTATTTATTAAAAGGTATTTGCGAGCCGGAAAAGGGAGATATTGTTATAAGTGTTGGTGCATTTTACGGCGAGACTTCAATATGGTTTTCTAAGATGGTAGGAACTACAGGAATGGTATATGCGTTTGAGGCTGTTGCGAAAAATGCATGGGTCGCAGATTGCAACTGTAAAAGGAATAAGATCCAAAATGTTATTGTTGAAAATATATGTTTATGGAGCAGTTGCAGGAAGATATTCATTCAGCCTCAAGGAGCTGCTAGTTGCGTATCATATGAGAATTCAGGGATTTTGTCAGAGGCGATAACACTTGATGTTTACTGTTGCAAAAACGGTATTGAAAAAGTGGACTTTATAAAAATGGATATCGAGGGAGCGGAATACGAGGTTCTGTGTGGCGCAGAGCAGACGATTAAGAGAAACAAACCCAAACTTGCAATTTGCGTATACCATTCTGCGGAAGACTTCATTATAGTCCCCCAAAAAATCAAAGAATTTGTACCAGAATATAAGCTGTTTTTGTCCCACAAAAGAGAAGATTTAATGGAAACTGTTGTTTTTGCTGTTATATAGGGTATAGTGCTTATGAATCGGCGATTATCAAGTGCAGAGCAAATGGTGGTTAGCTTGGCTAAAATTAAAACTGATTTGGATGAAATCGGAACGATTAAGGTGCAGGACCCTAATTGGAAATCGGTTTTTAGAATTGCGGACGAACAGGAGGTATATACCGTTGTTTATAAGAATGCAAAAAGATTGGGGTTGATATGTTCTGAGTTTCTATCAGAAGATAAGATTTTACGAGATAGAGAGATGCATAAAAAAATCTATATATCTGAAATGGAAAAGTTAAAAAGAAAATTAACGGATATGCACACATATGTTTTGTGCTTAAAGGGATATGCACTTGACGAAAACATATATCAAGGTTTGCGAGATTATAAAGATATTGACATTGCGGTGGATAAGGATAATTTTGGTAATTTGCTTCATGCGCTAGAAGATTTGGGCTATATAGGTGAATCTGGCGCGATTGCTTCATGGCTTAGACATTCATTTTTTCATACAGGAGAGATGGTAGGCGAGGTAAAGAAAATTGTCGATGGAGTAGAAGTTACTTTTGACATACATAAGATAATGAAAAAGAGTCCGGAGCATTTAGATCAGATTTTTGATAACGCTGACAAAAACGGTTATTTGTGCGTTCCGACGTTGTTTGATGGTTGTGTTTTTGCGTGCTATCATGCGTGGAGGCATTATCCGCATCCCTATAGAATGGTGGCACATACACATGTCATGAATTTGAAGAATCTGATGGATATTAGGGAATTATACCTTCAGATAGTAAATGCTGAAAAAGAACTGGAGTTTTACCAATATGCAAATAGCATAGATTCCATATATGTTGTAAATGAAATGCTTGATTTAGCGGAGAGGATTTATGGAAAGTTTGTTGCAGAACAATTTAAGTTTACTTTTTTTAATAGAGTGAAGCACGATTATAGTGATGGTGATATTTTTTCATTTTTTGAAGACAGATTATTCTATAAAAAAGAAGAAGGAGAAAAGGCGCTGTTATTAGGTAATAAACATTTGGCTATGTTGCAATATGGCAAAAAGATGAATTGTGAAAAAATAGTTGACCGAGAACAGGAAAATTTGACAATTGATGATCTAAGCCTCCCAATTTTAACAATGACCTGTGGATATTGGAATGATGTTTATGGTGGGCATAGTTTTAATATTAATACAAAAGAGGCGATGATAAGGCTTTACTGGAGTAAGATATTTTTTATAGGGGTGATTAAGGTTATAGACGGTGAGTATCAATTTGGGAGCAATAAATATTATGATGAAACACAAGACAAAATCACATTGGAATTTGTTCGGCAACATATTATCCTAAGTATTTTGCCTAAATATGATGGGAATCATAAAGTATATAGGATGGTAGGTGAAAGAAGAGTCCCGATGGAAATAAAAGAATGTACTTTGCACTGTGAAAACTTTCAGGATGGTTATAAATGTATTATTATGATTCCGTGGAATTTTCTAAGGATAAATCCTGTTTTGCGGAAAGAGTTTATCTTATGCATTAATATCGTTGTGGGATGTGCAACAAATTTTGGAAAGGATATATTGATGCCATTTGGATATTCGACGAATGTACAATTATCGGAAAATGAGATTGGAGCACAGAGAGAAGTAAGCATATGAATAAACGCGAGCTAAGGGGAATGACTTTTTACTTAACAAATGACTGCAATTTGAAATGTGGGCATTGTTGGATTTCGGCTGGGATGCACTCGGATTATTTAAGCATTGAGATTATACGGAAAAGGTTTGGACAAGCTTATACTATGGGGGTGCGTAGTTTTTTGCTTACTGGCGGAGAGCCGTTTATGCATCCCAATATTGATGAGATTATAGCATGCTTTTTAGAAAAAAGAGACGTTTATTTGCAAATTGAGTCTAATGCAACATTAATAGGAAATGAGAGAATAGAAAGGTTTGCAGAATTTGATAATATAGAAATTATAGTAAGCATTGACGGACCGATGTCTGAGGTTCATGACAGTATACGGGGAGTAAAGGGAACCTTTAATACAGTAGTAAAAACGATTAAAGAGTTGAAAAAAGCAAGTGTTATTCAACAGTGTATTATGGCTGTAAGTAAAGTTAATAACACATATGTAGAGGACACTATACGTTTATGTATAGATTTAGGTATTAGATATTTAAGGGTGTTGCCGGTACAGCCGTGTGGTAGGGGTGAACAGCTTTACTTAGAAAACGGGACTTTTAGTGTAGAGGAACAGATTAAATTTTATCGAGATCAACAAATGCTAATACAAAAATATAAACACAATATTGTAGTAGGAACGCCTATACCACCTGCATTTATGGCACTTGGCAGAGTGAAGGAGTATAAAAACGAGTGTAGTTTTTGCAACCGCTTAACACTATTGGCAAATGGAAAATTCAGCTTATGTGGGATAGGAGAAGCACATGATGATTACCAATTTAGTATTGCGGATGATGTGACGCTAGCCGAATTTTGGACTGATGATATAAAGCTACAAGATGTACTCATAAATGCGGAGAAAAAATTTTTGGAACCATGTAAACGATGTATATTTAATTGCATTTGCAAGGGATTCTGTAGAGCGACGGCCGTTCAATATCCTAGCTTGAATATGAGATATTATAATTTTTGTGCGGAGGCCTATAGGGCAGGAAGATTTCCTGCTAAATATTTGATACAGAGGGAGAGGTAATAATGAAAAAATATATGCAGCATGCGGGATTAATAATAAATGAAGATGTTGAGTCGGAAGAAGGCAAGCAGAAAATTTTTGCGGTAGTTTTCAATATTGATGATGAAAAACTGCATTATTTAAATGAAACAGCCCTGTTCTTATTAAAACAATGCGAGACCCCTCTGACAATGGAAGAAATCGAATGTAATACGTCTAAGATATATAGATTAGATGAGAATAATTTGAAGAAGGTTCAGGAGACGGTGCAAAAATTAGTAGATATTGGGTTGATAGAGTGTGATGAAGGAGAGATTCTTACCAATTAATAAGTGGCAGGCGGGGGAAAAATAAGGAGGTGAAATTTATATGGAAGAGTTTATTGAGCCAATGATATATGAAATAACAGAAGTATTTTGTGGAGGAAATAATACGTGTTCTAGCAGCGGATCGGGAAATAATAATAATTGCTCAACATCAGGGAACTAATAAACAGGAAATAAGAATAGAGGTGAGATGATATGAAAGAATTTATTGAACCAGTGGTATATGAAATAACGGAGGTATTTTGCGGAGGAAATAACACGTGTTCTAGCAGCGGGTCAGGGAACAATAATAATTGTTCAACGTCTGGTAAATAGAGTTGTGTTTTTTGACAGATGAACTGTAACATATTAATTGGTAAGGGTCTAAGGGACAAATGTATGATAGATTCATGGTTAATGAGTGCTTATATAAACATCATAGGAAAATGTAATTTTAGATGTGTGTATTGTAGCGCGGATGATATCATGGCTAAAAGTACGACAATGACTGTAGAAGATATTAAAAAGATAATTATAATGTTGAAGGGAAAGCATGTATGTCGAATTAACGTCACGGGTGGAGAACCTTTTTTACATGAATACATAGAGGAAATCATACAGATACTGATGAGAGATTTTTCGGTGTCCCTTCTGACTAATGGCACTCTAATAACAAAACATAGCCAGTTTCTTTCTAAAATGCCTAAAAAGCAAAGGGTGCATTTTCTGGTTAGCTTGGACGCCTCATCGCAGAGATTAAATGGATTAACCCGGGATGATGAATCATTTCTGGAGGTGATTGATGGCATAAACTTTTTGGTGAAGCAGGGATTTGATGTTAATATAATGTGTACATTAACAAAGTATAATTCTGGGGAAGATGAAATACTGAATTTGGTTAAGCTAGCAAAAAAATTAAGGGTAAATCATGTGGGATTTTTTCCATTACAACCTGCAGGCTTAGGAAAAAAGGTGTTTGAGTATTTGCGTCCAGATAAAGACTGCCTAGAGAGGCTGTTGCAGAAGCTTCCTCAAATTAGCGCAGAGTACCAGATAAATCTTGGCTTGGGTTATGAAAAATGCTATGATGAAAAATTACAAGGCAGTGCTCGAACATTGCTGCCTTGTAAAGCAGGGATTACACAAATCAGTATTCACAATAATGGGGATGTATTCCCTTGTAATACATTAAATCTTTTAATGGGAAATATATTCGAAAGCTCGTTAGATTATATATTGAATGAGTCCGAAGGTGCAAAACAAATTCGGTTATTATCCAAATCAACTATGGTTAGAAACCCGCTGTGTAGAGATTGCAAATATATAAATAATTGTAACGGCGGATGCAGAGCAATTGCATATGGATATTCGGGCGATTTATACGCGCCAAGTTATTACTGTGGACAGTGCGGAGATTCTTTATGAAGTATAGAAAAGTTCAATACTATAAATTCATATTTGGAAGTATATGGAGAGCAGGACCGATTAATGCGCTTTTTACAGTGGCTCAGTATTTATTATCCGGAATATCAGCGACGCTTATTTTACTTTATACTGGTAAACTAATTAATTTATTTTCAGCGCAGGGTGGCAATAATGATAATGTAAAAAGTGAAATAATATTTTGTGTAGTAATAATTGCCGTGGCGGAATTTGTTCAGATAATCTTTGAAGAATTTTCGCAGTTTATACGAGAAAAGCAGATTTATAAAATTCAGAAATATATAGATCGGTTAATATGTGATCGTTTATTGAACACTTCCAATGACAGACTTGATACAAAGGAATTTAGAGACCAAATTCATTCTATAACGCAGACGAATACACCAATCTATTTGTTTACAACATATGCTGCCCAATTAGTGAGTCAGGCGGTGCAATTAATTGCACCTCTCACATTGATCATTAAGTTATCCCCTTATATATTCATATTGTTTTTAGTATTTTCCGCTGTTTGCATTAAAGTGGTGAGCAAAACACAATTTGCCTATTGGAGCAGCTATATTTCGGAGACCTCTTTAAGAAGGAAAATGCAATACTTTTTGAGTGTATTCCGTGATCGTGAACAGATGGCAACGCTAAGGGCATTTCGGGCGGAGGAATTTTTCTTAAAGAAAACGTCCGATACGCTTTATGAGTCAATGGAAAGAGCAAGGCGGCGGGTCTTTAAGCAGAATAAAAATTATGCAATTCTTCAGCTGATGATTTTATCTTTTCCGGTGTTGGTAACTGTTTTGGCGGTCAGAAGGTTTGTTGCAGGAGCGATATTGGCGGGAGATGTCGTTATGCTTTTGGGCGTTGGGAAAAATGTACACTCTGCCATTATTTCTATGGGAACTACGATTCGAAACGTTAGGGATGAAAATGTGAAGATGGAGAGGCTGTATCATTTTCTTTCTGAGGGAGAAGATGCAGAAGCAGCAGATGGGGAAATCGAACTAGATGGTGATATAGAAGAGATTCGGGTAGAAAATCTGTCATTTGCATATCCGGGTCGAGAGGAGCATGTGTTACATCATTTAAGCTTCACTATATTAAAGGGGCAGCGGTTGGCGATTGTTGGTGAGAATGGATCAGGAAAAACAACATTTGTTAAGATTTTGATGGGGCTATATCGAAACTATGAGGGAAATATATTTGTCAATCATATAGAATTGCGATCTTATACACGCCAGAGTCGGGTGAGGATGTTTGCGCCCTGTTTTCAAGACTATCTAAAACCACATTTCTTATTGAAAGAGGCAGTTGGATTTTCGGACTACAAACACATAGAGGACGAGAAACGCATTAAGCGGAGCATTGCTGAAATGGATGTGGATGGAGAATTGCAAAAAATCCCATTGAGTGTGCAATTGGGTAAAGAGTTTAGCGAGGGAATAGAGCTTTCTTTGGGTCAGTGGCAAAAGGTTGCGGTTGCCAGAACAGCGTATGCGGGAGCCGGGGTAAATTTGTGGGATGAACCGTTAGCATCCCTAGACCTGCAGGGAGAAATGAATTTTTATAAGGGAGTTGCGTCGTTGAAGTCGAAGCGGGATATTTGTGTTATGATTTCACACCGGATGTCCGGTATTGCCAGTTGTGACAGAATTATCGTGTTACAAAAGGGAAGGCTTATTGAACAGGGGGATCATCAATCACTCATGAATTTGGGCGGAAAATATTGTGAACTATTTATAGCAAATACGCAGAATATGTAAAGGACCGATTGATGCGGAGACGATAGAATTAATGATGAGAATATCATATATAAAAGAAAACTTAAAGGCAATTGGATTTAGAAACTTAGGTGGTATTCTGCTGTTGGTCGTGATGTGGAAAGCGGTTCCGATCTTACAGAGTTATCTGACAAAATATATGATCCTTACATTAGAAGATCATGTGTGGCATGATGTTCTAATAATAGTAATTTTTATGATTGGCGTTTGGATATTTTCGACGATAATGAATGCGTATGAGCAAAACCTTCGTCAATTGGCAAGAACAAGGTCGGAAACGAACGGGGCGATCTGCATTAGAAAAAAGCTTTGTAATCTGCCGGGTTCTTTTTTTGAAAATGCGAATAATATAGATTTATTAAGGCAGGCGGAGGATAACTGTGATATAGCATATGACATTTTTTTAAGTCTTGTTGGTATTTTGATTTCCATACCAGCAAGTTTAGCATGCGTGATTCCGATGATTTCCATTATTCCGGAGGTGGTGCTTGCGGTTGTTGTGCTTACATTGATTCATACGTGCGTGGGTATAAAATGTTCAGAGCTAGACTATTTGCAATATCTTAGAGGCATGGAGAATGAGAGAAAACGGGGCTACTATAAAAGTATTATTTATCAGCCCGATACAGAAAAAGAAATTAAGGCATTTGATGCCGGAGAATGGCTTTTGTCGAAGTATGATTGTGTTTCAAAAAATATATTTCATGAGGTCAACAGGCGTAATAGAAAAAATAGTATTTTTATCTTAGCGGCGAATGCTTTTTCGCTTGTTGTAAAAATTGTTTATTGGATCATAGTTTCCATAAGAGTAATGGGCGGCAGGATAGGGCTGAGCGATGGGATACTCTTTATCGGGCTTTGGAATAGTGTGTACAGTTTGCTGGATGGAATCCGAGGAGATGCTGCTGATGCTGTTCAGCATATAAAAAAATACAAAAGTGTTTCTGCGTTCTTTTCTATTAATGAGGACAGAGCGAGGAAGAAGGATGTTTTGAAGATAGTTTCGATTGCACTGAGTAAGGTTTCTTTTCGATATCCGGGGAGTAGAAAAAATGCGCTGACTGATATTTGTGCGACATTTTATAAGGGAAAATGCTATCTTTTGCTTGGTGAAAATGGTGCGGGAAAATCAACGTTGATAAAGCTGATCTTAAAGCATTACAAACCGGATAACGGGGAGATTATAATCAATGGAACAATTGACATAGATCAGATGCAGGAGCCATATGTTGGATATATGGAACAAGACAGTATTCATTATTCATTGTCGGTCAGAGATAATATTGTTTTTGGAAGGGAATATGATGAGAAGAGGCTGCAGGAAGCACTTGACAGAGCAGGAATTCGCGAGATGATTGATTCTCTTCCGGATAAAGAAAATACATTGCTCGGGAAGAATTATGAGGATGGGGCAGAGTTATCTGGCGGACAGTGGCAAAGAATCAGTTTGGCACGTTTGCTATATAGTGATAGTGCGCTTATCATATTGGATGAGCCGACAGCAAGAATGGATACGATAGCAGAGCAAAAACTCTATAAAAAAATAAAGGAAATTTTTTGGGATCGGATTGTGATCATCATATCGCATAGACTTAGCAGTGTTAATATAGCAGATGAAA
This sequence comes from Lachnospiraceae bacterium UBA7050, assembly GCA_002493905.1. Taxonomy (GTDB): domain Bacteria; phylum Bacillota; class Clostridia; order Lachnospirales; family Lachnospiraceae; genus DLAJ01. The sequence continues at coordinate 35,660 of DLAJ01000006.1, read as the reverse complement.
TAATTGTGCTCAGTGATGGGAAAATTATGGGAATAGGTACGCATGAGGATTTAATGCAAACTTGTGAGACCTATCAAACCCTGTGGAAAATGGAGGACAGTATCCGTCATGAACTTTGATTATAAGATATATGGGTTTGTGCTTGAAATGAATATACCGAATGATGATGTATTGTCAGCCTGTTTTGATAAATTTGTAGGATTGATGGTTCAGGCGACTTCGAATGAAAAGGACGGGGTATTTATTTTTAGGAAAATGCGTGTTAAAGAAATCCAAGATATGGATGTGGAGCGGGAATGTGAATATACTTCGGATTCTTATGTGGATATAACAGGAGAATATTCAAGCTTCGGAAAAAAGAAGGATTGTGATACATTTTTCTTTTATTATAAGGGGTATTATTATATTGAGTTCTGCTTTGATAAGGATGAAGTGAAAGTTTTATATAGTGATATGTTTTATAAGATTTCAGAATTATTAATGGAATTTATGAAACAGTATTGTTGTTATAAGGCAGTAGAAAATGCGCGTTACCCTATTCATTCGTCGTGTATATTAGACAAAAGAACGAATGAAGTATCATTGCTAATGGGAGACAGTGGAAATGGGAAAAGTTCACTGGCGGTGTTAGCATCGTTAAGTGGTAAATATGATTTGCTAAGTGACGAAATAAATTATATAAATTCAGACAAGACGGTATTATCCTATTTAGACGGTATCAAGTTATGCGTTGAAATGACGGATCAACTTGAAGCATATAATATAAATGTAAATGCGAATGTGGTTAATGGTGAGAGCATCGTCAGGTGGAAAGCAACTCGAGAAAGATGTGAAGACGTTTCGGTTGGACACAGACTAAAAAGTTTATATGTTCTGCGAAGGGAGAATAGCGTTTGCAGAATTAACGTGTGCCTTTTGTATGGAATAAAAAAATTGGAGGTATTATATAAAAATTTTCTTATAGCAAATTGTATTAATAAAAGGCATAAGATAAGAGTAATTAAAATGATTCACTATTTGTCGGATCAAATAGATGTGACAGAGATTTTGTACCCAACAAATATGATTAAGGATGTTATCAAATATATTGGGATGGACTAAATGAAATATACGATTAGAAATTGTAGTATGTGTCCTTGTCTGCGTGAGGGCATGGAAATCAAATTAAGGGTCCAAAGTATTCGCTTGGTTCGGATAGGTGAAATAGTTGCTTATTATGATAGGCAATCCGGGAAATTGATTTTACATAGGGTGATATCAAAAAAGGGTGGGTTCTTGTACACCAAAGGTGATAACAATTGGTTTATGGATGAGCAAGCAATCAATACACGCAATGTATTGATTGTGTATCGGATTATCAATAATAAAAGAACAATAGATGCGGGAGACATACACTTTGAATTAATGAATAAAGTTTATTGGTTTTTGTCAGTTATTCGTTTTTTCCCACTCATATATAGAAGACCATTATTAAAAAAGTACATGGTCAATGGAGTCCGTGTTACAAGAAAGAAATATCGTACGTTGGTAAAAAACGGATAAGATTTTTTAGATTAAAGCCTGCGAAAAAGAAGCTGCTTACTGTCAGCTTCTTTTTCGCATTTGAAAGGGCGTGGATTTTACATTACAGACGCGCAAGCATTGCTTCCACGAGCTTTGCGGAACGCAGCGCGGCGCCGTGCTCAAATGTGGGGTAATCCATCTGGGCGCTGTCGTCCGCCTTGTCAGAAATCGCACGGATGACAACGAAGGGCAGTCCGTTTAAGTAAGCAGCCTGTGCAATGGCGGCACCCTCCATTTCGGTGCAGAACCCGTCGAATGTTCCGATCAGAAAATCCTTTTTCTCTTTGGAAGAAACAAATTGATCGCCGCTTACAATGCGTCCGTGGAACACCTGAATGTCGGGGTTGACCTCACAGCAGACTTTTGCGGCGGCGTCAGCAAGTGTTTTGTCCGCCTCAAAAGAAAAAACGGGAATCTGCGGAATCTGTCCGGTCCGGTAGCCGAGCGCGGTCACATCCATGTCGTGCTGCACGGCGTCCGTGGAGACAACGATGTCCCCGATGTTAATTTCAGCGCGCAGGGAGCCGGCGACTCCTGTATTTATGACATGCGTGACAGAAAAAAGATCGTGAAGAATCTGGACGCACATTCCGGCGTTGACTTTTCCGATACCGCACTTGACAATTACAACTGCCGTGCCGTTCAAGGTTCCCTCACAAAATTCCATGGACGCTACGGTCTTTGTTGACATTACTGTCATTTTCTTTCTGAGTGTGGCGATCTCTAAATCCATCGCCCCGATAATTCCTACTTTCATCTGAATGATTCCTTTCTGTTATCAATGTGATCAGTAAATCCTGAAGCTGCGGGTTTCGCATCTATGGTATAGTACATTCTATTGCGGATAAACCAAATGTGCATCGTCGATTTGATAGAGTACGTTGTCAAGATAACGTGCGGCGAGATAATTTGCCATTCCGAGGTTCATATCGAGGTAGTTGCCGCAGTCTTTCGGGCTTGCCCCCGGCACTTCATCCTTAAAATCACGAATAAATTCGTACATTTCTATCATGAGAGGCAGAATGTCTCTGGAAGTCAGATCGCCCGCAAGAAGAAGGTAAAATCCTGTGCGGCAGCCCATCGGACCGAAATACACGGTCCTGTCTTTATAATCCTTGTGATTGCGCAGAAAGGTTGCCCCTAAATGTTCGATAGTATGAACCTCCGCCGTATTCATGACCGGTTCGTCGTTCGGAGAAGTCATGCGCAGGTCGAAGGTAGTAATCATTTCGCTGCCAATAGGATCTTTTCGGGAAACATATACGCCGGGCTCAAGTTTCAGGTGGTCAATCGTAAAACTGGTTATTTTTTCCATATCACAAGCCTCCATCCTTTTTGAACTATTTGTGAACAGTATAACACGAAAAATTCTTTTTTACAAAAGCCTATTGACATTAAAGTAAAAACAGTTATAATAAAACAGTAATCGTTACTGATTTTGAGAAAGGAATGCGTGATGGCAATAAAGTATAGCAGGCAGCGCGAAGCGATTAAAGAATTTCTCTGTACGAGAAAAGATCATCCTACAGCGGACGTTGTCTATGCAAATGTGAGCAGGATCTATCCGAATATCAGTCTTGGTACGGTATACCGCAATTTGACGCTGCTTGCTGATATGGGGGAGATTCAGAGGCTGCATTTAGGCGACGGACAGGACCATTTTGATGCGGATACGTCGGAGCATTATCATTTTGTCTGCCAGAAATGCGGCAGAGTGATTGATCTTCAGATGGAAAGCATCGAGCGGATTAATGAGCTTGCCGGCGTCGGGTTTGACGGACAGATTGCCGGTCATATCACCTACTTTTACGGTGTATGCGGGGAATGCAGCGCGGACGGGTCGAAGAGTGCGGGCTGACGCGGAAAGGGAAATGCGTTGATGCGCGCATGGTACTGCGTGTATATCATTGTGATAATAATGAGAATGATCATGGGTGCATGCCCATATCAAAATAATGACAATAGGAAAAGGAGAAAAAAGTATGAAATTTGTATGTTCGGTATGCGGTTATGTGTATGAAGGCGACAAGGCACCGGAGGCATGTCCGGTATGTAAAGCACCGGCAGATAAGTTTGTTGCACAGGGTGCAGAGATGACATGGGCGGCAGAGCATGTAGTAGGCGTAGCAAAGGGCGTTCCTGAGGACATTATCGCGGACCTGAGGGCAAACTTCAACGGAGAGTGCTCCGAAGTCGGCATGTATCTTGCAATGGCGAGAGTCGCACACCGCGAGGGCTATCCTGAGGTTGGTCTGTACTATGAGAAAGCAGCTTGGGAGGAAGCGGAGCATGCAGCGAAATTTGCTGAGCTGCTCGGTGAGGTTGTAACGGATTCTACAAAGAAGAATCTGCAGATGCGCGTTGAGGCTGAAAACGGCGCAACCGCAGGCAAGACGGACCTTGCAAAGCGCGCGAAGGAACTGAATCTTGATGCGATCCATGACACGGTTCATGAGATGGCAAGGGATGAGGCAAGACACGGCAAAGCGTTTGCGGGACTATTAAAGAGATATTTCAATTAAGGAATAGCAAACGCTTCCGCGTTTGCAGGACTGATTAGGAGTATTTTGGCTAATTAGAACGCTGGATTTTGATTGATAAGGGAATGAATCAGAAATGGTTTATTCCCTTTTTGATTGTCCGCTTTCAAAGCCGCATTTTTATATCTATCATGCTGCTGACCATTTTATTTCTTGCTGAAATGGTGTATAATATTTTAATAAACAAGCGAAAAGGAAGTGTGCTATGGATATAAAACAGCTTCAAGAGCTATATAATACTTCTGATTCTAACATAAAATGGGCAAAGCATTGTTTAGAGCGAATGCAGGAAAGAGATATTAGTATCAGTGATGTAGAATCCTGCTTGCAGACAGGAGAAATCATAGAAGATTATCCGGACGATTTTCCACACCCCAGTTGTCTTATTTTCGGGCGTACAAAAGAAAACAAAATATTGCATATTGTTGTTGGTTCGGATAGCAGCACTTTATTTTTTATAACAGCGTATTTTCCAAATACAGATAAATTTAAGAAGGATTTAAGAACAAGAAAGGAGCAATAGTTATGTGTATGTATTGTAAATGTAAAACTACAATTCCATCTTTTACAACCCATGTAGTGAATTATAAAAACTGTATTATTATCATTAAAAATGTACCTTGTGAAGAATGTGAGCAATGTGGAGAAAAGTATTATTCAAATGAAGTTTCTAAGCAGCTTGAGAATCTTGTCAATATTGCCAAACAGCTTATGCAGGAAATAGCCATTATTGATTATTCAAAAGCCGCATAAATATAGCTGAAAAATGGGCAGCCGCATTTTTATATCTATCATGCCGCTGCCTATTTTTTATTTATTTTTAATAATAATTCGTCAAGTGTTTATGGAAACTGTTTATGGAGTGTATTATAATAAGAACATTAAATTTTCTACGTGTTACAATCAGTATTATGGACAAGGGAGCGGGAGGCAGAAATGAAGCTAAAAACAAGATTGCAGATTACTTTTATTGCAATAATCCTTCTGCCCGTACTGCTGATCGGATTGATTTACGGCATTACGCATCTTACGATGGCGAACACGTTTCGGAATCAGTATGGCATGAAGGCAGTGAGCGTGTCGTTAATCTCTAATCCGGTAGAAGCATTCAGTGAACTGACGGATGAGGAATATCGGGAATTGTCCGTTCTTGCAGAAGAACAGCCGGAAAAACTGCTCAATAAGACCTATCTTGACGGAATTGGTGCGCGGCTGGAGCAAAAAGCATCCGCTCTGTTCGTTTTTGTGGACGGCGTAAGCTATTATCATATGCCGAGTGCTAATGTCGAGGGACAGGAAGCGGTAAATGAGCTTGATCCGAATATGGCACTTGGCGGAAACGGTTATTATCTGGACGGGCGCAGGCTTCTGATCAAGCAGATTTTATTCCCGGTTTCGGACGCGGGAGAGGGAAAACTGTATATTGTAACGAAGGTCCGGGATTTTCTTTCTCCGGGGCTGCTTTTTTCTTTGGTGCTGTTGATTATTTTTGTACTGATTGTGACCAGTTTTTTTCTGACAAGGTGGATCAGGGAGGGCGCATTTACGCCGCTTTCGGAGTTCAATACTGCGATGCAGAGAATTGCGGACGGGGACTTTGACTATGTGCTCTCTACGGGCGTCAAGGGAGAGATTTCTGATCTGTATGAGAATTATAACCAGATGCGCCTGCGGCTGAAAGAATCCGCTGAGGAACAGGTACAGGCGGATAAGCAGAACCGTGAGCTGATCAGCAACATATCCCACGACTTAAAAACGCCGATCACTTCCATCAAGGGATATGTGGAGGGTATTATGGACGGCGTTGCGGATACGCCGGAGAAAATGGACCGCTATATTAAGACCATTTATAATAAGGCGAATGATATGAACCGCCTGATCAATGAACTGACTATTTATTCCGGGATTGACTCGAACCGGATACCGTATCATTTTCATAAACTGAATGTTGCGGATTATTTTAATGACTGTGTTGAGGAAGTCGGACTTGATTTAGAGGGGCAGAACATCCGCCTAAATTATTCTAATATGACGCCGCCGGATACGCTGGTCATTGCTGACCCTGAACAGATGAAGCGGGTGATCAATAATATCGTCAGCAACAGTGTTAAATATATGAACCGCACCAACGGAACGATTGATATCCGGATTTTGGATGAGATCGATTCCATCCGGGTAGAATTGGAAGATAATGGAAAAGGAGTATCCGCCAAGGAGATCGGAAGAATTTTTGAACGCTTTTACCGGACGGACGCTTCCCGCAACTCGTCGCAGGGAGGAAGCGGGATTGGCCTCTCCATTGTTAAGAAGATTATTGAAGACCATGGCGGATATATCTGGGCGACAAGCAAAGAGGGCGAAGGCACCTGCATGCATTTTGTGCTGCGTAAATTTGTTGAAAATCCGGATGCCGTACAGGCGGGGGAAGCTTAATTTTTTAGAAAATCGAAATCGGAAATTGGAGGAAGCTTAAATGAGTCGGATTTTAATTGTAGAGGATGAGAAGGAGATCGCGGACCTGGAGAAAGATTATCTGGAAATATCTGAGTTTCAGGTGGAGATTGCGAATGATGGCAACGAGGGACTTCAAAAGGCGCTCTCGGAAGAGTATGCGCTTATTATTCTCGATCTGATGCTGCCGGGTATGGATGGATTTGAAGTCTGCCGGCGGATACGGGAGGAAAAGAATATTCCGATTTTGATGGTATCTGCTAAAAAAGATGATATTGATAAGATCAGGGGACTCGGGCTTGGTGCGGACGATTATATGACGAAGCCTTTTAGTCCAAGTGAGCTGGTAGCGCGTGTAAAGGCGCATCTGGCAAGATATGACAGACTTGTCGGGTTTGGACAGAAGCAGAATGATATTGTAGAGATACGGGGGCTTAAAATTGACAAAACGGCGCGCCGTGTCTATGTGGACGGAGAGGAACGGATTTTTACTACGAAGGAATTTGATCTTCTGACATTTTTGGCGGAGAACCCGAATCATGTATTTACGAAGGAGGAACTGTTCCGGGAAATCTGGGATATGGATTCTGTCGGGGATATCGCAACCGTTACGGTTCATATTAAAAAAATCCGTGAGAAGCTGGAATATGATACGTCGAAACCGCAGTATATCGAGACGATCTGGGGCGTCGGGTATCGGTTTAAGGTCTAAAGTGTGAAAAGATTTTCTAAGGCATCAAAAAACGCTGCCTAAGAAAATCTACGTTTCACACAAAAGAACCGCCCTTGGCGGTTCTTTAGCGCCGATGGCGGTTCTTTAAGCGTCAAAGGCGATTCTTTAGCGTCAGTAGCGGTTCTTTAGCGCCAGAGGCGATTCTTAAGCGTCAAAGGCGGTTCTTTTAGTGTCGATGGCGATTTTATATGGGGCGTTGAGGAGCGCAATTTTGGTTGAAATCTGTGATTTTATATGAGGATCAGGATATTCTAGTCTGCCATAAGCCTGCGGGGTTTGCCGTGCAGAGCGCACGTGTATCGCAGATGGATATGGAGAGCGAGCTGCGGGGCTATCTGCGCGGCAAAGAGCTGTATGTAGTCCATCGGCTGGATCAGCCGGTTGAGGGGATTTTAGCATTTGCTAAAAATCGGAAAGCGGCGGCGGCACTGGGGGCGCAGATGCGGGACGGCTTCATGAACAAGTATTACCGCGCGCTTGTCTGCGGGAGGATGCCCGCGGATCATGGAGAACTGATTGATGACGTCGTAAAAAAAGGAAACGGCTTGGGGGAGGTTGTAACGGGGACTTCCAATACAGGTCAGGCAAAACGCGCAGAGCTTGCATACCGGGTAGAAGCATATGATTCTGACAATGATGTCAGTGATGTGGAAATCTGCCTGAGGACCGGACGCTTTCATCAGATACGCTTACAGTTTTCTCACGCCGGGCATCCGCTTTTGGGAGACCGTAAATACGGGGACGAGCAGGCGCAAAGACTTGCGGAGGCGCTGGGTCTGAAAAACGTCGCACTCTGTGCGCACAGACTTTGTTTTGTTCACCCGTCAAGCGGCAGGAAAATGGATTTTAGTACCACGCCGGCATTTCATAAAAAATAACTTTTTTCCCATACTATATTCCGAAAGAATGGAGTGCGTATGGGAAATTTTTTTGAGGATGCAAGGGAAGAATGGAAAAAGCGGCGGGTTTTCCGGATTGCGTTTGTCACGCTGGCGGTTTATCTGCTTATGAAGTACGCGTTGATACTTGTACTTCCATTTGGGCTGTCCGTTCTTTTTGTGCGCTGGGCTATGCCGGTTATCCGAAGGCTTTCAGGCAGAAGGCGGGGCATGAAAAGTGTGCTTGCAGCATTAATGCTTTCAGTGATTGGTGCGCTTCCGATTGTGCTGATTCTGGTATTATACCGTGCAGCTGCGGGTTGTGTGCGGGCGTGCATGGCAAACTTTGGCATCCTGCGGGTTCAGTGCGGCGTTTTTCTGCGTACCTGCTGCTGTTATCTGGAAAGACCGCTTGGTATTGATGCGGTTGTGCTGGAAGAAAAAATTATGACGGCGGCGCGCAGCATCGGGGAACAGATCAGTGACGAGGCGATACCGAAGGCGATTGTTATCTCTGGGGACGTGATTGCTGTGTTTGCGGCAATTGGTATTTATTGGGCGGTATTTTTTATTTTCAGCGTGCTTCTTGCAAAGGATTATGATGAGATCGTGGCGCATTGGCGCAGTAAGCATTGGTTTGCACGGATCAGAGAATTATATGACAAGACTGTCAGAATGATTTTTTCTTATATAAAGGCACAGCTTATCATTATGTCGGTCATCGGGGGTATCTGCAGCGTCGTGTTCTGGTGGGCGGGGTTTCACATGCCATTCTTATGGGGATATGTAGTGGGTTTCCTTGATATGCTTCCGTTTATTGGAACGGGGATTACGCTGCTCCCTCTGGCGCTTTTCGAGCTGGTCATGGGACGCACCGTGCTGGCGGTCGTGTTTGTTCTGCTTTATGTGGTGTGCTATTTTGCACGGGAATTCATGGAGCCGCGTCTGATCGGACAGCGGATCGGCATTCATCCGCTCATTATTTTGATGTCTGTCTTTTTGGGCGTAAAATTATACGGACTTTTGGGAATCGTAACAGGTCCTCTTTCCTATCTGCTCGTCCGGGAACTGACGGAACAAACGGGAAAAGAAGATGCACCGGACGAGATATTTTAGTAAAATTCCTGCAGCTTTTCGTTGATTTCTTCTTTGCGTCCCTCACGTGCTTTGAGGTCAGAAAATTTGCAATTTCCCCGATGATCTGTATTCAGCGCTTCACAGTCATTCGTATACTTTATTCACGGTATTGGCGAAATAAATTTGAAATCTCTATTCTGCCTTTCTCTCCAAAATCCGGTTCTGACTTTTCTAAATCATATACCAGCATGCTTTCTTCATTCCTTTTCAGTTCTATCAGAGAATATCCTGACCGATCGTATAATGCAGTCGGCGCTGTCTGATATGACGGATGGTGTTCACTGCTAAAGTATAGGTAACATTTTCAACAGCCCGTGTTCTGATATGTGATTTTATCAGTTCATATCTTTCTGTATCATCGTAGTCCGCGACATCATAAAACATAATCATATTCAAATCCGTATGCGCATCATATAATTCCCGAAAGAATTCCGGAAATCTGACTTCAAAGCATATTCTGACGCCGATTTTCCATCCGTCTATTTCAAATATTCCACTATTATTTCCGATACTAAAATTATCCTTGTCCCATCCCCATAAAGCTCTTTTATGATAGAAGCGCTTTTCTTCATAAGGTGTAAACATGGCTGCACTATTATAATGGTCTTCGCCTTTTTGTATAATGGTTCCAATGATCACATGTATCGCGTATTGATCAACCAGACCTTGAAGCTGTTGATATGCAAGGTTTAATTCTTGAAAATTTACCACAGAAGAATGCTCAATATCATGAGGTGGATATCCTGTTAATGCACACTCCGGAAAAACTAAAAGTCTGATCCTTTCATGGGAAGCCTTTATGATAGCTTTTTTTACGGTTTCAAGATTATCTTTTATACTTTTTGTCACAGAAAATTGGTAAGCGCCCAGCTTCATTCTGCACCTCCTCATTTTGAAATTTTTTAGCATCCTAAATGCCTGTATCTGGCAGCTTTTACTAATAGCAAGTTCAATACCTACTTCTTATTGTACCACTCATAGCCACGGCATTACATCCATATTTTTTTGTTCCTGTTCCCGCAGAAATTTCTTGACAGATAACAAAAGACACATTAAAATCACAATATATTGAAGGGCGTTGAAAAGGGTTAGTACCTGTGCGGATGCTTTACAGAGAGGGAATCGGAGGAGCTTACAAGCTGAAGGCTCCGGAGGTGGAAGATTCCTAAGCGGAGGGCGGGGAACCTGCCTTGGAGCCGTGTATGTCAAATACACCGTAAGTCCGGCGATAACGGATGATGAGCAGGACGGCGTAAGTGCCGTCAAACAGGGTGGCACCGCCGATAACCTTCGGTCCCTACTAGGGATTGAAGGATTTTTTTTGCGCGATCAGCAGAAAAGCAACGGAATTATTAGACGACTCCCGTGCTCGCACGAGGAGTCGGATAAGAATTTTGTTGCGGCGAGCAACGCGAGCTTTTGGTACGCGAAGCGTACCAGAAGCTGCTGATCGCGCAAAAAAGGAAGCATTGCGGCGAGCAACGCGAGCGTTGGTACGCGAAACGGACCAAAAGCTGCTGACCGCGCAAAAAGGTACGAAGCTGTCCGAAGCGCCGGCAGTGCCTGCATGGGCAGGCGGAAGGCGGTAAGCAAAATCAGGAAAGGAGCAGGAACGAAAATGGCAGACAAGAAATTAGTAGAGGCGATCACATCCATGGATGAAGATTTCGCCCAGTGGTACACGGACGTGGTCAAAAAAGCGGAGCTGATCGACTATACAAGCGTAAAAGGGTGCATGGCTTTTAAGCCGGCAGGGTATGCGATCTGGGAATCAATTCAGCAGCAGCTGGATATGCGCTTTAAGGAGACAGGGGTGCAGAATGTATATCTTCCGATGTTTATTCCCGAAAGTCTTCTGCAGAAAGAAAAAGATCATGTAGAAGGATTCGCGCCGGAGGTCGCGTGGGTGACATATGGCGGCGGGCAGCAGCTTCAGGAGAGAATGTGTGTCAGACCTACTTCGGAAACGCTGTTCTGTGACTATTATAAAAGCGTAGTCCATTCATACCGCGACTTACCGCAGGTATGCAACCAGTGGTGCTCGGTTGTCCGCTGGGAAAAAGAGACAAGACCGTTTTTGAGAAGCCGTGAGTTTTTGTGGCAGGAGGGACATACCGCGCATGCGACGGAGCAGGAAGCCGAGGAGCGGACGATCCAGATGCTGAATGTATATGCTGATTTTGTGGAGGATGTGCTTGCAATTCCCGTGATAAAAGGGCGTAAGACTGATAAAGAAAAATTTGCAGGAGCCACGGCGACCTATACGATTGAAGCGCTTATGCATGACGGGAAAGCCCTGCAGTCCGGAACGAGCCACAACTTCGGAGATGGATTTGCGAAAGCATTCGGCATTCAATATACGGCAAAGGACAATACACTGCAATATGTGCATCAGACCTCGTGGGGACTGTCCACCCGTCTGATCGGAGCGATCATCATGGTACACGGCGATAACTCCGGCTTAAAACTGCCGCCCAGGGTTGCGCCTGTGCAGGTCATGATTATTCCGATTCAGCAGCAAAAAGACGGTGTTCTTGCAGCGGCGTCAAAACTGGAGGAGGAGATCAGAAAGGCAGGTATCCGCGTAAAGACGGACATTTCTGATAAGAGTCCGGGCTGGAAATTTTCCGAGCAGGAAATGCGCGGCATTCCCCTGCGTATTGAGATCGGACCGAAAGATATTGAGGCAGGGCAATGCGTTGCATGCCGCCGGGATAACGGAGAAAAATTGACGCTTTCCTTAGAGGAGGCGGCTTCAAAAGTGCCGGAGCTGTTAGAGCAGATTCAGAACGATATGTTTGAGGCGGCACTCCGCCACAGAGAAGAGCATACTTATACGGCGGCGACGATGGAAGAATTTGAAAAGTGCTTTACGGAGAAATCCGGTTTTGTCAAGGCGATGTGGTGCGGAGATCAGGCGTGTGAGGACCTGATCAAAGAAAAACTGGCGGTTACGAGCCGCTGTATGCCGTTTGAAGATGAGCGGATTTCCGATACCTGCGTATGCTGCGGAAAGCCTGCGAAAAAGATGGTTTACTGGGGAAGAGCCTATTAAAAAAAAAGACCGCTTTGCGGTCTTTTTTTTTAATAGGAAATTTCTTCAATTCCTGAAGAAATGCCTTCGGCATTTCTTCGAAAGACTTTCGCTTCAGCGAAAGTCTTTTTTATATCACAACCGTATTTTTTCCGCTCTGCTTACCCTGATAGAGCTTGCCGTCAGCATGCGTAATCGTCTCTTCGATTGACATGCCTCTTTGATAGATTGCAATACCAAGCGTGAGCGTACAGTGAATTCGCTGTCCGCCCGACTCAAAATTGTGACGTGCTACATGGTACCGGATGCTCTCCGCAATCTGATAGGTCTGCTCGTGCGTGCTGTTGCTGATGAGAATTAAAAGCTCTTCGCCTCCCCAGCGGCACACATACCCGTGCTCGCCGACCTGCTGCACCGCGATCTGCGCAATGTCATGCAATGCCACATCGCCGAAATCGTGCCCGTGGGTATCGTTTATTTTTTTGAAGTCGTCAATATCACCCATGATCAGCGCAAAGTTGGAATCAGACGCCAGGGCCTGTTCAATAAACATCTGCATGCTGCGGCGGTTATAAAGCCCCGTCAGCGGGTCCGTGTTTGCAAGCTGTTCCAAAATGACATTCTGGTGCCGCAGCTTTGCATAAGTCCATTTCATCTCAAAAATGTAGATAAGAGAAAACAGAATCAGGAATACAAAGGTGCAGATGGAATTAAACGTATAAATGGCGAACTCAATCGTGGGGCTGTCAATGGTAAAAAACGGCTCTCTGACATAGGATAGAAATTTACAGGTCAGAAATAAGAGTGCGGCAGCGACGGCGCTTCCGGTAGCGATCACAAGCTTGCGCCGCTTTGTGTCAAGCGTGTAGCCGACATAGTAGCCGACGGGGATGATTGCGATAATATACTGTGCAAAACCAAACTGCCAGCCGATGCACAGCGTAGCGACAAACGAGTGCAGAATGATTTCAAAATAAACAATATAGTAAACAGGGAGATAAATGTCCCTGCGCACCCAGTATGCAGCGAACAGATAAGTTGCGACACTTGCAATATTAAAAAGATACAGAGGCGTGATGTCTAAAATAATAAATATGCACAGCAAAAACAGATGCACACAGGCAATGGAATAAATCATGAAACTGAATTTCTGCCTGTTAGTGATCTGTGCGCTGCCGTCTAATAGTTTTTTTGCGTGTTCTAAAAAGTTTTTCATCTTCTTATCTATTCAACCAAATGCAGAACCTGAAGAAGCAGGAGCCATGCTAAACCGTAATAAGTGATCACGGCGATCAGGTCGTTAATAGTAGAAATCAGGGGACCGGACGCAACTGCGGGGTCCACGTGAAGCTTGTGGAAAAAAAGCGGGATGACTGTTCCCATCAGGGAGGAAATAATCATTGCCACAAACAGCGACAGACCGATGCAGCCCGATACCGCAAATGAAAACATGGGGGGCCTGCCTTTCATTAGATAAATATACAGGCCAATCAGTATAAACGACAGGGTGCCGAGCAGCAGACCGTTTACAAAACCGATCCGAAGCTCTTTCAGCACCAGCTTCAGGCGCTGCCCGCGCCCTAATTCTTCATCAACGAGGACACGAATCGTAACGGCAAGCGACTGGGTACCGACATTACCTGCCATTCCGAGGATCAGGGACTGGAAGCTGACGATCAGCGTCAGTTGGGCGATAACCTGCTCAAACATGCCTGCGATTGTGGATACGAACAGGCCGAGGAACAGCAGCGTGACGAGCCAGGGGATTCTTTTTTTGATACTCGCTTTCAGCGGCTCGTTTAATTCTTCCTCTTCGGTCAGACCTGCGAAACGGGCGTAATCCTCGCCCATCTGTTCATCTACAACCTCGACAATATCCTGGGCGGTAATAATACCGAGCAGATGTTTGTCGTTATCGAGGACCGGAATGGAGTCTTCGGAATAATCTTTTAACTGCTCTAAGCAGTCATCAACCGTCTCCGTTGCGTATACATACGGAAAAGAGGTCGTAATCAGGGACTTCAATTCATCGTTCTGCCTTGCGACGATTAAGTCGGGCAGATTAATCGCGCCGCAGAATACGCCGTTTTCATCCGTTACATAAATGGTTGATATATTGTCATTGTCCGCAGCCTGCTCCACAAGGGAACGCATTGCCTGCTTGACTGTAAAGTTGTTTTGAATGACGACAAAATTGGTCGTCATGAGGCTGCCGAGTTCATCCTCATCGTAAGAGCGGATGAGGGTAATATCATGCCTCATTTCTGCATCGATCAGCCGTATCAGTTCGCTGCTCTTGTCGTCTTCGAGCTCTTCAAGAACGTCAACCGCATCGTCGGCGTCCATGCTTTCAATAATGTCCGCAGCCTTTTCGGAATCAAGCTCTGCAAGATAAATGCCGACGTCCTCTTCCAGATAGGCGAAGATATCCGAGACGGCATCCACACCAAGCGCGCGGTAGAGGCGCTTTCTTTCTGAAGGCAGCAGCGACGGCAGTACGTTTGATATATCATGATCGTGATAATTGCTTAACTGCTCGCGGAGGGCGTCTTCCGGCAGACCGCTCTGAATGAGGCGTATCAGCTCCGGTTCATAGTCGGGACGCTCCGGCTCTGAAAATATGATCTTATCTGCCATGGATAAACTCCTTTTTTGTATCAGTGTGCTCCGCACATGCACATCCCGCCTTTGATGTGCTCCCGCCCATGCCCGGTGCGATACAATATCTCACGATATTGTATCACATATCACCGCAATTTCCAAATCTATTTTATATTAGGATATGATTTAGACCGCAGTTTGCTGCAAACAGGGTATCTTTTGCAAAGATTTCTTATTTTATCGCCGGGAAACTATGGAAATTAAGAGCCGGCTGACGTAAAATAACAATATGTTATTTGTGCGGAGGAAAGAAGGGCTGGATAAATTGTCTGAAGGCTATTTGTTCAGCCAAGAGTTTGTGACGCTCAGAATGGAGGTAGTTATGAAAATTTTAGTGATCAACTGCGGGAGCTCCTCGCTGAAGTATCAGCTGATCGACAGCGATACAGAGAATGTGCTGGCGAAGGGGCTGTGTGAACGCATCGGCATTGAGGGCGGCAGCCTGACGCATCAGGCGGCGGGAAAAGAAAAGGTTACGATCAAAAAGGACATGCCGGAACACACGGCGGCGGTGCAGATGGTGATCGGAGCGCTGACGGACAAAGAGCATGGCGTGATCGCCTCGCTTGACGAGATCGGCGCAGTCGGACACCGCATTGTGCATGGCGGTGAAAAATTTGCGGGCAGCGTTATCATCACAAAAGAGGTTGTACAGGCAATCGAGGAATGCTCCGATTTAGCGCCGCTGCACAATCCGGCGAATCTGATCGGCATTCATTCCTGTGAAAAGATCATGCCGGATGTGCCGCAGGCGGCGGTATTTGACACGGCGTTTCATCAGACAATGCCGAAAAAGGCGTATCTGTACGGTCTGCCGTATGAATACTATGAGAAATATAAAATCCGCCGGTATGGTTTTCACGGCACGAGCCATGATTTTGTGTCCGCGCGCGCGGCGCAGATACTTGGGAAAGACAGAAGCGATCTGCGCATCATTGTCTGCCATCTTGGAAACGGTGCGAGTGTTTCTGCCGTAAAGTATGGTCAGAGCATAGATACCAGCATGGGCTTAACACCGTTGGAAGGCCTGATCATGGGGACGCGCTGCGGCGACCTTGATCCTGCCGTGGTTGGTTTTATCGGGGAAAAAGAGCATCTTTCCTATCAGCAGCTTTCCGATGTGATGAATAAAAAATCGGGTGTGCTCGGCATGTCTGGAATTTCCAGTGATTTCAGGGATTTAGGAGAGGCTGCGGATAATGGCAGCGAGCGTGCGAAAATGACGCTGGAGGCGTACGCGTACCGTGTTGCAAAATATATCGGTGCATATACGGCGGCTATGGGCGGCGTGGACATCATTGCTTTTACGGCGGGCGTCGGGGAAAACAACTGCGCCGTGCGCGGGATGATCGGCGCTTATCTGGAATTTCTCGGGACAAAGATTGACGCGGAAAAGAACAGACTGCGCGGGGAGGAAATTGTTATTTCGACGCCGGACAGCCGTGTATGCGTGATGGTCGTGCCGACAAATGAGGAGCTTGCCATTGCGAGGGAAACGCTGCGATTAGTAAGCGGAAACCGGGCATGAACAAGCAGCAGGCGTGAACAGACAGCGGGCGTGAACAGGAAGCCAGCGTAAACGGATATCAGAGCGGGTACAAGCGGGAAGGGGACCGGGCGGCGGGAAATCCGCGGCAGACTAAAAAAACAGGAGGGTGCGGCATGCAGATCAGGCTGCCCGGACAGGTCGGGACGATTATCACCACATTGGAAAACGCGGGGTTTGAGGCATATGCGGTCGGGGGCTGTGTGCGCGACAGCCTCTTAGGACGTGAGCCGGAGGACTGGGATATTACGACGAACGCGAAGCCCGCGGAAGTGAAATCGCTGTTTCGGCGCACGATTGACACAGGGATTCAGCACGGAACCGTGACCGTTATGTTTGGAAAGAACGGGTATGAGGTCACGACTTACCGTGTGGACGGTGAGTATGAGGACGGCAGGCATCCGAAAAAAGTGGAATTTACAGGCAGTCTGCGGGAAGATCTGTGCCGCAGGGACTTTACGATCAACGCGATGGCGTACCGGCCGCAGGACGGGCTGGTGGACTGCTTCGGCGGCGCTTTAGACCTTAAGGAACGCCGCATCCGCTGCGTCGGCGACGCCGCAGAACGGTTTGGCGAGGATGCGCTGCGCATGATGCGCGCCGTGCGCTTCTCGGCACAACTATCATTTACAATAGAAGAAAAAACACTGGATGCGGTCAGGGCACTGGCTGATAGCTTAAGGAAAGTCAGCGCGGAGCGGATACAGGCGGAGTTTGTCAAGCTGCTCTGTTCGCCGAATCCCGACCGTGCGGCGCTTTTTTATGAAACCGGTTTGAGCGCGGTGTTCCTGCCGGAATTTGACGACTGTATGCGGACAATGCAGAATCATCCGCACCATTGCTATTCAGTCGGGGAGCATCTTCTGCATGCGGTAAAAGCGGTGCGCGCGGACAGAACGCTCAGACTGGCAATGTTTTTTCATGATTTCGGGAAACCGCGCGTAAAACAGACGGATGAAAACGGGATCGATCATTTTCACGGACATGCTGCCATCGGGGAGAAAATGACGGAACAGATCATGCGCCGCCTGAAATTTGATACGGACACGATCAGGAAGGTGTGCTGGCTGGTACGCAGCCATGACTTAAAGATTGAACCGGAAAAGCGGGCAATGCGCCGCGCGATGGCGGCAGCGGGGATGGAACTGTTTCCTGAACTGTTTGAGGTAAAAGCGGCGGATATTTCTGCGCAGAGTGATTACCTGCGGGAAGAAAAATATGAGGAACTTGCCCGTCTGAGGGCTGTGTACGAAGAGGTTGTCCGCGGAGGAGATTGTGTCTGTGTAAAGGATCTGGCTGTTACGGGAAGGGATCTGATCGGTCTGGGAATCCCTGCGGGACCGGGACTTGGCGCTGCCTTAAAAAAGCTGCTTGCGCTTGTCGTAGAAGAGCCTGCATACAATAAAAAAGAAATTCTCATGACCGAGGCGGAGAGGATATGGAAAGAAGAGCAGTCCGCCTGTCCGGATAAGGAGGAAGAAAAAGAACCGAATTCTTAGAACCACGCTTCATATTTTCACCAATACTGTCATATATTGGGGTATGTGATATGGTGGAGGTGCCGGTGTGAACGACCGAGTGGTAAATATACTGGAACAATATGACGTGACGCTGCTGAAAACATGGAAGGGAAGAAGCGCACTTTTGTGTGAAACCGGACAGGGATTAAAGATTATTCGGGAATATACGGGACCGCTTGAGAAGCTTTGTATTCTGGAGGCCATCGGCAGGCACCTGAAAGAGGAGGGGTTTTTGTCTGACTGCATCCTGCGCACGAAGGAAGACGCGCTTTATGTGAGAGGCAGAGACGGAAATATCTATATTGTTAAAGATTATTATGAAGGGCGGGAGTGTGCCGTGACCGATTCCTCCGACTGCGTACGCGCGGTGGGGGAGCTCGCCAGACTGCATCTTCATCTATCTGTTCCCTGTGCGGATGATGTGCGTCCGCTTGTGCAAAAACCGCCTTCACAGGAGGACGTCCAATGTCTGCCTGATGAGGGCGGCGGTTATCAGTTTAGGATGTTCAACCCGGTAAGGGAGTATGAGCGGTATAACCGTGAATTAAAGCGGATTTGGAAGCATCTGCGCAATAAGGGCGATAAGACGGATTTTGAGGTATTTCTTCTGCATCATTATCCTTTTTTTATGGAACAGGCGGAGGAGGCACTGGAGCTGTTAAAGAGTGCGGATGCAGGGGAACTTTATCGGCAGGAGGAACAAAAAGGCGTTCTCTGTCACGGAGATTTTCAATATCATAACATCCTGTTTACAGAACAGGGCGCGTTTATCATGAATTATGAAAAATGCATGATGGATATCCAGATCAGGGATTTTTATCTTTTTTTTCGGAAAATCATGGAAAAAAATAATTGGAACATTTATACAGGCAGGCAGCTTCTGGAGGCGTATGACAGCGTGAGACCGGTCAGCAGTGCGGAGAAATACCAGCTGTATCTCAAACTCTGCTATCCCGAGCGTTTCCGCAAGGTTGTGAGCTATTATTATAACAGCGGAAAGGCATGGATTCCTGCCAAAAACAGGGAAAAAATCGACCGTCTGCTGGCACAGGAGGACGCGCGCAGGAGCTTTCTAAAAAATCTGTTTGAGGCGTAGCGCAGGCGGGCATCCCTGTGTTATACTGTTTGCATGAAAACGAATCAAAGCAGAAAAAAACAATTAAAAAACATGGCGGCATTTATGGCGGGTGTTCTTCTGCTTACAGGCTGTTCGCTTTGGCGGCCGGACCAGCCTGAAGAAGGAACGGGTACGACGATCGTCCTTGAGGAGGAGACGGATGCCGCCCCGCCGCAGGCGCCCCGCTATGACAGCGTGGACACGGCAATCGTCATCCGAACCGATACGCAGGAAAAAACAATTTCGCTCAGAAATTTGGAGACAGGAAGGCAGTATACGCTTTCTTATGATGGGACGAGCCTGCTTACGGACAAAAACGGACAGGCTGTCACGATGGCGCAGCTAAAAGCGGGAGAACTTGTGGATGTAACATTCCGGTACCGCAGCAAATTTCTTGTGTCGCTCACGCAGTCTCCAAATGCATTTGTGAAAGCGGAGCAGACGGATTTCGAATTGTCGGAGACGGGCAGGTCGATGGCGGTAAACGGTGTACAATACAGGCTTGCGGACGATCTGGCAGTCATTTCGGACGGGGAACTGATTGAACTGATGGACATCAATAGTGTGGATACGCTGACGCTGCGCGGGTTTGATTATGAGATACACAGCATCTGCGTGGACCGGGGACATGGTTATCTGCGCCTCAAAAATGATGAATCCTTTATCGGAGGATGGATTGAGGTCGGCTCCCGGCTGATTGTACCGATCACGAAAAATATGCTGCTGACCGTACCGGAAGGCAGTTATGAGGTGTCGGTTTCCAGTGACGCCGGACATGGGACGCTGCCGGTGAACGTTTATAAAAATCAGGAGCAGACGCTTGATGTCGGCGACTTTGCGGTTGAGGTTAAGGAGGGCAGGGTCTATTTTGACATTACGCCGGCGGATGCCTCCGTATACGTGGACAGCGAGAAAGTGGATATTTCGGAGTCCGTGAAGCTTACGTACGGCGTACATTTCCTGATGGTCCGCGCGGACGGATATGAGACGATGGTGAAATATCTAAGTGTCGGGCAGGAATCGGCGAGTCTGGCGATCACGCTGGAAAAGGCGTCGTCAGATTCTGATGAGGAGGCAGGAGACTCTGACAGCACAGACGGTCAGGACAGCGGAGACGGATCAACTGGCACGAATAACGATAATGATTCAACCGGTCAGAACGGCAGCAATGACGGTAATGGTGCGGGCGGCAGCAACAGCGGCACAGGCGGCGCGGACAGCACAGGGGAGCAGAATAACGGACAGGCGCAGGAGCCGGAGGTCGTAACTGCGGAGGACGGCACGGTGTTCTATGTGTCGGTAACAGCGCCGGAACAGGCGGAAGTATATGTGGACGGCATTTATGTCGGCATCGCGCCCGTGCAGTTTAAGAAAGTGCCCGGAAGCCATGAGATTACGCTGCGGCGCAACGGCTTTCAGACACGCAGTTATACCATACAGCTTGACGACGAAAAGAAGGACGTTGCATACTCATTTTCTGAACTGTTGGAAAACTAGTGCCTCAAAATATAAAATATATGCGGGGAGACGGGAAATCTTCATTTTTTCTTGACAAATGCTGGTAAAGAAGCTATATATATGTATAGACGTCTTACGGGACGCCATAATACTATCAAAAACAAAGCTCAGTAAGAGGAGGAGTTCGTCAATGAACAAAACAGAGTTAGTAGCAGCAATGGCTGAACAGGCAGGCTTATCTAAGAAGGATGCGGAGGCAGCATTAAAGGCTTTTACGGATGTTGTAGCCGAGCAGTTAAAGAAGGGTGATAAGATTCAGTTAGTAGGCTTTGGTACATTTGAAGTTGCTGAGAGAGCAGCAAGAGAAGGCAGAAATCCGCAGACTGGTGCGGCTATGCCGATCGCAGCTTCCAAGGCTCCGAAGTTTAAGGCTGGTAAGGCATTAAAGGATATGGTAAACGCATAAGGCGCACCCAATCTCTTTTGAATGGCTTGAGAGTAGAAGACGGCTGATGAGAGTAACTCCATTGGCCGTCTTTTTGATGCACAGCCCCGTGCAGAGGAACTTGTAAATGCAGAAAGGAGATAAACGATGAGGCTTGATAAATATCTGAAGGTATCCCGCCTGATTAAGCGCAGAACAATTGCAAACGAGGCCTGCGATGCGGGGCGGGTAACGATCAATGACAGGCCTGCAAAGGCATCCGCCGAAGTGAAGGCAGGCGATATTATTGCGATCAGGTTTGGTGATAAAGAGGTGCGCGTGGAGGTGCTTGCCGTACAGGAGACTGTGCGTAAGGATGACGCGGCCGGATTATTCAAATATATCTAAAGTCGCTGATGAAAGTGCCGCTTCCTTTATCATGTTTTCTCATGCATAAACCAGAATCTTCCGAATATATTTTTTTATATAGGCGGGTGCAGGGCTCGTACGATACGCGGCCGCCAGATGGAAAAATAGGGAGGGAGGTTCTTTTTTTATGGAGGATTTAAGCCAGATGCAGAAAATGCCTCACAAAATGGTGGTGGGGAACCGCAAGACAATTGCCCTTACAGGCGTGACGGATGTGCTTGCGTTCGACATTCATGAGATCCTGCTGGAGACTTCCCAAGGGATGCTGATGATACGGGGAAACGATCTGCATGTCAGCAGGCTTACGCTTGATAAAGGGGAAGTTGACGTGGACGGGCGCATTGACAGCCTGACGTATTCGGATGCGCCTGCGTATGGCAAAAAGCAGGAGTCCCTGTTCTCGAGACTGTTCAAATAATCTCAAAGAGAGGTGTTATGAGCGAGAGTATCGTCAAAGAAGCGGTGTTTTTGCTGCACTGTATCAGTGTGGGCGTGTTGATCACCTTTGCCTATGATCTGCTGCTCGTATGCAGAAATTGTTTCAGACACGGCCGCATTCTGGTTTCTATTGAGGATTTTCTGTATTGGGCCGTTTGTGCAATTTTTATATTTTTGGTCCTGTATTGTGAAAATGACGGGATTCTGCGCGGCTACTGCATCATAGGTGCTGCGATCGGGATGATGTTTTACAAAAAATTTTTTAGTCCATATATAGTACATTTTATGTCAACAGTATTCAAAAAGGCCATACATGTTGTGGGGTGGATTTTGAGGAAGCTGATGTTTCCGTTCCGTATGCTGTTCCTTGGGATTCGGAAAGGTTTGACAAAAATATGTCACATTTTCACAAAAAAGAAAAAAGAAGCCGTTAAGTAGTTGACGGTTTGCATAAAAAACGGTAACATATATATTATGTAAACACAAAAAGGAGACTGAAATAAATGGCAAAAAGGAGACCGGCGTACCGTAAAAAACGGCATAACCGGCTCGGTATGCTTTTGGTGATGATGTGTATCGTGATGCTGCTTATCGTAGTCAGTGTCAGCAGTATAGACCTCAAGGCAAAGCAGAGGACCTATGCTGAACGTGAGCGGATATTGACGGAGCAGATTGAGCAGGAGCATGAGAGAACACGGCAGCTTGAGGAATATGAAAAGTATATTAAGACGGATGCCTACATTGAGGAAGTGGCGAAGGATAAACTCGGACTCGTATATGAGGGAGAGATCATATTCAGGGCAGATGATTAAACAGATTCAAAATGCGCGCATTTTGAATCTGTTTTTGTCCCGTAGGAAATTTCTGAATCGAAAGGGTTCCTTATAAATGGAACTCTTTTTTTGTCAGAAAGTTAAGCAGCGCGCAGGCATGGTTTGACAAAAAATACGAGGCGTCTTCTTTATAATATACCCTTACAGACAAGTTCTGCACGGAAAAGCGGAATTTGCAGGTTTGGGAAAGGATATTGTGGTGCTATGATGAAAAATAAGTTGTTGGAAAGGGAGACGCACGAGGCGGCGCTGCTGCCTGAGTATGGACGAAAGAGACTTTTAACCTACGCGGATTCTTTTATGCAGCTTGCTAAGAGCTTTTACGGCATGGAGAGCGGACCGGTACAGGAGGATGACAGCAAAACTTCCAGAGAGAATTATCTATGGCAGAAGCGGCTGATGGAAGACCGGGGGCTGCTTGCAGATCATTTATGTGAAATGTCCCGCATTATGGCAGGGATTGCACAGGAATCATACCATATGAAGCCGGCAGGGGAGCGGACGCGTTATCATATTGCCAGGGAACTGAAAAAGAGGGGCATACGTTTGTACAGAATGCTCAGCATGACGAACGAGAACGGGAAGCTGGAGGTTGCGCTGTCCGTGCGGGCAAAACTGCCGGAACCGGGAGAAGAGGAATATACGGTTGCCGATATTGCGGGGCTCTTATCTGTTAATCTCGGCGTGCGGTTAAATCCTGCGGCGGACAGTGTAAGCTGTCTTTCCGGGGAATTGACGACGATCATATTTGAAGAGGAGACGCGTTATCATATTCTGACGGGCGTTGCGCGTGTCGCAAAAGAAGGGGAGCGGATATCGGGAGACAATTATACGTTTACGCAGATGGAGCAGGGGCGGTTTGCTGCCGTGCTGGCAGACGGCATGGGTTCGGGTGAGCTGGCGAGCCGTGCCAGCGAGCTTGTGGTAGAATTATTTGAGCAGTTTTTGATTTCGGGATTTTCCCCGAACGGTGCGGCCCAGATGATCAACGGCGCGCTGCTGTCATCCACGCAGGAGACAGATGTATCGACGTTAGACGCCTGCTGTGTCAACCTGTATACAGGGGGGTGCAGCCTGATGAAGGCGGGGGCTTCCACAACCTATGTGAAGCGGGACAGCCGTATTGAAAAGCTGGAGGCAGCAGGGCTGCCGCTCGGCGTATTCGGGAAACTGGAAGCGCTCGAAATGCGCTGTGAGCTGATGCACGGGGAATATCTGATTATGCTGTCCGATGGTGTGAGCGACTGCTTTATGCGGCCGGGCGCGGAAGCGCTGTTTGAGGACATGCTTGCGGGGCTGGAGGTGAGGGAGCCCGGCGATATGGCGAATGCGATCCTGCGTCAGGCGATCTACAGGAGCGAGGGCAGGATTGCGGATGATATGACGGTGCTGGTGCTCGGTCTGTGGGAAAACGGAGGCTGAGCGGCAGCCAATATTGACATTTTCCGGCTAATAGGAATATCATAGGCCTAGATGGGAATACTGAGAGGTACCAATGCTACATAAGATGACTGCCTTTATGTCTGAATTTCATATGATTGAACCGGGTGACTGTATCGTTGCCGGCGTATCGGGAGGAGCGGACTCCGTATGCATGCTGCATCTTCTGCTTGCACTGCGGGAAGAGATGCCGTTTACGTTATCCGTTCTGCATGTGGATCACGGCATCCGCAGCGACGCATGGGAGGATGCGGAGTTTGTAAGACACCTCTGTGCGGAGCAGGACATTCCGTTTACACTTGCTAAAGAGGATGTGCCGTCCTATGCCGCTGCACACCGGCTGGGAGAGGAAGAGGCGGGGCGCTGCCTCCGATACCGGGCGTTCGAGAAGGTGAATGAGCAGCTTTACGGCGGTGCAGCAAAGTTCGCTGTTGCTCATAACCAGAACGACTGCGCGGAAACTGTGCTGTTTCATTTGTTTAGGGGAACCGGGATTCACGGGCTGTGCGGAATGAAACCCATACAGGGAAAGGTCATTCGCCCGCTTCTAAATATTACAAGGCAGGAGATTGAAACATGGCTTGACGGGAGCGGAATTCCGTACCGCACGGACTCTACCAATCATGAAGATGATTATGCGAGAAACCGTATCCGCCACCATATTTTAAGCTATGCGGAGCAGGAAATCTGTGCAGGAAGCACCTCACATATTGCGCAGGCAGCGGACATGCTGTCGCAGGCGGCGGAGTATCTGGACGCTCAGACTAAAGAGGCATATGCGGCATGTGTGAATGAGAAGAGGGAACTGCATGGAGTGAGCCTGAATCTGTCGGCGGAGCGTTTTCTGGGACTGCACCCTTATTTGAAAGGAAGCGTGGTCCATCTGTGTTTTTCGCAGCTCGTCCCGGCGGCAAAAGACCTGGGTTTCGTGCATGTAAACTGCGTATGCGCGCTGTTTGAGAAACAGACCGGAAGGAGACTCACGCTGCCGTATGGCATAAGGGCGCAGCGGACCTATGAGGGCGTATGTCTGGAGCGGGGGGCGGTTTTGGATGAAAAAGCACCCGTAAAACAAGCAGGGCAGGAAGAAATTTTGCTTGAGGGCAGCAGCGGAACTGTCGTGTTTGGAGGGAAACGGTTTATGTTCCGGGTGTTTGCCTGTGACGGTAAAGAGGAGTTCTTACAGTCGATTCCGAAAAATAATTGTACGAAATGGTTTGATTATGATAGAATAAAGAAACCCCTTGTCATGCGGTGCCGCAGGACGGGGGATTATCTGACGGTCAATGCGGCAGGCGGCACAAAAAGCCTTAAAAAATATATGATCGATGAGAAGATCCCGGCCGAAGAAAGAGGTCATATCGCTCTGGTTGCAGAGGAGGACCACATATTATGGGTGACGGGATATCGCGTCAGCGAGGCATACAAAGTGACTGCGGATACCAAAAGAATCATTGAAATATACATGTCAGGAGGAAAAGAGAATGGCTGAGAGAATCAGCATGCTTCTCACCGAGCAGCAGGTGGATGAGAGAATTCAGGAACTAGGAGATCAGATCAGCAGGGATTACGAGGGAAAGCAGGTGCATCTGATCTGCGTATTAAAGGGCGGAAGCCTGTTTTTGTGTGAACTTGCCAAGCGGATCACGGTTCCGGTTTCGCTCGATTTTATGTCGGTCTCAAGCTATGGAAAAAGCATGACGTCGAGCGGAGTGGTGCGGATTGTCAAAGATCTCGATGATCCGGTTAAGGACAAACATGTCATCGTGGTCGAGGACATCGTCGATTCCGGCAGGACACTGAGCTATCTTATGGAAATGCTGAAGAAGAGGGAGCCGGCGAGTCTTGCGGTCTGTACGCTGCTTGACAAGCCGGAGCGGAGAGTGACGGATGTCAAAGTGGATTATACAGGATTCCAGATTCCTGACGAATTTGTTGTCGGTTATGGTCTGGATTATGACCAGCGTTACCGGAATCTGCCCTACATCGGTGTCGTGCATTTAGACGATTAAAATATAAGGAGATAATAGCGTGAGAACAGTAAAAAAAGGCAGCGGCATTTATTTCGGCATCATTCTTCTGCTCCTCGTGGCGGCTGTATGGATCAGTCAGGCACATAATCTGCCGAGCAATTACTCTCATAACAGTTTTATGAGAGATCTGGAAAACGGTGATGTGACTGATGCGGTAATCATCCAAAATGAACAGGTGCCGACGGGAGCGCTGCATGTGACATTGAAGAATGGAACGGAGCGTACGCTGTATGTAACGGATGTCGGTGAGATGGAGGATCTTCTTCGGGAACATGACATCAATGTCAAGGTGAAGGATGTACCACAGGAAAACTGGTTTCTGAATTATGTTCTGCCGATTATGGTGGGACTGATCGTTCTGGTGTTTATATTTGTTATGCTGAACGCACAGAATAACAACTCAGCCAGCAGCAACAGCCGGATGATGAATTTCGGAAAGAGCCGCGCGCGCATGGCGACAGATACGGAGAAGACGCTCAAAGATGTTGCGGGACTTTTGGAGGAAAAAGAAGAGCTTGAGGAGATCATCGACTTTTTGAAAGACCCTGCAAAGTATACAAAGGTTGGAGCGAGAATCCCGAAAGGCGTTTTACTGGAGGGTCCTCCCGGAACAGGTAAAACGCTGCTTGCCAAGGCGGTTGCGGGAGAAGCGGGCGTGCCGTTTTTCAGCATTTCCGGTTCGGACTTTGTAGAAATGTTTGTCGGCGTCGGCGCTTCGCGTGTGAGAGACCTGTTTGAGGATGCCAAAAAGAATGCGCCCTGCATCGTGTTCATTGATGAGATTGATGCGGTTGCGAGACGCCGCGGAGCCGGTATGGGAGGCGGGCACGACGAGCGTGAACAGACCTTAAACCAGATGCTTGTGGAGATGGATGGTTTCGGCGTCAATGAGGGTATCATTGTCATGGCGGCGACGAACCGTG
This sequence comes from Lachnospiraceae bacterium UBA7050, assembly GCA_002493905.1. GTDB lineage: Bacteria > Bacillota > Clostridia > Lachnospirales > Lachnospiraceae > DLAJ01. The sequence continues at coordinate 8,502 of DLAJ01000006.1, read as the reverse complement.
TCGATATTCTGGACCCGGCAATTCTGCGACCGGGACGATTTGACCGTAAAATTGCGGTTGGAAGACCGGATGTGAGGGGCAGGGAAGAAATCCTTCATGTGCATGCGGAAAACAAGCCTCTCGCGGAGGATGTGGACCTGAAACAGATCGCACAGACAACGGCAGGGTTTACGGGTGCCGACCTGGAAAACCTGCTCAATGAGGCGGCGATTGTTGCAGCGAGAGAAAACCGCCCCTTTATTAAACAGGCGGATATCCGCAAGGCGTTTATTAAAGTTGGCATTGGAGCCGAGAAAAAGAGCCGTATTATTACTGAAAAAGAGAAGAAGATTACTGCATATCATGAGGCGGGACATGCGATTCTGTTTCATGTGCTTCCGGATGTCGGACCGGTTTATACCGTATCCATCATACCGACTGGGGTCGGCGCCGCCGGCTATACGATGCCGCTTCCCGAAAAGGACGAAATGTTTTTGACAAAAGGCAGAATGCTGCAGGATATCATGGTGTCGCTCGGAGGACGGATCGCAGAGGAGATTGTATTTGACGATATTACGACGGGTGCGTCCAGTGACATTAAGAAGGCGACGGAGGAAGCACGCAGCATGGTAACGCGCTACGGCATGTCGGAGAAGATCGGTGTGATCAATTATGCGCATGACGATGATGAGGTCTTTATCGGGCGCGATTTTGCACATACCAAGGGCTACAGCGAGGCGATGGCGGGAGAGATCGACCGCGAGGTGAAAGAGATTGTGGACGACTGCTACCGCAAGGCGAAAGCGATCATTGAGGAGCATATGAATGTTTTGAACCGCTGTGCAGAGCTGCTGCTGGAAAAAGAGCGCATTGGCAGGGAGGAGTTTGAAGCATTATTCTCGTGATTGTGCAAAATATACAAAAAAAAGAAGACAAAATTGTAATATTTGTGAATTTCAAGAATGGATTTGCGCGGGAACATTTGGTATGATTCTACTTGTAACCCCCCAATACATTTTTATAGTTTTTTGCTATACCCCATAAGTAAGAAATACCTTCTCTAAAAAAGACAATTGCCTCGGCAACTGTCTTTTTTACCATTCTGGGCAAAAAGGCAGAATTCAGTCTTTTTACCGCATCAGGGGTAAACTCTGACAATGATGTCAAAAATGTAAACGGCGGTGCTATTTTTGCAGGAAGTATTGAATATCGCGTTTTTTTCATATAAAATAATAAAAATGGATGACGCAGTAAAAGCGCGTCTGAAACAGGCGGCACGGAGGCTGAACATGGATTATCGAAAAATATTAAGGGCAGAGGAGCAGCTCCAATATATCACGGATATGCGCCCCCTGCTTCGGAAAAGAGCTCTTTTTTCCGATACGACCGAAGATTATGTGACACCGTCTCAGCCAAGAAAATACGATATGGTACAGATCCGTTTCCGGGCGGGTGTGGACAATATCGACAGGGTGTATTTTGTCTGTAAAGGGACTAAGACACTTATGACAAAAATATCTTCGGATGAACTGTTTGATTTTTATGAGACGGATTATCAGCTTGAAGACGAGCGCATTTATTATTATTTCGAGGTACAGGTCGGCAGGATTACCTGCTATTTTGACACGCGCGGCGTACAGAAACAGCCGGATGAATATTATAGTTTCTCCATCATTCCGGGATTTTCGACACCGGACTGGGCAAAAGGCGCGGTTATGTACCAGATTTATGTGGACCGCTTCTGCAACGGCGATAAAAGTAACGATGTGCTGACGAATGAATATGTCTATATCGGGAACCGGACGCAGCATGTGGAAGACTGGTATGAATATCCGCAGAAGATGGATGTGCATCGGTTTTATGGAGGCGATCTTCAGGGTGTGCTGGATAAGATGGATTATCTTGAGGATCTGGGCGTTGAAGTGATCTATTTTAATCCGCTGTTTGTTTCGCCGTCCAACCATAAGTACGATATTCAGGATTATGATTATATTGATCCGCATTTTGGAAAGATTGTCCATGACGAAGGAGAACTGTTAGGGGACGGACAGAACGAGAACCGCTATGCCACACGATATATCGATCGTGTGACAAACAGGGAAAATCTGGAGGCGAGCAATGCACTGTTTATTAAGGTGGTAGAGGAGGCTCACCGGCGGGGAATGCGCGTGATCTTAGACGGTGTGTTTAATCACTGCGGGTCGTTTAACAAATGGATGGACCGCGAGCGTATTTACGAGAATGCGGACGGGTATGAGAAGGGCGCGTTTGTTTCGGCAGACAGCCCCTACCGTAATTATTTTGATTTTTCTGATAAAAATCAGTGGCCTTATAATGTCACCTATGACGGCTGGTGGGGGCATGACACGCTTCCGAAGCTCAATTATGAAGGCTCCAAAAGCCTTTATGATTATATTCTTTATATTGGCCGCAAGTGGGTTTCCCCACCGTTTAACTGCGACGGCTGGCGGCTGGATGTGGCGGCGGATTTAGGTCATTCTCCTGAGGTCAACCATCAGTTCTGGCGCGACTTCAGACAGGCGGTCAAGCAGGCAAATCCAAACGCGGTCGTGCTTGCCGAGCATTATGGCAGTCCGCTTGACTGGCTGGGAGGAGATCAATGGGATACCGTCATGAATTATGATGCGTTCATGGAACCTGTTACATGGTTTTTGACGGGGATGCAGAAGCACAGTGACGATTTCAGGCAGGATATGCTCGGAAATGCGGATGCTTTTTTTGGAGCGATGCGCTATCATATGGTGAGCTTTACGATGCCGTCCCTGTATGTGGCGATGAATGAGCTCTCCAATCACGATCACTCGCGTTTCCTTACGAGAACGAATCATGTGGTCGGGCGTATGAACAACTTAGGACATGAGGCGGCCAATCAGGGAATCAATAAGGCTGTCATGCGTGAGGCGGTTGTGATCCAGATGACATGGCCGGGCGCACCGACCATCTATTATGGTGATGAGGCGGGGGTATGCGGTTTTACAGATCCGGATAATCGGCGTACCTATCCGTGGGGGCGCGAGGATTTACAGATGATCGCGTTTCATAAGGACATGATTCGTATTCACAAAGAGAATACGGAGATCAGGACGGGGTCGCTGAAGTATCTTGTAGGCGAGTATAATGTGATTGGTTATGGACGTTTTAACCGCAGCGAGCAGACGATTGTTGTGGTCAACAACAATGATTATGAATTTTCCAAGGAGTTGTCTGTCTGGGAATTTGGAATTCCGAAAGAAACGGTATTGAGACGTCTGATCTATTCGACGGAAAACGGATATGATACGGAGCAGGAAAGCTATCATGTGGTAAATGGCAAGATGATCTTTGTAATGCCGCCGCATTCGGCGATCGTGCTCAAGCATAAAAATGAGGACTGGCAGAAAGAAGGAAGGGTGCCGGAACGCCTGTGGAGTTATCATAGGGAATTCTGATTGGATCAGAATTCCCTCTTTTATAGAAAAGTTCTCATATCAGAACCAGTCCTGATCATATTTTACGGAGGCATTCCAGAAGATCCATTCGTCGTAGCCTGCGTCACGTACTGCCTGAACCTGCGCCTGTATTTCGTCCCTGCCGTATTCGATATGCCCGCTGACCCATGTGGCGGTAAATGCCTGGAGCCATGGACGGACGCGGGTCGTTACCGGCATTCCGTCCTGCAGGACGGAGAAGATTGTATCATGGCCGTATTGATCGAGAACCGCGCGGGAAGCGTTCAGGGCTCCTGTGACCGTGCGGTAAGGGTCTGTGTCCGGAATGGGTACACGGTATACGCCCGGACCGTAATGCGAGGGATAGACCATCGGGCAGATGACGTCTAATTCACGCGCCATCATGGCATAATTCTGTCCGACGATCTGCTGGTCCCAGGTGCTGTCGATGATGGTGCCATAGACATCGGCGGACACTGTGACGGACAGCGGGGCGAGCGTTTCTCGCGCATAGCGGGTAAAAGCGTTGATGACATCCGATTTGGAGACTTCTTCGGAGTCTTCGCCGAATACGACGCGTTCCATTCCTCTGTCTGTGGAAAAACGGATATAATCAAATTGAATCTCATCAAAACCAATTCTGGCGGCCTCTTTTGCAATTTCCATCAGATAATCCCAGACCTCACGGTTATAAGGATTGAGCCACGCCTGACCGCTGTTGTCGCGATAGAGAGTTCCGTCCGCCTCGTGGAGCGCATATTCCGGCATTGCGGCAGCAAGGCAGGGGTCTTTGAAAGAGACGATGCGCGCGATCAGATAGATGTGATGTGCTTTGCATTCTGCGATCAGGCTTTCGATATCTGATATGTAGGTGACGGAGGAACCGACCCTTTCCACGGTTGGCGTTGCCATCTGATAAGTGACATTTCCGCGGTCATCCTTGATATCAATGACAAAGGCGTTGATGTCGGTTTCGTCGGCAAGCCGGATCAATTCCTCCATGCGGCTGGTTCCCGTTACGGTTGCGGTAACGTAGATGCCGTGGACGCGGAAATCAGGATCGCCGGGCAGCGGTTCGCTGCCGGAGTTTTCAGATAATGCGCCGTTGCCAGTGGTCTCGGATATATCGTCCCCGCCGCCTGTATTGCCGGATATGTCGTCTGAACGGTCTGTGCCGCCGGAGACGGCGTCTGTGTTGGAGCGGTCCGTTATCGTTTCGAAAATTCCTGCTGCTGACAGATCGGAGCAGTCTGCTGTGCGCGGGGCGATCCCGCAGATGCCGGCAGCCTCTCGGTTGATGCGTGAAGCGGCGGACGGCACGGAGGGGTTGTCAGAGCCCGCGGAAGTTTCGACCGTGTTTTTGCTGCATGAAGTTATGGAAAGCGCGAAAATAAATAACAGCACGGAAACAGCGGAGCGTGTCCGCAGCGCTTTTCTGGGACAGTGGTTTGTACGATTCATCTGTCTTAAATCTCCTTGAGAAGACTATTTTTGTATCTGTTCAGCCAAATGGCGCTTACTTATTTTTAGGCTTTTTATGTCGATATTATATACAAAAAATGAAAAATAAGCTATACTGGTTACAGAAATTTTGAAGAGAACATCATAATTCAGCTATCAGCGCAGCAGCTCAGCCCAAAGGCGGGGCGGTTACAAGAGAACTGTAAAATGGAATGGGGAGAATCAGGATGGATATGGCGGATATCGTTACAGATTATCAATATTTGAATCAGGTACAGACACAGTCTGCAGACCGGACGCATTCCGCGTGGAAGGCCGTCAGTGATGCGGCAAAAGAAGCGCAGGGTGCAGAAACAGGCAGTCAGACGGAAGTGTTTGCAGAGGCATTGCGCAGGGAGCTTGACAATCTGCAGCAGCAGAGCGAGCTTGGAGATGCGCTTGCCACATCCTCATTGCTCGGCGTGACTGAGGATTTTAGTAATGTTTCCGAGATGCTGAAGACCGAGAGCGGAAGAAAGGCGATCGGTGCGATGGCGGATCATGCGATGACGTCCATTGTATTCGGGACGAATAACTCGGAACAGGATTCTGTTCTGCAGTCCCTGAACCAGAAACCGTCTGCATCGGAGCAGAGTCTGGAGGAGGCGCTAAAGGATATTCTTGAGATACTGGAATCCAAGGGCGCAGGTGATCAGACAAAGTCGGAATAGGCGCTGTTTCATAGGTAAAAATAAAGGGTGTTTCCGAACC
>DLAJ01000006.1:0-2554 GCA_002493905.1 Lachnospiraceae bacterium UBA7050 | reverse complement strand
GGTTCGGAAACACCCTTTATTTTTTAGAGACGATTTCTAATTTTCAACGGTGGAAAGCTGGTCCGCATCTTCGTTCAGGCTTTGTACAAGCGCATTGACTTCTGTAACGATCTGCTGATTTTGTTCGCTGCCAGTGTAGGTTTCGTTGGAATGTGCCGAAACCTCTTCCGTAATGGCGGAGATCGTCTGTATGCTGTCCACAATGACCTTGTTTGCGGAAGCAAGCTCAGAGACGATGGAAGCAAGCGCCGCTGACTGTTCCTGAATATGGGTGGTGCTTTCTGCAATTGTATCGAAAGATTCTGCCGTTTTTCCGGCTGAAGCATTCTGTTTTTTATTGCTTTCGATTAATGTGTTGATGGTGTTGATCATAATCTGAAGCTGACCGGATATGTTATTGATTAAGCCGGTGATATTTTCTGTTGCGGAGGTAGTCTGACCGGCAAGTGAGGATATTTCCGAAGCAACAACTGCAAAGCCGCGTCCGGCTTCTCCTGCTCGTGCAGCCTCAATGCTCGCATTCAGCGCCAGGAGGCTTGTCTGTGAAGCGACGCTTGTGATCAGATCGGTAATGGAGTTCATCTGATCCGTGTATTCGCGGAAGGAAGTGAGGGCGGAGGCAACGTCGGCGCTTGCCTTGTCGGACTGTTCAGTCAGACCGATCAGGGAGGACACATGCTCCTGACCGGTGCGGACGGCTGCGGCTGCGGCACTTACGCCGTCATGAATTTCTTCCGCGGCGTGTTCCACGGTTGAAATGTGTGACTGGATTTCCTCCGTTTTAACAAGCTGATTCTGGATTGCCTCGGCAGATTCGTTTGTACCGGAGGTTACTTCGGACATCGAGTTCATTGTCTGTTCAACAGAACTTTTAAGCGTGTCCATCTGGGAAGCGATTGCAGTCACATTTTCGGTCATATGTCTGGAAATCTGTATCGTATGTTCAAATAATCCTGATATCTTGGATTTTTCCTTATCGATTCTTGCAAGCTTCATATTTTGAAAACGGGATGTCTCGAATGATACGATCAGGAAATTGATCGTCATAATCAGGGAAAGGAATCCCTGAATCTCTAAAGCGACGATACCCTGCGGTTCAAGCTGTTTTGTCAGAGCGGTATAAATAATGTAACCGATGTTTTCGATAATAACGCCTGCGCCGATGATCGTGGTGTATTTGAAATCATTATACAGGGTAATGACGATCAGCATCGGAAATACATAGGTAAATACCAGATCATTCTGCGCTGTAAAAAGCAGATAGGTGTAGAGAATGGCATAGCCGTAAGAGACAATATGTTTGATCATGGCAGTATCGCTGTGCATTTTGTAAAAGACCCAGCACAGGATTGCAGGCAGATATGCCAGAATAAAGGTTACTACGACATAGGGGACGGTTCGATTTCCCTTGACGACCTCTATGGAATAGGCGGCGCAGATAACAGTTACAATCGCGGTTAGTGCAATACAGGAGACTCTGTTTGCAATGGTCATTTCTGCTGACGAATTGCCGCGCGGCGCGTCAGCGAGCACATTGGTTATCGGTTTGTTAGACATTATCTTATCCCCCTTTGAAAAAGATCCATACTGGTGTCATTTTAACATAAATAGATCGGAAGTAACAGAAAAATATCAAAAATCATGAAAAAATAATAAAAAAATAGAAAAGATAGAAAAAACGGACACCCATACAAAAAGTCTTTTCAAAGGCAAAAAGATGGGGTAGACTAAAAAAGAATGATGGGCGGAATGAGGCAGCGGCAACGGGGGTGAGTTCATGCATGTATCCATGGAAAGTATGCGGGAAACGGAAAATGAAGGAGTCTGTTATATTGTAGGCGCTGGGGAGATTGAAAATCCCGGATGGTTCAGACGGCAGGTGAGACCGAAAGAAAAAGATTTTTTAATTGCAGCGGACGGCGGTTTCGCCGTTTTGGACCGGTGCGGAATCCGCGTGGATCTGTTAGTGGGTGATTTGGATTCTCTTGGCATGGTCCCTGAGGTTCCCAATATGATCCGTATGCCGGAGGAGAAGGATGATACGGATCTGTTTTATGCGGTGAAAAAGGGATTGGAGAAGGGATATCATACGTTTGAGATATATGGGGCGACAGGCGGAAGGGAAGGACATACCATGGCAAATTACCAGACGCTTGTGTATTTAGCACACCGGGGAGCATGCGGGGTACTGCGCTCAATGAGAGTACAGGTGACGGCAATTGATAACGATACCCTGCGCCTTCCCGCGTACCAAAGCGGTTTTGTATCTATATTCTGTATGGGAGAGAAAGCGGAGGGCGTTACGCTCAGGGGCTTGAAATATCCATTGTCTGAGGCGGTTCTTACAAATGATAAGCCAATTGGCGTGAGCAATGAATTTATCGGGGAGCGCGCTGAAATCACGGTTGCAAGAGGAACGCTGCTCATTATGTGGGAGACCAGCGGCAGACGGTAACAGGATGCCGCGAAACAAGGTGAAACAAAAGAAGTGAAACAAAAAATCCTTCTGCATACTGCAAAAGGATTTATGAGAGCGCGAGACGGGACTCGAACC
>DLAJ01000029.1 GCA_002493905.1 Lachnospiraceae bacterium UBA7050 | reverse complement strand
CTCCTTTCTTTGCGAGCAGCTAATGCGCCAATGTTTGCGATGCTCGCAGCGCAAACTTGGGATCGAAAATTTTTAATTTTCAATCTTTCTCCTCCTATAAAAGTATGCATCGCCCGCATGCAGGAAATTTTTATGCGGACAAAGTAAAAAACGGCACTGCCGAATATTACGACTAGCCGTTTTTTACTTCCTGATTTTTATACCCTATTTTTTCCTGCAAACTTTTTTATCCAAGATTTGCCTTTGCAAGCTCTGCAAGAGACGCAAATCCCTTGGCATCATTCACTGCCAGCTCAGAAAGCATCTTGCGGTTCATCGTAACACCCGCGTTCTTCAAGCCAAACATGAATTTGCTGTAAGAAATACCGTTCATTCTTGCTGCCGCATTGATACGTGCAATCCACAAACGTCTGAACTGACGCTTCTTCTGTTTCCGTCCTGCATAAGAAGTTGCTAAGGCTCTCATGACAGACTGCTTTGCAATCCGATACTGTTTGGAGCGTGCCCCTCTGTATCCTTTCGCAAGCTTTAATACTCTATTATGCTTTTTCTTGGCGTTCATGCCGCCCTTAATTCTTGCCATGTCTCTCTTCCTCCTTATGACTTATAAATACGGTAAAATTTTCTTCATATTCTTTACGTTGGTAGCATCGGTCAAAGCAGGTTTTCTTAAGTTTCTCTTTGTCTTAGCAGATTTCTTTGTCAAAATATGCTGCTTATAAGCCTTGCTTCTTTTTAACTTTCCGCTTCCCGTCTGCGTAAAACGCTTTGCGGCTGCTTTTTTGGTTTTCATTTTTGGCATGGTAATCTTCCTCCTATTTGTCTTACTCTATTTTAACCTTACACGATATCAGCGCTTCTCAGTTAAAAACATTGCCATGGTCCGGCCCTCTACCTTCGCCGGCTTCTCTACGACCGCAATATCCGTAAGGCTTTCTGCAAAATCATCCAATATATGCTTGGTCGTATTCATATGCGCCATCTCACGTCCGCGGAAACGCAGCGTTACTTTCACCTTATTTCCCTTTTCAAGAAATTTTCTCGCCGCATTCACTTTCGTATTCAGATCATTGGTATCAATATTCGGAGACAGCCTGATTTCTTTGATCTCGACGATCTTCTGCTTCTTTTTGGCTTCCTTTTCTTTTCTTGCCAGTTCATAACGGTACTTTCCATAATCAACGATCTTACAAACAGGCGGCTTTGCCGTAGGCGCAATTTTGACAAGATCAAGCTCCGCCTCCTCTGCAAGCTTCAGCGCCTCCCGCGTCGGCATAATGCCAAGCTGCTCGCCGTTTACACCAATCACTCGTACTTCCTTGTCCCTGATCTGTTCGTTAATAAATAGTTCGCTAATTGTTTTGTCCTCCATCATAAGAAACAGTTTTTTTGCAAAAAAAGTGGACAGCATCGCTATCCACCAGTCCTTCTCCTCTATACACAGGCCTTTTCCTTAAAGTTTCCCTTCAGCCGGACGCTTCCGGCCAGTTCGTTCAAACTTTTCCAACAGAAAAAGAACCTATACAGAAAGAAATCATGAACACCTGTTAAGCCATTGCCACAGGGTGAGAGTGGATACTCTGCTTGTTTTACCGTACAATTCCTTGCACAGTTAGATACTTTACCACATCCACCCTATCCTGTCAAGCCTCTTGCTGCAAAAATTTGTCTTTATGCTCCTCAATCACTTCCAGCATCAGCTCCACAATCTTTGGCTCCAACTGTGTGCCTGATACCCGCTTCAATTCCGCAACAATTTGTTCAATCGGCATTTTCGGACGATAAGGTCTTGTAGAATTCATTGCATCAAAGGTATCCGCCACCGCCACAATGCGCGCAGCAAACGGAATTTCATCACCCTTACAGCCGTTTGGATAGCCCGTTCCGTCCAAGCTTTCGTGATGATAGCCTGCTCCGAGTGCCATATCCGGATAACTGCGAATTTCCCTCAAAATATCATACCCGTCCTGTGCATGCCGCTTCATGATCTCATATTCCTCCGAAGTAAGCGGCATGGCCTTGTTTAAGATCTCATCCGGTACTGCAATTTTCCCGATGTCATGCAGGAGCGCAATGTGATGAATACGCTCCACTTCTTCTTCCCCATATCCCATCTTTTGCGCAAGCATTTTAGAATATTCCGCCACTCTTGAGGAATGTCCGTTTGTATATTGATCTTTAATATCAATTGCTTTGGCAAACGCCGCGATAACTTCGTTCATAAACCTGCGGTTCTGTTCCTCCCGCTCCTTATAAGCACGCATCCTCCGATGCACAATATAGACGGCAAGCAGTCCCGCCGCAGCCAGAAGCAAAAACACGATCAGCAGACGGAATGCCGGATATTCCATCAGCTTCTTTTCCTTCACGAGCGTCAAAGAGATCTCGTTAACGACTTCACCCGTCTCATTGTCAAGCACCGACATGATAAAGGTGTATTCTTTTCCCTCAAGATTCGTATAGCTGACCGGAGAAAGCTGCGACCGTTTCACAGTTACCTCTTCATCGGAGAAGCCTCTGAGCTGATACCGGATCAGCGGATCGTTCAACGTATAGGTCAATGCATAACCGTAAATTGTCACACGCGTACAGCTGCGGGGTATGACAAGCGTATCCCCTTCCCTGACATAGACCGTTTCCTCATCCATCTTCACAAACGGAACTGCCAGCCCCGCATAAGATGCGTCCGCCCGCTCCTCGTCTATACAGATGCTCATGACATTTTCAGACCCTGCAATATACAGCGTCCCGTCCGGCGCAAGACAGCTTCTTGCATTAGCTGTTGCGCCGCAATGCATGCCGCTGTCTGCATTATAGAAAAGATAATCCTGAACCCGGTCATTGACAAGCGCCTCACCGGAAACACAATAAAGCCCGTTACTGCTTACCACCCAGATACGTCCGCCTCTTCCAAAAAACAGATCAAAATTGTTTGAATATGGAAACGACCGAATCTGCCGGATCTGCTCATTTTCCATATAGGCAAGCGAATTACCTGTTACAATCCAATATCCGCTTCTCTCCGGATCTTTTTTCATCATCAGGATGACTTCAGAAGATAACCCGTTCCTATCCGTCAGATTGCGTATCCCGTCCGGTTCAATCACATAAATTCCATTTCCGTCGCTGCCGGCATATATTACGCCATCCTCCGCCTCACAGAGTGAAAGAATTTCGGTATTGTTCAGGCCATCACCGCCTCCGTAACTCCGGACAATTTCCCCGTCGCGCAGAATGTTGACCCCGCCGCTTGTCGCCACCGCAAGACTGCCGTCCGAAAGCTCCAGCACCGTTCGGACCCGGTTGGAATTCAAACCGTTTTCTTCCTGATAACTGACAATGCTGCCGTCCGTTTTCAGACAGACCAGCCCCTGATCGCTGAATGTGCAAAACCATAGATTTCCCGCAGAATCCGACCTGATGCAGCGTATCCTGATCTGATCAAGAAGCACCGTCAGACCATTCTCTTCCCGCTGGTACGCCTCATTTAGTATGATCAGTCCGCTGTCCGTACCGATATAAAGCTTTCCCTGAAACAGACAGGTCGAGTTGGCCACCATTTTCCCAAGCCCCGCCTTCTCGTTTATGTTTGTAAATCGGTTCTCCACAATTTTCATCACGCCCTGTCTGGAAGATACAAACCAAAGATTACCTTCCTGATCAGCGATCATTCCGTCCACCGAATTGTTCATCGGAAGCCCTGCAGCCTCTATGTAACAGTCATTTTCGTCCACATAACCGATTCCGTTATCGGCACAGATCCAAAGCCTGCCGCCCCATAAACCCATGTGGTTGATATTCCGGCAGGGCGATACCATAATCTTTTCATATCTGCCAATATCACCGGTCAAATCCGTGCGGATAATATAATCCTCTTCCATGCCCAGATAAACAACTCCTGCGCGGCCTGCCGGCGTCACTGAAATCGGTATATCATAGGGCAGCTCCTCTCCGGTAAAAAACGCCGTTACAACAAGGCCGTCGAGCAGAAATATATCGCCGTCAAGGGTCACTCCATATATGAGTCCCTGTTCATCCCTGCTAATATCACATATATATTGTCCGTTGATGCGGGGATCGTCTATGATATGCAGCTGCCCTGCGCCGTCAATATACGCCATTCCCTGCGTCGTAGCCAGAATAATGTTTCCGTCACCGTCCTCAGAAATCCGTCTGACGGAATCAGATGACAGTCCCTCCTCCTTACCCCAGAACGCAACTTCACCGTACTCATAAAGCGCTGCACCTCTGTCGTTCGTACCAATCCAGAGACGTCCCTGTCCATCCACATAGAGTGACGTTACGCTTGTAATTCCAGTTGCCGCCTCAAAACGATAGAACTCTCTCCCGTCATACCTCACCAGACCGCTATAACCTCCAATCCAGATAAACCCGTCAGGCGTCTGTACAATCGCATTCGCTTCAGAGGTCGGAAGACCGCTTCTATTGTCATAAAGTACAGCAAGATACCCGTCCGTCTCTCCATACTGAAACGCCTTTTCCGCACTGCTTCGGAATCCGCACAGTAAAAAAAGCAAATACGACACCATCGGCAGAACCACGGCATAAACCTTTTTCAGATATCTGCTGCTTGTACATTTTCTCATTTAATTCCATCCAATCGTGTTTATACCCCTGCATCCTCACGCACGATAAAGGGGCCTTTTTTCTTTTTTTCTTCATACAAAAGATCATCTGCGCGTTCCAAAAGTTCTTTTAGCTGAAGTTCTTCCGTGACACGCTGTTCGATCATACCAAGTGAAGCCATGACCGGATAACGTTTTCCCGCACTTTCGTTAATCCCATTTAGGTATTCCTTCATACGGATACGGATATCCTCGGCTTTTTCATTTTCCTCAAGCACAAGAAGCCCCGCAAACTCATCGCCGCCGATACGCCCTGCAACGCCGCGGCTCCCAAGCGCCGACTCTAACGCCGCAGCACATTTTTTTAAGGAAAAATCCCCTTCCTCGTGTCCGAACCTGTCATTAATCTGCTTCAGGTAATTCAGATCCGCGTATACAGCAGCGACGCGCTTACCGGCAGATTCCTTTTGTCCGAGCAGCTTTGCCGCCTTTGCAAAAAATCCTCTGCGGTTGCAGATACCGGTCAATTCATCCTTATTGGAAATATGATCGAGAACCAGATTCTCCTGCTCTAATTTACGCAGCATATCTTCTTTTTCCGCAAGCAGCTCCTCCTGCACGGAAAACAGTTCCTTCATCTTCACCGCAATACTGATCTGATAGCACATCGCCTCAAGGTAATGAAGATATTCATAGGGCAGATCGCACATCATGATGCCGTACTGCTGCTCACGCGAATAAATGTCGATCATGACAAAGGTCTTTCGTTCCATTGGCAGATAGGGATTTGCATACATATGCCGGAACTTGATCCTTTGATCGATCCGCAAAAGCTCCTTCACTTCATCTCCGTTTCTGTATGCGCGCAGATAAATCTCCTCCGGCGTCTTGAAACGCTTTCCCGGAAGATAGGTACGCGGTGTTTTGAACAAATACAAATAGTAATCATGAACGGCGGAGACATGGAAAACATCAAGGATCTTCGCGTAATTGCGCACATTGTCCGCCCCAAACATCAGTGTATCGCGGTTCACGATATTCAAGCTGTGGTTCATATCCAGCATCATTTTCAGCCTTTGACGGTATTCTTCCAGATATTCTCTGTTCACATGGTCCAAATCCATCTGCCCGCTTGCAGATTCTCTGAGAATAAAACTGGTCTTCACCGTAAACTGCTCCGGCTTTAATGGCTCCGCGTCCTGCTTTTCCGTGAGCATCCGGCACGCCTCCATCATTGCGCGGTGTCCTAAAATCTCCGCATCCGCGCGCACGGTCGCCAACTGGGGGTCCATGCGCACGGCGTCATCAATATCATCAAATCCGGTCACCAGAATCTCCCGTCCAATCTCACGCTTCTGCTGTTTCAGAACTTTATATGCGCCCTGCGCGATCGCATCGTTCGCACAGACCAGCGCCTCGACGTCAGGATTCTGCGCCAAAAAGCTTTCGACCGCTTTTTCACAGGCGGAAGAATAATTCGTGCGGCAGACAAGACGCTCATCATATTTAATACCTTCTTCTTCCAGCACTTCCCTGTAGATTTCCAGACGCTCGTTGGCATCCATATTGTCCCGGCTTCCCGTGAGCATTCCAATACGCGTTCTTTTTTTGTCGCGGATCAGATAGCGCACGGCATCGGAAAGTCCGGCACGGTTATCATAAACGATGGACGAATAACCTTCTTTTGTCTGCGCGATCAGCATGACGGGGATTTCACCAAAACGGGCTAAAACCTCGTCACAGCGCTCCTTGGTCGAAAGATAGCCTATGCTGCTCAAACAGATCAGAATCATGTCGATCGTCACTGCATTTGCATAGTCGATCAGCGCATTATACTGATATTCATACGCCTGTTTGACATCCGCAAGCTCATCTTCCCTGCGGTCCAGATACTTGGCGGGAAATACAAATAAATTCGCGTCTGTCATCTCAGCCGCGCGCATGGCACCCTTACAGATTTTATTGGAAAAATCATCCTCCACATTGGCAACTACCAACCCGATATTCAGGCGTCTTCCCCCGCTTCGTTCTTCGGACTGCTTTCTGCCCATTTCCGTTTCCCCCTTTGATCACTCCCGGTCCGGAAGCATCAGCCGCTCTTTGCATCCGGAAGCGTCAGCCGTTTTCCATCCAGTACCGCCTCCATAAGAACATTTCCCCGATAACTCAGTTTCAATGAAAAAAAATCACTCTGCTCCCTGATCAGCTTTAGGAAAATGCGGTCACCCTCCCAGACCGGCAGCCGGTCAATCCTGTCTTTTTTGACCCAGACAAGCTCCCCCTCATCACAGACTTTCAGCGTTCCTTCATAGGACTGCGCCGTATAAAGGTGCATGTATTCGCACAGAGGCTGCGCCGCGCAGGACAATTTGGTGCCGCCGTCCATTTCATGCGGCAGTCCGGCGGGCTTAAGTTCCTTTTCCGGCGTAAAACAAAACGTTACAATGCCGCAGAAGCGCCAGCTTTTTAACGTCAGGCCGGTCTCCTCATATACTTCCCGGAGCAGACAGTCCTCAGGGCTTTCGCCTTCTTCAAAATGACCGCCTACACCAATCCATTTATCACGGTTCACATCATTTTCTTTTTTTACACGGTGGAGCATCAGGTATTCGTCTCCCCGTTCAATATAGCATAAGGTCGTGAGGTCCGGTCTCATCGTTTTCCCCTGTTTTCTGCCCGGTATCTGTCCGCCGCAGGCGTCGCTGCACCACCGCCGCGGTCCGTATTTCTACAATCGATTATACATCCAAAGCGCCGTCGAATCAATCGAAGCTTTTCGAAAATTCTGCCCTGCCAAAAGTCAAATGTTGAAATCCGGAAATTCAGCGCAGGCAGACCGTTATTTTCTACTCCGGATCATAGTTTGAACTTTCCTACCTCCGCTTCAAGCTGGCCGGCTACTTCCTGATTGTTTTCTGCCTCAGCCTTAATGTTTTCCATACTCCGCGTCATATCGGAAGCCATTTCCGTTACACCGACAACACCTTTGGCACTTTCCTCCACCGCAACGTTGACCGCATCCACGGCCTCCTTGATACTGTCGATATTTTCGTTCAGATTCCTGCTCTCGTCCGCAAAGTCCTTCATGGTCTCGCTTAAGCGCCCTACATCATTCTTATAATCTGTACTGTTGTCCAGCAGTCTCTCATATCCCGCCATCGCAGTCTCATTCATAAAGCGGATCATCTGCTCCGATTCACTTGCCAGTTCATTCACGGCGTGAATCACCTCCTGGCTGACTCTCTGTATTCCTTCCGCCGCCCGTGCAGAATTGTTCGCCAGCGCTCCGATCTCGTTTGCTACTACCGCAAAGCCTTTTCCCGCCTCGCCGGCTCTTGCCGCTTCTATGTTGGCATTCAGTGCAAGCAGGCTCGTCTGGTCCGTAATATTGATAATCTCTGCGGTCAGAGCATCGATCTGTTCCACTGCCTTGGAACGCTGAATCCGCTCCTTTACATTCTCCGACATTTCTGCAGCCAGCCGTGCCGCTTCCGTCCTGTCCGTTTCTGCCGCTTCATAGATTGTCTGTACTTTTTCCATAATCATCACAGCCGAATCCCGCTCCGCGGAAGCCTTCCCGGCAATGCCGCCAATGCTTTGCGTGATGTTTACCACCGAATCATTAACCTGATACAGGGAAGCGCTGGTCTCTTCCATGGCAGCGCTCATCTGCTCCATCGTGGCAGATATATCCGATATATTATCTTTCGCGCTGACAAGGCTCTGTGCGATCGTTCCCGTCGATTCACCCAGCTGGGTAGCATTGGCGGAAATGTTCAGCATGATTCCTCTGATATATTCCAGCAGCATATTAACGTTTCCGGCAATCCGCTCCAGCTCGTCGCCGGAAGAGATGTCCAGTTTCTGGGTCAGATCTCCCTCGTTATGTACCAGATCATAAATCTTATGATCCACTTTGTTCAGACTCTTCATGATGCTGCCCACAAGCAGATTTACGATCAGCAGCGCCAATACAAGACAGATAGCAGAAATCTGAAGCACGCTGTCGCGCGCTGCCCTGATCCTGTCTGCAACATAGGACGCATCATAATCGCATCCGAGTACAGCCACAACTTTTCCTGCGCTGTCCCAAATCGGCAGATAGGCGGAAATCAGCGTCCCGTCTATCGTCTCCTGAATATAATCCTGCACATATTCCTGTCCTGCAAACACATCGGCAAACTCCGCATACCTATTCTCATATACATCCCCCGGATGCCTTTGACCGGCGCTTTCATCCGTATCGATGCCATAATAGAGACTGCTGTTATCATCCGTATGCAAAGTATACAGAAAAGCAATGCCGCAGATGTTCTTCACCTGCCTGAGATCTGCCAAAATACGCTGATACTCATCCGTGTTTTCAAAATCTTCTCCCATGCCTGCCAGATCATCCCCGTTTACTACGGTTTGTGCCATGGCGGCTGCCATCTGCGCCTCCTCCACGCCAAGCTGGATCATACCGGTCTTCATACGGTTATACGCATTGACTCCCAGGATCACGCACATGGCTGTGATCAGAGTCGTAATCGGTATTAAAATCTTCCACCGGATACTAAATCTTCTCACTTTTGTTTTCAATCTACATTCCCCCTTCATCTGAAAGAACATTCCGTCCTCTCAGATTCAGTATACGCCTGTCAGCGCGGGAAAGCAATTTTTTTCCTTTTGGATTTCTGCCATTCATCGTGCTACATGAACTCCCGCTGCTTCTCTTTTCTCAGATAAAACAGCCCAAAGGTTCCCGGTCCGCAGTTAATGGAAATCGCTGCGGAAGCTTTCTGTATATATATTTTTTCAAACGCACAATATTGTAAAACCGTCTGTCTGATCTGCGCGATTGCCTCCTCATTCATCCCCACATAAATAATAAACGCTGCGCTCTTGTCGATATCCCGTGATTTTTTGAGCAGACTGCGTATAAAACTCCTGCCGGCATGACCAAAGTCGCCAAACCGGATTCCTCCCATCGTCATCCTGTTCCTGTGAATCCCAACGATCGGATGCGCCAGTAACGCATCGCACATTGCTTTCATTCCTTTCGGGAATCTGCCCGCCTGGTACAACATCTGCGTGTCGTTGATGATGAAATCCGCGGGTATCCGCCGCCGCATGCTTTTAAGCGCTGCTAATACCTCTGTCTTCGATGCTCCCTGTTTTGCCATGCGCGCCGCATACATGACCATCATACCGGTTCCGCCCGAAATCAGCTCAGAATCCAGAACCGTGACATTCTCAAACGATTTTGCCGCTTCCACGGCATTCCGATAAGCATTGCTGGTGCCCTTCGTCATGGTAATATGAATGATGTTCTGCGCCCGGGTCAGCTCCCTCGCAAAAAACTGCTCATAATCCGCCATTTCCGGAGACTGGGAATGCCCTTTCCTGCCCTCCATGACATGAGCCAGCAGATCGTCCGGCACCATTTCCACCATATCCAGGAAACGCCCCTTTTCCGTATACACATAGTAGGGACAAACGGACAGCCCAAGTTCTTCGATCAGTTCTTCGGGCAGATCGCTGCCGCTGTCCGTGGTGATTGTAAGCGGCAGACGAAGCTTCTGATCAAACATGAGCACATCCCTGCCAATTTCCGTCTGCCCGCCGTCCTCGCTGACCACGACAAGCTCCTCCGGAAGAATGCTCAAAACTGCCGCCTCCAACAGCATACCGCTGACAGGCTTGGCAAGATAGCCGCTGAAGCCTTCTTTCTTATATAAAAGCTGACTGTCGCTCCCCGCATTCGCCGTCAGCGCGATCACTGGCGTTTCCTGACATAACCCTCCCTCCTGCCTGCGCAGGGCATGAATACATGCAATACCGTCCATTTCCGGCATCAGATGATCCATCAAAATACCGTCATAGTGTTTCGTCTGCGTCAGCCTCAGACACTCCGCGCCGCTCTTTACGGTATCAATCTTCACCTGCGTATCCGCAAGCAGCTTCGCCGCCACTATCAGATTCATTTCATTGTCATCCACGATCAGCAGATGCGCCTCCGGTGCCGTAAAACTCTGCTGATACTGCGCCCGCTCGTTCACTTTTCCGTGAGACTCCAGCGTAAACTGTCCCAACGCCTTCCCGTCTATGATCTCTTGGTCAAGCGTGACAAGGAAATCCGATCCCTTTGTATATACGCTGTTGACAGTGATCTCGCCGCCCATCAGATCAACCAGCTGTCTGACGATGCTCAGTCCCAGACCCGTTCCCTCTATATAACGGTTTTTTTCCTCGTCCACGCGCTTAAACGCATCAAAAAGATGCGGAATGCTTTCTTTCTTGATTCCGATTCCGGTATCCGATACCCGGTAATACACGCGCACCTGATTCATTTTTAGGCGCTCGCACCGGACAGCGAGGGTTACGGAGCCCTCACTTGTATATTTCACAGAATTGTTCAGCAGGTTGATCAGAATCTGTTTGATCCGCACCTCGTCCCCGCAGAGCATGCTTGGGATGGAGGAATCAATGTCCATATGAAACTCCAGCCCTTTTTCTTTCGCCTTAATCCAGATCATATTGATGATATCCGAAAACATGGCGCCCGTCTCATAGGAAACCTTAACCACGTCCATCCTGCCTGACTCGATTTTGGATAAATCAAGAATATCGTTAATCAGGGTCAGGAGCATCTTGCTGGCGCCCTGGATATTTCTGGCATTCTCCGCGACCTCGTCGGACACATCCTCCCGCAGGATCATCTCGTTCAGACCAATGATCGTGTTGATCGGCGTGCGGATCTCATGACTCATGCTGGCAAAGAACCGTTTTTCTGACTGGTTTAGTTTTTCGATCTCCTCCCTCTGCTGATTGGAAATTCTGCTCTCCTCCCGAAAAACAAAATTTTGAAATAAAACCATCGTGCAGATCAGCGCTCCCACAAGGATTACCGACGTCGTCAAATCATAGAAAGCAAACTGCATCGAAAATTCCATTACGGTATCGGAATGATAAAAGCCTGCCCAGTGGCAGACCAGTACCGAGAGCAGACACACTGCAAGAAGAATGTTCCGCTGCATTCCGGAAAGAACCATACTGATATAGGCAAAGCAGAACACAAACCACACGGGAGCGCCCCCATACATTCCCCCCGATGTAAAGAAATTAAAAGACACAAACAGCACAAGCAGTACCGCAATCCCTATGCTGCCCGCGCTGACACGGCGGCTTTTGAGCGACCAGAACCGGATTCCGGCCACCAGTAATATGTAGCCTGCCAGCATCATGCGGTTAAACGTATTTTTTCCAAGGAACAGCCCCAGCAGGAAAAGAAGAGAGAACGCGGCTATATTGGTTCCCGTCAGCAGCCGGAACTGACGCTCCCGAACACTGACACTGTGATCCATGATTGATTTTGTCCATTTCCCGAGCATTATTCTTCCCCCTTCCGCATGGTATTCCGTACAAGGCTGTCTGAAATCAAAGCACATACCTTTTCATACAAATCAAGCATCTCTGACTGGTGCTCCCTGATCAATGCCCCATCATCGGATTTCCCTGCCTGCTCCAGCTTGCGCGCCAGTTCCGAAAGCTCTTCGGCGCCGATCATCTTCGACGTACTCTTGAGCGCATGAACCTTGACCGCATATTCTTTCCACTCCCCCGCATCATACAGGTCGATGATCTCTTTTCGTTTATCAGCGCTCTGGTCGCAGAACATCGTAAGCATCTGCGCATAAAACGCTTCCGAACCGCCGCAGTATTGAAGTCCCAGCTCCGTATGGACGCCGCAGTTGTCCAGATACTCCAAAAAAGTCTGCTCTCCGGCGCTTTCCTCCAGTTTCCCCGGCTGTACCTCCTTCGGCTCTCCCGTCTGTACTTCCTTTGGCTGCCCCTCCCCGCACTCCGATTCATACCGTATGCACTGCTCGGGAAGCACATGGCGCAGGACACGTTCTAACACAGGACGCTCAATAGGTTTCGGTACAAACTCGGTAAAGCCCTCGTTCCGGAACATCTCCCGCGCACCGCTGACCGCATTTGCCGTGAGCGCAATAATGGGCGTTGTCTGATAGGCGCCGCCGCCCGTCAGGCGGATGCGTTTCAAGGTTTCCACGCCGTCAATGCCCGGCATCATATGGTCGAGAAAGACAATGTCATAGGCTGTGCCCGCACACCGCTCTACCGCTTCCTCGCCGCCCAAACAGGTTTCCACCTGCATGCCATAACCGCCCAGAACTCCCCGCGCCACTACCAGATTCATTTCCTCGTCGTCAACAACAAGTGCCCGTACTCCTACGCAGACAAAACGACCCTCACATACTACGGTTCCCATAGCGCCTTTGACCGGCGCCGCGCCATTTAACAGATTGAGTACCGACATCGGATGAAAAGGTTTGCGGAATAAATGAATCCTGCTGCCTTTCGGGAGCGTCATCCCGTCCCCCGCAACTAAAATAACGCAGACGGTCTCCGCCAGCTTATCAAAGTAATCCGTCTTTTCCTCATACTCTTCCTTCCCGATAAACAGATGGGTCAGCCTGCCATTCAGCAGCAGTTTTTCCAATTCCTCCAAATGATGCACCCTGTGTCCCTCAATCCCCAGTCCTGTCATCATATGGCGGATCATGCGGCTGTAATAGCTGCCGACTTCCCTGCGCTCATATTTGTCCGCCTTCAGATAATAGGCAATGCAGAATTTCTCCGGATTGTCCACCTGCATACCGGGACGGTCATCTGCTACCTGCTGCGGGATGGATATATGAACCTGCGTACCCTGTCCCTCCCGACTCTGGATATGCATGAACCCGCCTATGGCCCGAAGCAGCCCTTTGGTAATGGACAGCCCCAGACCCAGCCCTCCGTTTTTCCGGTTGTATCCGGAATCCGCCTGATAGAAGTCATCGCATACCCGCGCGAGCTGGGAGCTTGACATGCCGATCCCCGTATCAGAAATATCCATACTCAGATTGATCCCATAGTTCTCCTTCCGAAAACCAATATGAACATAGACGCCCCCCTCTTTTGTGTACTTCATTGCATTGTCCGTGATATGTTTGAGAATATGGAAGATCTTTTCCCCGTCCCCAATCAGAACGGCAGGCAGATTGACATCCATGTCAAACACCAGCTCCAGTTCTTTTTCCTTTTTCTGAACAGCGATGAGATCCGCCAATATGGAAGACATCATATATCGTTCTTCCAAAACCACTAAGGCGTTCTCGACGATCTCGGTATAGTCCAGAATATCCTTCATCTGTTCCGCCAGCCTGATGCCTGCTATCTGTACGGATTGGATATCCTCCCGCTGCTCTTTGGAAAACTCCTGTCCAAGAAGCACCCCGCTGATCCCGGTCACGACATTGATCGGCGTGCGCAGTTCATGCGACATGTTTGAAAGAAAATCCGCATTCTGCTGTTTCGCAGTCTCCAGCTGCTCCGTCAGCTCCCACACATCCTCATTTTTCTTTTTGCGCCGTCCAATCATATAGCCCACCAGCAGCGTCTCGCTGAACATTGCGATTACGTCCAGAACAAGCCGTGAAAATTCCAGTGGGGACATCGTAAGACTGATCGTATGTAAAAAAATCCCGTGATAGAGCAGTACCAGCAGATAGGTCAATACGGACAGGCACAACAATATCTTTTTATCCAACATCGAAAGCGTCACAATAAACACGCCCATGGTGATCGGCAGATCAAACAGACTGGTTTCATGCACGCCGTAAAAAAACAAAACAAACAAGATGATTCCGGAACACAGATACTCATAGGCATCTTCCCCGACTAAGGGCACAATGCGTAATCCCCATACCAGAAGCAGTCCCAAAATGATCAATGGGACCATCCACATTTCCCACGACAGCGTACAGGTGACCACGATCAGCATCAGGCTGAATACAGTGACAATGATGGCAAGGACCAGATGTATATTGGTTTTTCCATCCGTCCGCCCGGTCATCTTATCGCCATGTATCAATCGTTCCCCCATATTGGCTTTCCTCCCGCACTCTCCTCATACAAACTTTTAGGGAAACACTGATTCGGTCAGTGTTTCCCTGAAATTCCGACTTCATTTCTTTCACAGCGCGCCCGCTACCTGCGCCTGCAAATCCGCAGGCAGAAACGGTTTTCCGATATACCCTGCCGCGCCAAGCCCATTCATTGTCTGCCTGAGCTCCTCATCAATCGAAGCTGCCAAAACCATCACCTTACTTTCACAAACCGCCTCATCCTTCCGGATCGCCTGAAGCGTCTCCACGCCGTTCATTTCCGGCATCTCAATATCCAAAAGCGTCAGATCAATCTTCTCCTGCTTTAATATCTCAATCCCGCTCCGCCCGGAATCCGCTTTGCGCACGTGATAGCCTGCCTTCGATAAAATAAATTCCGCCATCTTCAGATTCATGGCATCGTCATCAATGACCAGTATTGTTTTTTCCATTTTCTCCCCTGTCCTTTCCTGATTGACCTCGTTCCTTTTTTGCAGCAATTACATTTCATGCATCCGGTATTCCTTATCTTCGTCGATCATCCTGATCAGCACATCGGCATAATCCGGATCAAACTGGCTGCCCTTCCCTTTCTCAATTTCACTGCGCACAACCTCCTGCGGCATCACGTCGCGATAACTGCGCTTGGAGGTCATGGCGTCATAGGCATCCGCAACGCCGATGATCCTCGCCACTTCGGGAATATCTGTTCCATGCAGATGATCCGGATACCCCCGCCCGTCATAGCGCTCATGGTGCCATCTTGCCCCTACGCTGATATCCTGCATCTCCGAAATATTTTTCAGAATATTGCTTCCGATCACCGGGTGTTCCTTAATCCTCTCATACTCTTCATCCGTCAGCCTCGATGTCTTATTGATGATTTCGCCCGGAATGCCGATCTTTCCTATGTCATGCAAAAGACCCACATAATAAACCGCTTCCTGTTCCTGTTCACTTTTCCCGACCCGCCTTGCAATCTCCTTTGCATATTCCGCCACCCGGGTGGAATGACCGTTCGTGTAAGCGTCTTTCGCATCAATCGTTGCCGCCAAAGCGCTCATGATCTGCACGGACAGCCGCTCTACCTTCTGTCTTCTCTCCTCCGCCACTTTGGTTTGCTTTTCTACCTCCTGCTGCAGATGTTTCTGCAGCCTGTTCAGTTCTAAAATGCGATTCACACGCTGAAGCATGATGTCCGCAACAAAGGGTTTTTTGATAAAATCCAATGCGCCTGCCTGAAAACCTCTGATCTCCGTATCCCTGTCATCATCTGCCGTTAGAAAAATAACCGGAATTTCTCCTAACACACGGTCCGCTCTCATTTGCGCCAAAACCTCAAAGCCATTCATATCCGGCATATGGATGTCTAAAAGAACCAAATCCGGAACATTGGTTTTCAGAAATTCCAATGCCTTTTTCCCCGAATCCGCACTATGTACCCGAAAGCCGCCCGACAGCATTTTCTCAGCAATCTGAAGATTCATGGCGTCATCATCTACAACCAGAACAGACGCATCATCCCCTCCGCGCGCCGCGATTTCCGTTTCCTCTTTGGGCTGTCCGACGATCTCATTTAAGCCCGCAAGCAGATTCTGATAATCCGTGAGCACCCTTTCATGATTCTCTTTGATATAGGAAAGATTTTTTTCTTTCGCCGCCATTTCCAGTGCTTTCGCCTGCTCTGAAAGCTCTGCGGCACCGATGGAAAGGGATGTACTTTTTAACGCATGCACCAAAATCCTGTAACTCTCCCAGTCCTTCTCCCTATAACATTTCATCATGGCATCCCGCTTCTGGTTTTCCAGATAGGTCATGATCATATTCCGGTAAAATTCCTCATCACTGCAGCAATATTCCAATCCCTGTTTCGTATCCAGCAAAGTACCCAGTCTTTCTATCATTCCGCTTTCTTTCTTTTGATCTTCATCCTGCACTTGATTTGCCCGGATATCCGGAAGCTTCGCATGTCTGGCATCCTGATGAATCATCTTCTCAGGAAGTCTGGAACGTACCATTTCCTTTAACAGTCTGCCTGCAATCGGTTTTGACAGATAACCGTCAAAGCCGGCATCCAGATACATCTGCTTTTCCCCTGCTACCGCGTTCGCAGTAAGCACAATGACCGGCGTATCCTTACAAAGCCCCCTTTCCCTGATTCGTTTTAACGTTTCGATTCCGTCCATGACAGGCATCATATGATCCAGAAAAACAAGGTCATACGCATTTTTCTCTAATAATTCCAGCGCTTCCGCCCCGTTATTCGCCGTATCAATGGAAATCTGTGTGCCCTTCAATATCCTGCAGAATACATCTAAGTTCATCACATTATCGTCAACCGTCAGAATGCGTGCTTCCGGCGCCTTAAATTCCTCCTCCTCGTGCGGGTACAGCAAAGAAGACGGGGGTATCTGACCAAGATCACCGACCGGCTCCGCCTCCACGATCTCCTGCTGGATCCGGAAGGAAAACGTGCTTCCCTTTCCGTATTCACTTTCAATCTGCAGGCTGCTTCCCATCAGCTTCAGAAGTCTTGTTACAATCGTAAGCCCAAGCCCCACGCCTTCGACACTGCGGTTTTCCTGCGGATCGAACCGGGAAAAGCCTTCTGAGATTTTACGAATATCCTCCTGCCTCATGCCGATACCGCTGTCCTTGATCTTTGTTTCCACGAACCCGCAGGTATCGCTTACTTTTTCCCACCCGATCTGAATCTCAACAAATCCTTCCTTTGTAAATTTGACGGCGTTCGAGATCAGATTATTGTAAATCTGCATGAGGCGCACCATATCGCCGGAAAGCTGTCTGGGCAGGTCCTGCGCTATCGTAAGCCGCAGCTCCAGTTTCTTTTTTCCGGTATGGGATCTCGCATAAGTCATCATGTCCTGCAGGAGAGAAGGCATATAATAGGGACTCTTTTCCAGTTCCAGTTTCCCTCGGTCAATATTGGCAAAATCAAGAATGTTGCTCACCATGGAAAGAAGCGCCCGCCCCGCAGCCTGCACATTCATGGCATATTCCGCGGTCTGGCTTTCTTTCGTCTCTTTGATAATCATTTCATTATATCCTAAGACCACATTGATCGGCGTCCGGATCTCATGGGACATATTCGCAAGGAAATCTGTTTTTGTCCGGCTTGCCTCCTTAGCCTCCTTCTCCGCTTCCTCTGCCGCCTCCTTCGTTTTCTTAAGCTCACTGATCGTCTTCATCAGTTTCTGGTAATCGGGCGTTTCCATCGTAAATAAGATCGCCATAATTGCCATTGCACAGGAAAACATTGCCAGAAGCACGTCGGGGAAAAAGAGGAGCTGGAGTGTCGGCCCGCCAAGAATCAGAACCAGATAAAAGACAATGGAAATTCTCTGCCACACCTCAAACCGTCCAAAATTCCTTACCAGAACAAACGCCGAACATCCGATAAAATAGTAAGGTACTATGTAAACCAAAAGATACAGTGTTCCATGGACATATCTGTCTTCCGGTCCCATCGAAAAAACGCATCCGTTGAACGCATTGAACCCCAGTATCACAAAAAAAACGGCAAGCAGAACCCGGTTAATCCGGAGCATGGGACTGTCCCCGCGGTTTTTGCCGACGCACAGTCGTGAGTAGTACATGAACTGGTATCCCACTACGGCATCCACAATAAAATATGCTGAATTCAGAAACAGATTGATCCATACCGGTATTACCTTCGCATAGCTGATCGTGAACGCTGTCGCCACATCCAGTACATTGGCGCACAATACCAGTAAGGTCAGCTTCTGAAATTCCCTGTTGATTTCCGATTTGGTACTGTATTGAAGCTTAATACAAATCAATAAGATGATCAGAAAAAATACGGACGCGGTTTCAAAGCTGATGTTGTAAACGAATGACATGAGATTTCCCCTTCTTTTCGCGCATGAATACGGACATATATGTTTTAGTATACAAGTTCCCCCTCCTTTTTCCATAAACGTGGCACGAATTGTTAAAATCCGTCCCGAATTGCCAAAATTGATTTGAGGCAATTTGAATGGGGTCAATTGCAATCCGACTTTCC
>DLAJ01000037.1 GCA_002493905.1 Lachnospiraceae bacterium UBA7050 | reverse complement strand
TATCAAGCTTATTTTTCAACCTAAAGCCCTCCGCAATGACTGCACGGTATCCGCGAACCGACTTCCGATATCGGAACTGCCCTGACCGTTCTGCGCAGTCCACTGCATGAAGCCGTCGTATGATAGCGCTCCCCCTCCTCTGTTATATAAAAAACGCCGTTTGTTCTGCGCCCTCCGCATAACTCGCACGGCAAATATCTGCCTCCGTTTCCGTTTCTTTCCCCGTCAAGTGCTTCCGCATCTGTCTGCCGGATTCTCACATTGATATGATAACAGTCACGGGAACAGTGATAAACCTCCCCATATTCCGTAACATATACGATCCTCTCCGGCACATCTGCATTCTCCATGCCCGCGGCGGAATCATAACCCGTCCATTTGCGCAGGCACACGCGATTTACCATACGAAAAGAAAAAAACCTCTCCGGCAGAAATAACGCCTCCGCCGGGTAATCCGCAACCATCGTGATACGGTCTCCCTCTAAAATCTCAGAATGCAGAAAGGATACACCATCCGCCCCGTTATGAATACCCGCACGTATAAACTCCGCTTCTCCGACCGTATCAACCACCCGGTCTCTCACATACGCCTGTGAGAAAACCACGTCCGCAAGCACAGAATCCGGCAGTTCAAAACCCTGCCCAATCTTCTCATATGCATAGGCATGCCGCGCAAGCGCAAGTCCTGTCTGATGCATGGCCGTCTGCATTTTAACATGAAGCGTAATATCATTAACCGCACGAAACAGGTTCAGAACCGCGAAGAGAAACAGCGGCAGTACCATCGCCGCCTCAAGCGTCATCGACGCACGCCTTTTTGTACTGTTTTGGGAGGTATTGTGCGACACCCTCTTTGCGGAGCGTTTTTTGAACCGTATCAGGTTGGGGGAACCTTTCCGGTTCAAAGAACCGCCGTCAGGCTGTTCTTTTTTCATTGTATTTTGAGAGAATGTACCCCGCATGACTGTGCGATGTACCCGAAGAGAGCTGATCCTTTTTGTGCTTGGTTTACAGTTACGTTTCCGCCTCCGCAAAAAAGGCATCGCACAACACCTCCTATCTATTCAAATAGCTATACTGCGCTGAAAGATTAAAATACTCTCCGAACCCCCCGCTGATGCTGAACTCCGCACCCACAGCGTCCAAACAGCCGTCCATCCGAAACGATGTATTACCCTTCAGCCTGCGCAGATTCATTTCAATGACATCCATACAGCGCATCGTTTTTGTATCCTTATTTTCCAAAAGAAGAAGGAGGCGCAGATACTCTTCATAAGTAAGACCCTCTTCCTTGGATTCTTCCACAGACCCTAAATGGCTTAAATAATCAAGCAAATGTTCCAGCGATAAATGCCATGTTTCCCTTGTTTTTAACAACGGAACCTGTTCTCCGGCAAAAATGCGTCTGACATCCAAAACGCTTTCCGCATACGCCCACGCCAAAAGTATGGAATGTTTGATCAACGGCTGCAGATTCGGTTCAAGCGATACAATGGCAAGCCCCCATGCCATGGCGTCCGCTTCCGCCGTCTTCGTCCGATCGGAATAAAGATACATCGCATTTGCCGCTTCCCGTAAAAGAATCATCCTTCCCGCCACCCACCTCAGATTTTCAATATCGCTGCTCTTTCCCGCAAGAATGTATTCCAGTTCATATTGCAGTTCTCCCTCCGCCGACGGGTTACGGTAATTTCCGCACTTTTCGAGCAGATACTCCGCAAACAGTACCTCATCCACAATAGAAAACGATGCATCCCCGCAGGCAGGTCCCGTTCCCCGGTTCAATTCTCTGTGACTGACATAATTGTCAGGATTAACCGCCCGGTCCGAAAGCTCCCCCTGCCCGGCAACTAAATAAAGAATACCCTGGAATCTTCCTTCATTTACGGGGTCCGCCGGATTGTCCACGCTCACGTTCACAAAACTGCCGTCCTCAAGCTGCTGCTCAGGAAGCGGCATGCCGTCAATCTGTGCCTGAATCTCAGCCGCCTCCTGCTCCACGTCTCGCACATCCAGCCCGTTTCCGCGTATGGTATCCATCTGCATCTGTATATCCTCAATCAACCCAAGTCCTACCCGCTCCCGCATATACGAAACTGCCTGATACTTCACATCCCTGCCGCATGAATCCGTGGCAAGTGCCGCCTGTACGATTGATACACTTTCGAGCCCCATATCCAGAAAATCCCTGCCATTCCATACAGGAACTTCCTTCAAGGAAAGATTTGCCGATGCATAATCCCATAGATGTGCTTCCGTATTGTGATAGGACGGCTGTTCCGCCCCATATGATGAATCTATAAAAAACAGATCATACCGCTCCAAAAGCCCTTTGTGATACTCCGCAAAAATGGAATCAAGCCCCATAGAAACCGCACATTCCGCTTCCACCCTGACTGCATAAAAACGCACTGCTTCTATACACGCCGACACAAGTGTCACGAACAACAGCAGCATTGCCGTAAGAAATACTGTAATACCGCCTTTTCGCATCAGATTCCTCCTGTCTGCTGCGTAATTTTTCCGAACAGAGAATTGACAATCTGCGTGATCTGGTCCTTAAAGATAATGACAAGGCCAACCAGCACTACAATGATTAAAATAATCTCCACCGTTCCCATTCCCTTTTGGTCATGCCGGAAGTCTTGTTCCTCCTCCTCATAAACACCGGCTGCGCGCTCGGTTTCCATGTCGTTTTGTAACTTATACTCTCCCATATACTGTCTCCTTTCTCTTTGTATAACTGCGTGCCTGCGTGCGATCCTCCCTTTCATGCCGAAAACGACAGGAATGCCGGAACCATAATCATAACCATAACAATCACAAGCATGATCATCATCGGCACCAACAGCCTGGTCCCCGCTTCCTCGCCGAACCGTCTGGCATTCCGCTTGCGCTCCTCGAAAGCATCCGCCGCTTCCTGTTCAAGCAGTATAAGAAGTCCCGCCGTCCCCTTTTTTAAGTTTTGGGATAAAAGCATGCACAATCTGACATAGTGCGCCTCCCCGCACCGCCTGCCAAGCCGATAATATGCTTTTGCTTCCGAAATCCCGCTGTCCAGCTCGCGGCAGGTATATGCAATCTCTTCATAAATCCGGACTCCGCACGCTCCCTTGCGCGTGACCGCTCTCTTCCCTGCTTTCACCCCTATGCCCGTATCCTCTGCTGCTCTATGCCGTTTTTTCCTGCCCCCGTTCAAAACACTGCTGAACCGCTGATCCCCTGCCGCATTCTGTGGGGAGCTGCCTCCTTGATACCTGCCGTCACTTTCCTGCTTTCGGCGTTCATCGTCACACGCCATTTGATACATTGCCCCCCGAATCGTCATTCCCGCTCCCATCAAAAGCACCAGCCGGCTGACAAATTCAGGATATTGTGTCAGAAGATGCCGCTTTCTTTTCTGAATCTGCTTTTTCAGATCACTGTCGAAAGCAAAGTACATTCCTGCTG
The DNA here is from genome assembly GCA_002493905.1 of Lachnospiraceae bacterium UBA7050. GTDB lineage: Bacteria > Bacillota > Clostridia > Lachnospirales > Lachnospiraceae > DLAJ01. Next base: position 74,437 of record DLAJ01000037.1, on the reverse strand, counting down.
CAAGTGCCAGCGCAAGGAGCAGAATTACGACGCTATTGTCATTTTCTTTCTGCAGCCATACAACTTTGTTTCCGCCGATCTCCTGCGGCAGAACAAACCAGTCATCTGTACGCTTTTCCTCTTCCCTTTGCTGCAGGGCTTCCCTGACCGCCTCTTGAAGCTGTTCTTTCTCCGTCTGTTCTCCTCTGCATATGCGGACATAAAAACGTTCCTCTGCCTCGTAACCCTGACAGGACAACTCCGCCGTCAGCATACAAAGTTCTCCTTCTTCCGCAATATCCAGCGCCTGAATATTTCCTCTGCTGTCCATGAGTCCGTAGTCACTGCTGCGCCATTTGATTGTGACAGGATTATCTGACATTTGTGTCATCAACTCAAGAGGTTCTGTCACATGGTCAATATCCTCATTCCGGCCTAAGACGGCATCCGGAAGCGCCGCCCGGATTTCTTCCATATAATGATCTACCTCTTCTTTCGTATATTCCCTGCCTTTAACCGTAATGTCGATCGTTTCTTCCCATTCTTCCAGGGCCGTTCCAAGACGTGCAGTCAAAGTCACAGTCTCTGCAGAACCATAGCTGCCGCGCGCAACGCTTTGCACCGTCTGTCCGTTCTGCCGGCTGCTTACACACATACAAAACGAAAGCAGCGTTCCGGTTGCAGCAATCATAAGCGCATAGGCTAATTTGTCCCTCCGGTAACAGTCACGCGGATTTTGTGCGCCGCCGGGATACCGTCTATTCAATTCCTCCTCTGCCTGCGCATCCATTTTTTGATGCGCAGACCGACGGTCTCCGCCCAGTTTCCTGACCAACAGCGCCGCCATCCGCATAAAAATCCGCGGCGGTGCCGCAGCCGACACACTGACACACGAGATAGGCTCTCTGCGTGAAAAAATAAATAAAATGATGTAAAAAGCAAAAATCGAATAATAAACTTGAACTGCCACTTTTATTTCTTATACCTCCACCGACATCATTTTTTCGGATAGCCAGACTGCAGACAAATATACTGCAAGACAGACGCTCATGATGGTTACTCCGGGCAGATTGTGATAAAGACAGCCGAAAAATCCCGGAGAAGTAAAATCAATGTACAGGATAATCGCGCAGGGAACCACATCCATCAGCCGCGCCTCCAGGCGCTTTGCCGCCATGACAGTCTCAATTTCTTTTTTGGTATCAAGCTTTTCACAGATTGTGCTTCCGCAGGATTTTAAGATTTCTGTCAGGTTTCCGCCCGTCCGTTTCGCAATTCTAAACAGTCCGCCAAACTCCGCCATATCTTCTGAACCGCTGCGGACTGCCAGATCTTCCATCAGTTCCTCCGGCGTGATGTGGTTCCGCACGCCCTGCGTCATATAAGCAAATTCCCTTGTAATCATTCCGTCCTCCCCGTACATATGCGCCATATCACTATACGTTTCCCGAATCGCATTCTCCACCGAGTACCCCGCCTGCAATGCCGAAGTCATCGCCTGCAGCGCATCCTTAAATTGCTGCTCCAGACGCTGTCTGCACATGCGTTTTCTTCTGTCCCTCTCCATCCGGCAGATCGGAATGATCAACGGCGCAAGCAGCGGTACCGCATAGAACGAGCGGTAAAACAGATAGGCAAGCAGCACAACAATCCCTGCTGCTGTCAGGATACATAAAGCTTTTTCCCACCCCGCAGAACAATCCTTACGATAGTCCGGCAGCATATAATTTCTCCGTATGGTACAGCTCTGCCTCCTTTTTAAGCGAGCCGGCAATTTTTCCCTGTTCATCCTCCCCCTCCTCCACAAACCGGTATAATGTCTGCATACGGATATTTCCGTCCTCAAAACCCAGCACCTCCGCGATCTCCAGCACCCGGCGGGAGCGGTCGCGCAGCCTTCCCAAATGGACGATCACATCCAGCCCTGACGCAATCTGCCCCCGAATTGCCGCAAGCGGCAGCTCCATTCCCATCAATACCATTGTCTCTAACCGGTAAAGCATATCCGACGCACTATTTGCATGTCCGGTAGAAAGCGATCCATCGTGACCGGTATTTAAGCATTGCAGCATATCAACCGCCTCGCTTCCCCGCACCTCGCCGACGATCAGCCTGTCCGGGCGCATGCGGAGGGACGCCCGGATCAGATCCCGGATGGTAATCTCACGACACCCTTCCATGTTTGCATTCCTTGTTTCCATCCTCACCAGGTTGGGAATACCCACAAGCTTAAGCTCCGCACTGTCCTCAATCGTGATCACGCGCTCCTGCGGCGGAATGTATTCGGAGAGTGCATTCAGAAATGTTGTTTTGCCGGAACCGGTCCCTCCGCTGATAAAAATGTTGTAGCCTGCCCTGACAAGCTTTTTGAGCAATTTGGCCGCTTCTTCGCTGATGGAACCCATCCGCAGCAGATTTTCCATCCGCATCGGCTGTTCCGGAAAACGGCGTATCGTCAGAATCGGTCCGTTTAACGCAACCGGCGCGAGCACGACGTGCACGCGGGCGCCGTTTTCCAGCCTGGCATCCACAATCGGCGATGCCTCGTTGACAACGCGGTTGCAGGACGCCACAATCTGCTGAATGACATTTTCCAGTTTTTCACACGACTCAAAACATTCCTCCGACCGGTAAAGCGCACCGTCTTTCTCTACAAAAATTGCATCCGGTCCGTTCACCATGATTTCCGTAACCGATTCATCGTCGATCAGTTCCTGCAAAAAATCAAGCTTACGGATTGATAGAAAAATTTCTCTCGCAAATCTGCGCTTGTCTGCCAGGCTTATGAAGCATTCGCGTGACAGCTCCAAAATGCACTGTTCTATCAGATTAAATACTTCCTCATCCGTTAGGTCCACTGTCATGTCCATCCGCGACAGCACATCTTCCATAATTCTGATCTGTAACTCTTTTCCTTCCACTTCAGCTGTACGCCCCCTGCCATCTTTTCCTATATACCCGCCATTTTCTCTACGTCCCTACTCCAAAATCTTCCTTCGCTACACCGCGCACATAATCTGCAAGCTCACTGTATAAAAGCCGCTCGAAATTCATCTCGGCAAAATGCACGCTCGGCAGGCGCTTCTTTTTTGTTTTTGCCCGGATATCGTCAAAATTCATAAAAGTAAGCAGCTGCTCATATTCGTAAAGCTTCGCCTGCGCGATGGCATCCGGCCCCTCTATGGTATAGACAATGTCACATTCTTCAAGAACCTGAAACATCCCCTGCACCTGTTCCGATATATCGATCACAAGATACGAGAATCTCCCATCGCGCCTGACTTCCCGCAGCAGCCGGAGCCATTGCTCTTTTGTGACCGACATAAGGTCGATAAACGCCGACGCAGGCGGTATGTATTCCAGTCTGCCGATCATCTGTACCATACTTTCGAGCATTCTCAAAAACATTTCTCCTTCTTTTTTTGCCAGAAACATCAAATCTGTAATATCCGGTTTCAACTCCCTTCCAAGTAATGTGCGGAACCCCGAATAGCCTTCCGTATTAATATAAAGAGTTCTCCCGGCTGCCGCGAGCAGTTGTCCGAGCAGAATGGAAAAACTTGTCTGCATGCTCCGTCTGACCGGCGTATACACGCCGATAATCTTTGTGCCTGTGATGCTGCCCAGGCCGTCTTTTGGTCTTAACGTTTCTTCCTCCAGCTCCGCGAGAATTGCGCGCATGATGTTTCCCGCCTTCTGGTACCTGTAAATCATCGTGGTGTGCGGCGTATCACATTCCCAGTTCCCTTTTTGCTTTTGAAGCAGAAACAGTCTCTTATAACCGGGCAGTCCGCCCTCCGGCAGTTCAGAAAAAATCTCCTCGGACAAAAGGAAATACTGCGGGCAGGTATCCGCCGCGTACTGAAACAATTGTGCCGCATCTGAAAAAAACAGAATACGCAGAGGAAATCCCGTCTGATGCTCTAAATAGGCTGCAAGCCTGCTTCCATAGTGAATGTTTTCGTCGCACAGAGCTAATACCTCCTGTGCCATGACTCCTCCTTTGCTTATCATATTTTGATACTTGTGAATGCTTCCCGAAACGGGAAAGAATGACCGGTCCGTGAACAGACCGATTAGAAATTATGAAAACCGGCACCGCCGATTGGTAAGACTGATTATATGATACCACTTTTCATTTGTCCATACCAAAACAGAATGATTTTTGAACTTTGTTGGTTTTTCACAATAAACTGACTATTTTTATGGCATAAAGAGCAATAAGCCCCGGCAGACCCAAAATTCCGGAAGCAATCAGTGTAAAGGGATTTAAGCCAAGCGTCCCGCCATATTGAAAATGCAGCATCAAATGATTCACAATATAGATACATACCGTCCCGCACAGCACCCGCAGCACAAATCCAAACAAAAGATCCATCCGTTTTCCCCGCATGACAATGAAAAGCAAAACCACGCACATCATAACAATCATGAGCATCCCCTGCCCGCTCGTTATCTCCGTCATCCCTGTTTCCTCCGCTTCCTTTCATCTTTTCTTCAACAGGCGTTATGCCCTTGCACATCTTTGATGAAAGCATGCACCGTTTATCGTAACCTGTTTTCACTTAAGAATATGCTTTATTTTGGTAAATAATGAATAAACAGGAACGAACCTGCTTATAATGAAACAGACAGAAAGGTGTGGTGGCACATGAAAATTCAATACAGCCAGTCCTACTACGAGGATACCGGAAAAAATACCATCCTGGATGCTATCGCAAAAACACGATTCGCATTGGAGAGCGCTTATGCGGGCTTTGACAACGCAACCGACCCTGATTTAATCGACTGCTACATCTATGAAGTCAACTCCCTGCTGAAACGGTATCGTTTCCTATATCATCAGGCACAGGAGCTCGGATTTTTCCCGGCAGGCGAATCTCTCCCTTTGCCGGAGGCAGTCTCCGTTCCCGTAATTCCTGTCATGCAGGACGGGCTTTTCACCTGACCCGGCATGCGCCAGATACAAGTATGGGCGTCTGGCGGATTATCTCCGTACATGAAAAAAAGATCCACGGCAAAATCTGAGGTGATACCCCAATCCGTGGATCTTTTTGAATCGTGATTCTTTTTGGTTACAATCAAAAGCTATATGACCGCATTTCTTTTTATACGCGGAATCCTCTCCCCGTTCCGCCTGCTTCAATATTGACATTTACATCATTTTTTCCATAAGTATATCCGGCGTATACTTCCTGCGCATTATGAACAAGCGGCTTGCTGTCGTCCGCTTCGCTGACCTTTACAAAAGCGTCATGCAATCTGATCATTATGGACTGCGCCTCAAGAAGCGGTTCTGTCCGCCCTCCCGCCGCAGCCTGCGCAAGCAGTTTATTCACCTGAATATACAGGTGCAGCAAGTCTGTCGAAAGCGCATATTCAAAATTGAGAGACTCCTTCAATTCATCCACACAGGCTCTTGCTTTTGCAATATTCTCCGCCCTGTCCACATCCTCGATTGCCTCCTTCAGATAGGAAAGGCACATATCAAAAATAATCACAATCAGCTCGGAACGGTTTGCCTGCGTAACCCGCAGGGTAAAATCCTTTTTTAACGAATCCTGCATATCAATAACCATGCCTTTCCCACAACCTGCGAACTTTGGACCGCAGGCACAATATTTGCAAAGCAAGCTTGTTTGCTTGTGAAAAATCTTTGATCTTTCAATCTAGAATCTCCCCTTCTTTTACTGCAGCAGCTGCAATGCCATCTCCGGCTGACTGTTTGCCTGGGATAACATGCTGGTTCCCGCCTGCACAAGCACCTGCTGAATCGTATAGTCAACCATTTCCTCCGACATATCCAGATCCGTAATTCTCGAAAGCGCCGCTGTCATATTTTCATTCGTCGCATCCACGCTGCTCGCCGCATGCTCAAGCCGGTTCTGGTACGCTCCCAGACGGGCACGGATCATGGAAACCTTATCAATTCCATCACTGATTACGTCGAGTGCCTCCCGCGCCTTTTCCTGCGTGGAAATTTCCACATCTTCGATCCCTAGTGTCTTTAAGGACACTGTCGGAATCCTCATATCAAGAAGCTGACCTTCGTTCACACCGACCTGCACCGTGTATGCACCGATTCCCGTAAGGTCTAATTCAACGACTTTGCCGGCTCCGCCATCTGCATTCTGTTTGTACATCTCTTCGTCGAGCTCCACCATAATGGATCTGCCCTTATGGTCGGTGATCGTGATCTTATTTCCGTCCGCTTCAACCTTGGCTTCGCTTAAAAATTGATTACTGCCCGCCTGTGCATCTGCGCCAGTCAGTCTGACTTCTGCATTCTTCGGCGGATCAGTCGTCTCATCCCCAAACGCATCGATCTCTATTGTATATTTTCCGACCGGCATTTCATCGGTATACTCTGTCACCATCACACCCAGCTTATCCGCATAGCCGCGCAGATCAAACGTACCATCAAGAAGCGTAGAATCGTTAAAATCCGTCTGCGTCGCGATTCTTGTCACTTCCTCCTTTAACAGCTTCATCTCACATTCAATCGAATTTCTGTCCGCCGTCGTATTGGTTCCGTTCGCCGCCTTCATCGCAAGTTCCTTCATCCTCTGGAACATCTCATGTACTTCGGAAAGCGTGCCGTCCGCTGTCTCACAAACAGAAATACCGTTGACGATATTATCCCCCGCCTGCGTAAGTCCTTTGATCTGAAGACGCATTTTTTTGCTGATCGCCATGCCCGCGGGACTGTCTTTTGCCTGATTCAGCTTATATCCGGAAGAAAGACGCTGTGTTGACGCCGACAGCTTCGCCTCATTTCTCTTCAGCGCCCTCTGCGCCCCCATTGCCTGCAAATTATAATTTACCTTCATACTCCGTTTATCTCCTTTCTGCTGTATCCTGCATTGCCGCTACAAAACTTTTTGCCACTGTATAAAGGACTGAGGTGCGGACACGCTCCCTTTCACTGCCTGAGAACACTCCCCCGTCTGCGCTCTGCACTTGATCATCCTGCGCATGATTGTCCCGCCGGTGATCGTCCCGTGCATCTACAGTCCGTAAATGACCGCTCTGTCCATGATCCTGCCTGAGTCCCTGACTCAGCATAGAATCAGGATTCAGCTCTCTGCTGAAAATGGAATGAAAATCCGTAAGCTGGATTCCCTCCCCTTTCAACATTTCTCTAAAACGCGTCTCCGCCGCCGCAAGCATCGGTTCTCCCTCTCTGGAACTGTACGCAAGATAACCGGTTATACTTGACGCGGATGTCATTTCCAATTCCACGCCTACTTTGCCAAAGCTGTCATGCTCCATCGAGACGGCAACACATCCCTGCATCCCCTTGTCGTGCCGGATTTTAACATCAAGTGCCGTCACCTGTCCGCCAATCTCAACCGGTACACGGTACTGCTCTTCACGCGCCATGCCCGCTGCAAGCGTAAGCTGTCTGCCTATCAGCTGATAGGCCCGGACATCCATATAAGTCCGGTCCACAAATCCCCTCTGTACAAGCAGTTCTTCAGCAGCTTTCGTAAACGCTTCATATGCCGCTTCCGCCGTCTCGGAATCTGTCAGGCTGTCTCTTACGTCTTCAGCCGCACGCAGAAATGTCTCCTGCGCTTCCTTAAGCCGCCCTCCCTGTTCCGTATTTTCCTTAATCGGCTCATACAGTTTGGAAAACGCCCTGTTCCGGGTGCTCCTCATGGCCTGTATCGCCATCAGGGCATTTGCGCTGACCGGCTGATCCGCATCCAGAAGCGCCCGGATATGTTCTTCTCCCAGTTCCGCCGCTTCCCGCATCTGGACAAGCTGCCCGCTCCGGTACTGCCGCTCCTGCGTTTTTATTTCTTCCCGGACTTCTTCTTTTACCGACGCCTCGCGAAGCATTTCATACAGTCGTTCCAATGTCGGATTTTCATTCAGATCCATCTCATGAAGCGCTGCAGGCTCAAGCGTATCATAAATCCTTCCGCATATCTGATTTTCATATGCGCTCATAATCTGTTCATCAATCGTGATATCTGTCCTTGCAATCTCACGTAGTGCGCCGTAATGATCGCTCACCTCAAGGTCCAGCCCTTTGTGTCTGCCTGTACGGACCGCCGATAACAAATTTCTCATCGTCAGCTCTGCGTTCTGATTTACAAGGCTGCCAATGACAGCTCCGTCACTTTTCTCTATCTGGCGGAAAAGGCGGTAAATACCGATATAGGATTCCTTTTCTTCGTCTGTAATTCCGTTCGTTCTCTCCAGTTTATACAGATATTCGCTGTATTTTTCCTGATCGGATGCCGGGTCATCCCCTTCATGTGTAAGATACTCTTCCAGCTCCGGTACTGTCATGCTCAGAGGATTTTTTCCCTCTCGGATCATATGAAGCACCGACGCAGGCGTCATCTTTTCAGTTACGCGCTGCAGGCTCATATCTGCCGCTTTCACACGGTCAATCTGCTCCTTCGTCACTTCCATCCGGTTATAACCAAGAATGCGGACCGCCCGGCGGTTTTCTTCATTCGTTTCAAGCTCTATATCGCGCAGAATATCATCCACGTTCCGAAATGCTTTACGGATAGAATCACCAAGGTCCGTGCGCGGCTGGGTCATCATGATTTCATACCGCTCCCCCGCCAGCTCATACGCGCTTCTTAGCTGTTCGCTCTGCTCTGCCGTATGCCGCAGGCTCCATGCCTCCTGCGCTCCAGCCATCCTTCCGGCAAGCGCAGCCGGCGCCATATACAGCTTTTCCCTCGCCTGTATCGTCTCATTAAAAAGACTCTTCCTCGTCTCATTCTCTGAGACACTTTCTCCGCCAAACAGTTTCTGCTGTTTTTCATTCTCAGCAGCGCGCAGTTCTTCAACTAATTGTGACAGTTCTGTCGTATCAAGTGCAAATCCCCTTTTAATCAGGCTGTAATTCGCCGTAATCGTCATCTGCAGGCGCAGTTCTTCCAATTGCCGCCTCGCGCGGATATATGCGCTTCCCGTGCCGCTTTCCGCCTGTACCGCATCTCCTTTATCCGGGTCCGGTCCGTCTTCTTCCGTCACTCCGGATGCCGGATACGCTGCACCGCCATCCCGGACCGTGTCGTTTTCATCCGCCGACTGCATGTCAATCCGTTCCTGCAGGGCGCTCAGATGCCTCAGGTCCAGCTTTTCACCGCTTTCAGCCGCTTCTCTGACTGCCTCATCGCTGATGTGTTCGGTCTGCTCTTTCCAATAGACCGCCTGCCTCCATGCACTGTCCGGATTCGCCACATCCGCATCCCCGGCTCTTTTTCCATCGGAAATTGCAGCAGCGGCGGCATGAATTGTCCATTCCTCGCTGAGCGGATAAGAGATTTCTCTCAATCCCGCAAGACAGCTCAGGCTCTCGGCCGTCAGCGGAATGCCTTTTTCAATCAGAAATCTGGCCTGATCTGTGCTCTCTTTATCCTCCTTGAGACCCGCATCCCGGATCACGCGCTCTATCTGCTCCTGAAGCGCATCCCAGTCATATTCCTCTGCACGCTTCGCATAATAGCCGCTGCCGTTCTGATCATAATAGCCGTAGCTCTGCGGCCCGCCGTTCACCCCCGCGCTGTGCTGCGCAAGGTATAGATCATCCACAGTCGGTTCCATTCCCTGTCTGACCATGTAAATAACCGTACCGTCCGTCGGTTCCGCCAGTTCCCTGCTCTTTTCGAGCGCCTGCATTACATCCCGCACATTTTCTTCTGTGACCGGTATATCATTTTCGTGAAATGCGCGTGTGATCTCCTGCGCCCGCACCTCAGAACCGGTAATCTCTTTTAAGACTTCCGGATCAAGATCGTCATTATATCCGTCTACTACAATTCCCGCCTCAGCAAGAGCCGCCTTAATCTCATCGACAACAGTGACTGCCGTCTCCACGTCCGTATCACACGGTTTGAACCCCTCTTCGGTCAGATTTGCAAAATCTTCCTCAGAAACAGAATTGGACATTACGGTCAGATACTGACTCTGCAATGCCGTCTCCGTCGTCATTGCATCGCACATAATGTCTTCTGTGGTCTTTCCATGACCTGCATAAGCCGAGTTATCCGTAACTGCACCAGAAATGTCCAATGTATACCCGCCCGGTACGTCTTTCTCCGACGTCCTTGCGGCACCGTATGAAGTTGTCCTGCCGCCGTCTATGACGTTCCCCTGCCCGATTCCTTCAAGCTGTACGTTCATAGCCGCTCCATTCCATAAAAATTTACAAACTCACAAGAGTTCCGCACCTGCAAAACTCTGTTTATATGATAAACTCTGTTTATCAGGTAAAAAAAGGTGAACGCATCCTTACGTTCACCTTTTATTTCGGTTTATTCCGTTTATTTCTTTACCCCGCAGCCTGGATTTTATAAAATTGACTAAAAGACAAATACGGCTGCACCGTAGGGCGGAAGAGAAAATGCAATGGAGTAATCTCTGTTATCCCACGGTTTTGCTTCTGCCTTGATCTCTGCCGGAATCACGCCACCATTACCGCCAAACCGCACATCATCACTGTTTAAGAGCAGTTTATATTTCTTCTTCTGCGGCACGCCGACACGGAAATCCTCACGCTGCATCGGCGTCATATTCAAAACAAACAACAGACGGTTTTTGTCCGTGCTTCCTTTTCTAAAGAAGCTGTAAATACTCCTGTCCCCATCGTTGGCGTTAATCCATTCAAAGCCCGCCCAGTCGTGATCGATCTCATACAAGCATGGGTATTTGCGGTACAGTTTGAGAAGCTCTTTCACATAATCCTGCATACCCCTATTAAGAGGATTTCCAAGCAGATACCAGTCAAGCTCACGCGCCTCGCTCCATTCACGTTCCTGCGCAAAATCCTGTCCCATAAAAAGCAGCTTCTTTCCCGCATGACCAAACATATAAGTATAGCCGACGCGGAGATTCGCGTATTTGTCAACCTGATAGCCCGGCATTTTATTCACCATGGAGCATTTCAGATGCACAACCTCGTCATGGGAAAGCGGCAGTATATATTTTTCGGAGCTGTTATAGCTCATTGCAAACGTCATCTTATGATGGTTATTTTTGCGAAACAGCGGGTCCAGCTTCATGTAATCGCAGAAGTCATGCATCCAACCCATATTCCACTTAAACGTAAAGCCAAGACCGTCGTCTTCCGGTGATGCCGTAACCTTCGGCCACGCCGTGGACTCCTCCGCAATCGTGATCGCGCCCGTATTTAAGCCCTTCACAACCGAATTCAAGTGTTTGAAAAACTCAATCGCATCCAGATTCTCATGCCCGCCGTATTTATTCGGCACCCAGTTGCCGCTGCTTTTCCCGTAATCAAGATAGAGCATGGAGGCAACCGCATCCACACGCAGACCATCCACATGGAATTCTTTTAGCCAGAACAATGCGTTTGCGATCAGGAAATTGCGTACCTCATTTTTGGCATAGTTAAAAATCTTTGTTCCCCAGTCGGGATGTTCACCCATCCGTGGATCGGGATATTCGTAAAGCGCTTCCCCGTCAAAATCCGCCAGTCCGTGCGCGTCCTTGGGAAAATGTGCGGGAACCCAGTCTAAGATCACGCCAATATGATTGCGGTGCAGCGTATTGACGAGATACTGAAAATCTTCCGGCGTCCCGTAACGCGAGGTAGGCGCAAAATACCCGGTCACCTGATATCCCCAAGAACCGTCAAACGGATGCTCTGCAATACCCATCAGTTCCACATGTGTATATTTCATTTCTTTTAAGTATTCCACAATCCGGTCGGTAAACTCACGATAATTGTAAAACCCGTCCGCCGTTCCATTCGGATGTTTCATAAACGACCCGACATGGCACTCATAAATCGCCATCGGTTCTTTTTCATGCTCTTTCTGCGCCCGCTCTTCCATCCAAGCCGAATCCGACCATTTTAATTTGGAAATATCGGTGATCACAGATGCCGTACCGGGCCTCAGCTCCGCGTAATTTGCAAACGGGTCCGCCTTATAAAGCTTTCTTCCGTCATGAGTAAAGATCAGGAACTTATACATGTCCCCAACCTTTGCTTCGGGAACAAACGCCGCATAAATTCCGATGTCCCCCAGCCGCTCCATGAAGTACCCGCCTTCATCCCATCCGTTAAAGCTGCCAAATACGTGTACACTTGCCGCATGCGGTGCCCAAACGCCAAAATAGACGCCTGCTTTCCCGTCCTTCACACACGGATGCGCACCCAGTTTTTTGTAAATATCATAATGCGAACCCTGCCCGAATACGAACATATCCGCATCAGAAATAAATACGCTCCCCTCGTCCTGATCGCGCAGTAAATCCCGCGCGTTCTTGTCGGTCGCCTCTGCATTTTTCACGACAGCCGCCTTCTTTTCCGCCATCCCAAATACCCCCTTCAGCTTTGACCCGCTGCGCCTCACTCTCTGAAAATGTGCAAAGCGCCGTTTCTTTTTTAACATATGAAATCTTTCTCTCTTAATACGATCATATCCTCATCATCATATCGTTTTCCGGACAAAATATCAACAAAATGTTTCGGACTTTTCCGGTTTGCACTCCAGATCGCCTCATCAATAATCTCACGCACTTCTGCAAGCGTCACATTATGGTCTCCGGTCTGCAGATCGGAAATCCTTGTATACAGTGCAAGAATGCCGAGATCATCAATGCTGTATTCCTTCTCGTACGCATAGTCCCTCGCATAAGCGACAAGTGCGTCATTATCCATGGCATTGATATCAATGCGCGCATTAAAATTCTCCGAAAGCGCCGGATTTTTATTGATGCACTTGCGCATTTCCATCTTGGTATCTTCTAATATTACAATCATTCCTTCGCTTTCCTGCTCCAGATACTGCGTCAGCTTACCCAGAGATTCCGCGCTCATACCGTTCGCTTTTTCTATGATCAAGGCCCCGCCCCGCAGTTTGGAAAGCGTCGCGGAAATATTCTTTTTATCAAGCGCTGCTCCTGATATACGCGCCACCCTTCCCGAAAAATTACGGTCGGACATCTGCACGCTCTTAATCAGATTTTTTGCCAGCGTGATCGTGCCGGAACCATTCTCACCCGTAATAATAACATTGCCCGTATAAGCGGCAAGGCTGATTTTATCAATTGCCGCCGCAATCTGGTTCTTCATCTGGTCCGTCTGGATCAGCGCACCAAACAGCTCCTTCTCATCCTCCGTCAGCATTCTCGACGGCGCGGAAGGCTCGCTGTCCCCCCGGATCTCACGCTCCGCATTCTCAATTAGTTTATCGGCAACGCTCCGCATTTCAACCGTGTCAAAAACCGTCTCTTTTTCCTTGGCACGGCGCGCAGCTTTCTCTTTTTTCGCGTTGCGCTCTTCCAGCTCAGCCTCGATGATTGCGCTCTGCAGTTCTTTCGTATCCGCACCCACCTCATCTGCTGCCGCATTGTCTGTCTCCGCTGCGGAATCTGTTCCCTCCTCGGCTTCTTCTAGTCCCGCGGCATCCTGCCGTGCGTCCGCAGCATTGGCTGTTTCGCCGATTCCCTGCGCCTCGAGCGCTTCAATCACCGTCCCCATCATCGCAGTATCAACGACATAATCCAGCTCTGCATCACCAGCATTCTGTGCATCTGCCTCGCGGTTCCTAACGGCCGTTTCTGCTCCGCTGTCACCGTCTTCAGCATTTCCGATGTCTTCCGGTTTCTCCTGCTGCCCGTCCTGTTCCGGCGTGGAATGCTCCTCTTCCTGAGCCGCATCGGGCTCATCCTCCCACGCATCTTCCTCTGAACTGTCATCCTCCGGGAGCTTTTCAAGTGCTTCATATTCGGAAGTATCGGACATATCCTCAATCTCCGTGAGTTCCTCCACTTCAGGAAGATCCTCGCCCTCCAGACCCTCATCATTTAACACAGACTCCGCAAAAATCTCCGTCTCTGTTTTGGGCTTCGGGGGCGGTGCAAGCGGCTCTATGGGCAGATTGGACAAGGTACTGTTTTCATCCTCTAATCCTTCTAAAAGCCCCGACTTTGCGCTCCGGTCAAACGCAGTAAACATCTCGCCGGTCTGCTGCAGCACACGCTGTTTTAAGTCATCCATGCTCTTCTGGTCACTCGCGCGCTTCATGCGCTCCCATTCTTTCAGCACTTCCTCTATGCTGAGCTGTCCCGTAATCTGTTTTTCCACACGGGACTCCTCCGGCACAACAAGACTGATCTGCCCGTCGTTTTCCATTGACAAAATGTGATCGTAGCCTTTTTCCGCTGACTTCGCAGCGCGCTCCGCGATATCGCGCACCAGACTTTCCGCATCCATATTCGGATCAAACGGAAGGTCCTGCTTTGCGGCCTGCATTGCCTGACGCTCCTGCTCTAAAGCCAGACGTTCGCGCTCGATCTCAAGTTTCTCCTTCTCAAGGGCAATCCGCTGCGCCTCCGCCTGTCTGCGGCGCATCTCCACTTCCGCCATTCTGCGCTGTTCTTCTTCCTGCCTGTATTGCTCCTGACGCCGTTCTTCTTCCTCGCGGCGGATCTTTTCCTCCTCGTCCGCCTGCCTGCGCTGCGCTTCCTCAACTCTTTTCTGCGCCTCCGCCTGCTTGCGCTGTGCCTCTGCGTCCAGCGCATCCTTTGCCATGATCTCTTTCATGCTGTTGGCAAGCGCTTCCTGAATATTCAGCGTATTATATTTATTTCCCATATCCAATGTCTTAACGTGAATATCAAGCTCCGGCGTGCCCGTCCCCCGGACCGTCTGTACGGCCGCCGGTTCTGCGCCATCTTCCGGAACCTGCGCACCCGATACGGCAGGCGCCGTATTTTTTCTGGCGCCGGACCGTTTCTTTCCGTTGCGGTTATCATATAGTTCCTGCTGTACAGGCGTAAGCGGCTGATGCAGCATTTTCAGTTCCATCGCCTTAACGACATATTTGCCCTCGCCAAACGTGATGATAATCTCATCACACTCCGCCACACACTGGCGCTCCAATCCTGCACGGTGATATAAAAAAGCAAGCTCATAGCCCCACTTTTCGCGGTAATCCACCGCCTTAAACTCCTCCAGCACATGAATGCGTTCTTCCAAAGAAACTTCCTGTGCATCATAAATTTTATATTTCAAAATAAAACGTCCGCTGTCGTTTGGGGCGACGCGCACAAATTCCTTATAATATTCAACTGCCTGTACAAACTCTCCAAGCTTGATGGACAGCTCGCAAAGTGAAAATACGATTGTCCTTCCCCCTGGATATCTGTCATATGCTAATAAAAGCATGTCGCGGCTGACGTCATACTTCCGGTTGATCTTATACAGGTCGCTGACCATCGTCAGCATAGATATGTTTTTCACTCTGCGCCAGTCAATGGTATCTGCAATCGCCATCGCCTCGGCATATTCTTTCCGGGAAATTAAATCCTTGATCTCCTCCGCGCGTAACTTATATTCATATTTATCCAAGGCAGCCACCTCATATATCTACAGCTTGTGTTTTTTAATAAGTTGTTCCGTAAAAACTACTATATATCCACTTTCTCACTAAGTGTATCATACGACTACCGCAATGTCAAAAAGACTTTCATTTTTCACCAAGAAATTTGTCACAGCAAATCCGCAAACTGCGCAAACTTTGCAAGCGTAAATGTTTCTCCCCGCACCGCAGGACTCTCTCCCATGCATTCTAAGGCGCTGAGAACCTGCTCCTTCGTTACGCCAAGCTCCTTTGCGTTTGCAATGCTGTTTACCATTGTTTTGCGGCGCTGATTAAATACGGCGCGGATAATTGCAAACATCCGCCCTGCGTCCGCCGCTTTTACAGGCGGTTCTTCATAGCGCTGAAGCTTAACGACCGTGCTTGCAACCTGCGGTCTCGGCATAAAGCAGTTCGGCGGCACATGAGCGGCAGTTTCTGCTTTTGCATAGTACTGAACAGCAAGTGAAAGCGCCCCATAATCCTTTGTTCCGGGCTTCGCCTGCATGCGTTCCGCGACCTCCTTCTGAACCATGACCGTCATACTCTCGACCGGCACATTGCTCTCAAACAGTCCCATGATGATCGGCGTTGTAATATAATAGGGAAGATTTGCCACGACTTTAACAGGTCTGCCGCCGTTTTTTTCCTGCACGAGCGCAGCAATATCCACTTTCAGAATATCCTCATTGATAACGGTTACGTTATCATACGCTGAAAGCGTATCAGCAAGGATGGGAACCAGCATTTTATCAATCTCGACTGCCACGACCTCCCTTGCCCGCTCGGCAAGATACTGCGTCATTGTCCCGATACCCGGTCCGATTTCAACGACGCAGTCGCCGCTTCCGATCCCCGCCGCATCCAGAATACGACCAATCACGCGCTCGTCGATCAGAAAATTCTGGCCGAATTTTTTTTGAAAACGAAACTGATACTTCTGCAGAACCGCGATCGTATTCCGCGGATTGCCAAGATCTGCCATACTGTCTGCCCCCTCCATTCGATAATATGTTTTTTTACTTATGCGTACCCAGGCATCCGATCTGCATTTAATAACCATGCCTTTCTCATGACCTGCGAACTTTGGGCCGCATGCACAATATCCGCAAAGCAAACAAGTTTCCAAAGCAAAGCTTGCGGTACTGCTCAAATAGAAGATTGAAAAATCTTTGATTTCTCAACCTTCTGACCTGCTTTCATCCGGTAGAGCCTGCGGGCGTTCTCCTCCGTGATGCGTATCAATTCCTGCGCAGTCACGCCCCTGAGCTCAGCAATCCTGTCCGCGACAAGCGCAAGCCTGCCTGAATGATTGCGTCTGCCGCGCTCCGGTTCCGGCGAAAGATACGGCGCATCCGTTTCCAGCACGATCCTATCAAGCGGAACCGCCTGCACTACTTCCACCAGTTTTTTCGCATTCTTGAACGTGACCACGCCGCCAACGCCGATATAAAAACCCATGTCAACATATTGAAGGGCAAGTTCTTTCGAATAAGAAAAGCAATGAACAACGCCGCCGATCTCCTCACAGCGCTGTTCCTTCATGATCCGCATTGTATCCTCAGCCGCATCTCTTGAATGAATAACGACAGGAAGCCGGACCTCCCTCGCTAACGCAAGCTGCCGCACGAACCAGCTCTGCTGGACCTCACGGTCAGTATCAGGATAATGATAATCAAGCCCGATCTCCCCGATTGCCACGATTTTAGGCAGCGCCGCATATTCTTTTAACTGCTCCATATCCCGCTCGCTCAGCCCGGCAGTCTCAGACGGATGAACACCGACTGCCCCGTATACAAAAGAATACCGCCCAGTGAGCGCGACAGCCGCCGCACTTGTTTTCATATCCGCACCAATCGTAACGATCGTGCCGATTCCATAACCGCTCATGCTGTTAAGCAGCTCATCACGATCCTCATCAAACGCGCTGTCATCATAATGCGCGTGCGTATCAAAAATCATCGTCTTTTTCCTTCTTCTGCTTCTTCTCACACTGCCGCCGTCGCCTTAGAGAGCCACTCACGTTCATCTTCCGTCAGCATCGGGCTGATCGTATCATATACTTTCTTATGATAAGCGTTCAGCGCCGCGCGCTCCTCCGTATTTAACATTGACAGGTCTACCGCGCGTAAGTCAAACGGCGCCATCGTCAGGTATTCATGGCGCAGCAGCTGCCCATATTCCGTCGTCCGGTCTTTACAGCATACAATCAGGTTTTCCAGCCGGATTCCATACTGTCCGTCAAAATAAACGCCCGGCTCGTCCGATGTAATCATTCCCTCCGCAAACGGCGTTTTTGTCTCTCTGCCAGTTACCGCCTTTAAGCGGAATGCGTTCGGACCCTCATGCACGTTCAGGAAATACCCGACACCATGCCCTGTGCCATGGCGATAGTCAAGCCCAAGTTCCCACAACGATTTTCTCGCCAGAAAATCAAGGTTTAAGCCGGTTGTACCTTCCATAAATTTTGCCGAAGCCAGATTCAGGTTCCCTTTTAAGACCGCGGTAAAATGCTTTTTCTGTTCGTCCGTCAGTTCTCCGAGTGCAACTGTTCTTGTCACATCGGTCGTCCCTTCCAGATATTGCCCGCCCGTATCCATGAGCACAAAGCCCTCCGGCTTTAACGTCACATTGCTCTCTTTGGTTGCGCTGTAATGGATAATCGCACCATGCGCGCCATAGCCGATGATCGGTTCGAAGCTCTGCCCCATGTAATTTTCCTGCTCACAGCGAAACTCCTCCAGCTTTTCCGCCGCTGACAGCTCTGTCACATTCCCTTCTGGCACCGCTTTGTCGAGCCAGCACAGGAACTTGCACAGCGCCACGCCGTCCTTCACATGCGCTTTGCGCATATTCTCTACTTCTGTCTGGTTTTTACATGCCTTCATGAGCAGCGTCGGATTCTCATGAGGAATAACCGCGCAGCCTGGATTACGCTTTTGAATCAACGCGTAATTAACGACCTGTTCGTCCCACTGTATAACCGCATCGTCCGCAATTGCCCGCACGTCTTTATAAATTGCATCATACTCTTTTATGACAACCCCGTCACTTTCCAGCGAGGCAGTCAGTTCAGGTGAAAATGCTGTTTGGTCCGCATACAGGATTCCCGTTTCCCTCGCAAGCAGCAGATAGGAACGCACAACCGGGTTGTATGCAACATCATCCCCCCGGATATTGAGCAGCCATGCAATATCATCCAGACTTGTCAAAATCAGATAGTCCGCACCCTGCTTCTCAAGCCCGCTTCGGACACGCGCAAGCTTATCCGCCCGGCTCTCGCCCGCAAAACGGATATCCAACTCATAAGCCGGCTTGGCAGTGAGCGCGGGACGATCCTCCCATACCATATCAACCAGATCCTCATCATAATGAAGCGTTACCGTATCGGACGCTCCCTGTTTTCGTTCCTCAAGCGCCGCAAACAGCTTATCCACGAACGATTTTGTAATCACGCGCCCGTCAAACCCGAGCGTGCCGCCCCCGCTAAGCGCATCCGCCAGATATTCCGTCACAGTCGGCACGCCCTTTTCGCCTGAACGGTAAAGCATAATACCGCTGCCGGAAAGCTGCTGCCCCGCCTGTAAAAAATACCTGCCGTCCGTCCACAATCCGGCACTGTCTGTGCCCAAAATCAAGGTTCCTGCCGAGCCGGTAAATCCTGAAAGAAACTCGCGGCACTTAAAATATTCATGAACATACTCCGAGCTGTGATAATCATCCGATGGAACGACATAATAATCGATTCCCCGCTCTTTCATCAGTTTCTGCATCCCTGCAATTCTCTCTTTTACCATCGTCTTTCCTCCATTTTTTGATTTACGCAGACAATCCCGCCCGGCGCCCCGCGCTTCCTATGCCAGAAAATACACAATATTCCTTATTTTTGAAATTTTTGAAAAAAAAGCTTGCCAAACAAAAAGCATTATACTATAATAACTCTTGCGTTGTAAATATAGCAGTGTTGTAAAAACGGCCGCTTTGTGATACAGAAACGCTTCAGAGCGGCAGGCACCTGTAAAGCGCGTTAGCGCTTATAAGCGGTATGCACCGCTAGCTCAGTTGGTAGAGCACCTGACTCTTAATCAGGGTGTCCAGGGTTCGAGCCCCTGGCGGTGCACTTGAAGTCTTAGGGCTTGCATTTATGCGGGTTCTAGGGCTTTTTTCTTGCACAAAAAAAGGGAAAGCTGAAAAAATCAGTTTTCCCCGTTTTTTATGCTCTCTTTGCAAAAAATTCATCTATAATTTTTTTGATATCTTCCTCCGCCATCGTCTTCAGCAGATAACCTTCCGGTTTCAACGCCATAACCTTTTTCACGCTTTCCCGGTCTCCTCTGCCCGTCAGGAAGATAACCGGTATATTGGCCGTCGCTTTCTCGGAGCGGATCATTTCCAAAGTCTGTCTTCCGTCACAGACAGGCATCTCATAGTCTAATAAAACGAGATCCGGCCTGTTGATCGTAATGCTCTGAATCGCGGATATGCTCGACGCCACTTCCGACACTTCATAATCATCGGAAAACAGGCTTGCGATTTTGCACCGCATAAAATCCGAGTCATCTACCACAAGAATTTTTTTCTTCCGCTCTTTCCATGAGGCATCCTCATTGATCAGATATTGCATTACCGTATCCATCGCATTCTCCGGATCAATACCGGAAGTGATCTTACTGCGCACAAAATCCGCAGTGGCAGCGCTGAACGCAAAATATCCCTCTCCTGTATCAAACAGCAGGCTGCAGGACGGCTGTACACGCTCAAATGAATCAACGAGCTGTTCATATGTCAGCAGATTCTCTTTTTCCAATGTATAGGATGCCAACGCAGGGAAGCTCTCCCGCACACGCTCCATAAACTGCCTCGAAAGATATCTGCCGATGTTGATTACCATATCATCCACTTTTTTATATTCCGCATTAAAAATGGCTCCCACAATTGATAACAGAAGCTGTTCCTCAAAGACAAGCGTGATCTCCCATTTTTCCTTTTTCTCCCCGCGGTAGGTAAAACGGCAGCAGACTACCTTTCCAAAGTTTTCAGCAGCATACTGCCCGCTGATCAATTTCGCCTTCACACGGAACATTTCCTGCATCAGCTGGATGAGCGTCTCTTCCATGATCTCCTGCTCTTTTTCGTGCGGAATTTCCGTCCATTTACTGCGTTTTTTACCGGAAATCGCCATGTCCTCCGTCAACGTATGCGCAACTACCCATCCAATGCAGACACCCAAAAAATGACGGATGGACTCCGTCGAATACTTTGATTCCTCCAGCTCTTTCTCGAGCGCCGGTAACATTTTATCACGAAAATCGTCATGCAGGCGTTTGTGAACTTCATATTCACCGTAATTGATGGAACGCATGTACTCTTCCTCGTGCTCAAAATGCTCTATCGAGTGGTTTTTCAGGTATTTCACACCTTCCCGGCATGCCCATTCGGTTTTCTCTTCGTTCTCGCTTAAGCTTAACAGCCTATCCATTGTAGAAAACAGCAATTTATGCTCTTTATCAATAAAATCAACACCCAGCTTATATCTGTCATTCCACTTGATCTGCTTCACAGTTACTCCCCCCGCTGAAATTGATATTCAGATTTCCATCGGCATCCGGCCGCATAAACGATGGGAACCTGTCTGCATCTGCCCGGTCATCCATTTCTCCGTTTTCTTTTGGGACAACTCTCTAAACTATTCTTTTATTGTACCAAAGCAGCCCCCCGCCGTCAATCACAGAAACAGCATGCGCCTCATTACTGACGGGATTTCGACATAATATGACAGCCGAGTGTGAAATCTTATCCGCTCCCACACCCGGCTGGTATATAATGATTCAGTTCTTACAGCGCCGTATCTGTCAGCCGCGTCATCGCACCTGCGGCATCCACATAGGAAATTCCCTGTCCGATCTCGAACAGATCATCTTTTGCAAAATCAAAGACTTCCATCACATTCGGTGAGAATTCCCCACACTCCCCGTTATGGATCATATGTACCGCCTCGTCCGCCGGATATGCCATCTTATATACACGTTTGCTCACAAGCGCATCGTATACGTCCACAATCGAAACGACCTGCGCCCAGATCGGAATTTCCTCGCCTTTCAGTCCGTCAGGATATCCTTTTCCATTGTAGCGCTCATGATGGTAGCGGCAGATATCATAACAATACTTATAAAACTCGCTCTCATCCTGCTTGAAACGCTCCAGCAGTTCACAGCCGTTCGTCGTATGTTTCTTCATCTGCTCGAACTCATCCGGCGTCAGCTTTCCGGGTTTCAGCAGAATACTGTCCGGTATCGTGATCTTTCCGATATCATGAAGCGCAGAGGCATTGACGATCATATCAACCTGTTCTTTCTTAAGACCATACTCAGGGTGAAATTTCATCATATAATTCATCAGAATGCGCGTAAAATATTTTACCCGCTTAATATGCTCACCCGATTCCAGACTTCTGAACTCGACAACAGAGCTTAACGCATTGATCAGAAATTCATTATTCTTTTCCAGACGTTTCTGCATCGAAACCAGTTCGTTCGTCCGCTCCTCCAATTTCTGCTCAATATCAATCCGGTTTTCAAACAGCTCCAGCACATTTAATGTCCTGCGCATGACAACCTTCGCGTTAAACGGTTTATAAATAATATCCGACGCTCCATATTCATACGCCTTTAAGTCAGACTCCGCCGTCGCCTCACCTGTGATCATGATGACAGGAATCCGCTTCATATAGCCTTTCTCCGCCATATACTCCATGACCTCTAAACCATTTTTCTTCGGCATCATCAGATCAAGAAACAGCATAACGATCTCGTCATGTCCTGCGTCCAGAATCTCAATTGCCTGCTCTCCGTCCGCCGCTTCAAGAATCCGGAACTGCTCCTTAAAGACTACCTTTAATATCTCGCGGTTAATGTCCGCATCATCCGCGATCAGCACTGTTTTCTTTTTTTTCATAATCTCATCCCTGCCCTTATTCCAATCTTTGTTTCCCCACAGGCAATACATACCGCCTTACGGCAAATCCGGTTTTTACCTGTATCGCGTCTGCAAATAGCATTCGCACGGAAATTCGGCTTTCGCATAATCATCTTTATAGTACCTTTTCCTTATACTATATTGCAAGCGTTTTTCGGAAATATTTTCTAAAAAATAAAAATTTATGTAAAAATGACATTCGTCGAGCGAGCTAGCCTCATTTGAACTATTTTACAAACATCTGTTGACATGACATCAAATTTTTATTATAATTTAATTGTTGCTAAATAATCTTCTTGCACCACTATAATTTAGGAGGGATTTTCATGATAAAAACATTCCAAAGAGGCAAAGCACTTTTCATTGCCATCGTGTTATGCTCAACAGTTTTACTGACAAATACCCCTACTTTACATGCACAGGCTTCTTTTTTTGATCTGGAACAGGAAATATCCGAAAAGCGCTCTGCCGGGATTACCGTCTATGAGCTTTACACTGATGATGGTGAGATTATGGGTTACTTTGAACCCCTTACAGATGCAAATATCATGGCAATAGCTGCGTATGCCGCTACAAGCTCGTATAATTGGGATTTAAACATTCCCTCTAAGACCTCTGCTAAAGGGGACAATGTTTATTCATTTGTCAAAGGCGATACCATTAGTATTAATATATCACAAAATCCATCCGGTACCGGATATGCCAGTTACGTAGGTCTTTATGACAGAGACAACGGCGTATATGGCTTCCCTGAAAACGGTGCAACAACAACCGGATGGATAAATGGCATTCTTACTGTCGGATATAGCGGACATTTCTCATTTGCGATCAAAAACGCCTCCGACTATACCATTCACTATCAAGGAACGTACTCCTTTTAACCGGCACATTCAAAAAACAGGAGGTCTATCTTATGAATAGGCAAAAAATCATTATCGCCACTGCAGCTTCTCTCCTTTTCGTTGGTATCCTGTTATGCGGATTCGCCGTGTTTTCTAATAAAAAAGATTCCTCTGACGATCCGGCGATCGAGTCCGTCACTTTTGACACCGAACCCGTATCTGTAGATTCTGATACGCCGCATACGTTCACGCGGGGAGACGCGGACGAACAAAACGGCAGTCCCGATGATACTTCCGCTTTACCGATTACATCGGACGAAATTCCTGAAGAATCCGTTTCCGGGGTCCCTATAGACGACACATCGGAAGAAGGCTCTCTCCCTTCCCACAGCTTCACACCGGGAACCCCTTAAATAACGACGTTTCCAGATATATCCCTGAGACATGCCCTGTCTCAGGGATTTTTACTGCCGGAACCGGCATCCCCTCCAAAAACACGGCGCCTTCGCTAAAACAAAAATATAGTCATTCTTTCCTTCGTGTGCTACAATAGGGCTGAATAATGGAACCTATGCTTACCTACAAAGGAGGCTTTCTCATGACACTCAAAGACCTCACGATCGGCAGATCCGCCGTCATCCTTACTGTTGGAGGTGAGGGCGCTTTAAGACAGCATTTTCTTGATATGGGTCTCATCCCCGGAGCAGAAGTAACTTTAGTAAAATATGCCCCCATGGGCGACCCGATGGAGCTTTTGATCCACGGTTATGAACTGACGCTGCGCCTCGCAGACGCCGCACAGATCACCATTGCCGAAACGTCCTCCGCGTCAGAGCAGACCAGAACAGAACGTAAAAAAGCCATTCCGCACCCCGGTCTCGGCGAGGGCGGCAAGTATCACAGCCGGGAAGAGGAGCATCCCCTCCCCGAATCCGAAACGCTCACTTTCGCGCTTGCCGGCAACCAGAACTGTGGAAAAACCACACTGTTTAACCGCCTGACCGGTTCCAACCAGCATGTGGGCAATTTCCCCGGCGTCACGGTCGACCGCAAGGACGGCGTCATCAAAGGCTATCCAAATACGTTAATCACCGATCTCCCTGGCATTTATTCCATGTCGCCATACAGCAGCGAGGAGCTTGTAACGCGAGGCTTTATCTTAAAAGAAAAACCAAAGGGCATTATCAATATCGTCGATGCGTCCAACATCGAACGCAACCTCTATCTGACCATGCAGCTCATGGAACTCAACATTCCAATGGTCGTTGCACTGAACATGATGGATGAAGTCCGTGAAAACGGCGGCTCCATCCTGATCAACGAAATGGAAGAGGCCTTAGGCGTCCCGGTTGTTCCGATCTCCGCCGCCAAAAACGAAGGTATCCACGAGCTGATCGAGCATGCGGTTCACGTCGCCAAATATCAGGAATGCCCGACGCGCATGGACTTTTGCAGCGCTGACGACGAAGGAAGCGCCGTCCACCGCTGCATTCACGGAATCATGCATCTGATTGAAGACCACGCCAAAGAAGCGGGAATTCCTATCCGTTTCGCGGCATCTAAAATCGTCGAAGGCGACACGCAGATACTGGACGCGCTTTCTTTAGACGAAAACGAACTGGACATGTTAGAGCATGCTATCGTGCAAATGGAAAAGGAACGCGGACTTGACCGCGCTGCCGCCATCGCCGATATGCGGTTTCATTTCATCAAGAAAGTATGCGGGGAAACCGTCGTAAAAGCCGGTGAAAGCAGAGAACACGCAAGAAGCCGTAAGCTGGATCGTTTCCTGACCGGAAAATATACCGCAATCCCCGCCTTTATCGCCATTATGGGACTGGTTTTCTTTCTGACGTTCCACGTGATCGGCGCAGGACTTCAGAATCTGCTTGCCATGGGTATCGATTTCCTGACAAAGGTCACCGACAATGCCCTTACGGCAGGACATGTGAACCGCGCCCTGCACTCGCTTCTCATTGACGGTATTTTCAACGGCGTCGGCAGCGTATTAAGCTTTCTGCCGATCATTGTTACACTGTTTTTCTTTTTATCCATGTTGGAGGACAGCGGATATATGGCGCGCGTCGCATTTGTCATGGATAAGCTTTTGCGCAAGATCGGCCTTTCGGGGCGCAGCATCGTGCCGATGCTGATCGGCTTCGGCTGCACGGTACCCGGCGTTATGGCAAGCCGCACGCTCTCCTCCGAGCGCGACCGCAAAATGACGATTCTACTGACGCCTTTTATGAGCTGTTCCGCGAAGCTCCCGATCTATGGGTTCTTTACGGCGGCATTTTTCCCTCGTTTTGGCGCCCTTGTTATGGTCCTGCTCTATTTCGGCGGCATTGCTGTCGGCATTCTTGCCGCGCTCATTATGAAAAACAGTCTGTTTAAGGGCGAACCCGTCCCGTTTGTCATGGAGCTTCCGAATTACCGCCTGCCCGGTTTCAAAAATGTTATGATGCTGCTATGGGACAAAGCAAAAGACTTCCTTGAGCGTGCATTTACGGTTATTTTTATCGCCACGATCGTGATCTGGTTTTTGCAGACATTTGACTTAAAATTTAATATGGTATCCGATTCGCAAAACAGCATTCTTGCGCTTCTTGCGGGCTTCATCGCGCCGGTATTTACACCGCTCGGTTTTGGCGACTGGCGGATATCAACAGCGCTCATCACCGGCTTTATGGCAAAAGAGAGCGTCGTTGCAACGCTCTCTGTACTCATCCCGTCAGAAGCCGCCCTGTATGGCGTCCTTACGCCGCTAAACGCAGCTTCTCTGCTCGTATTCTGTCTGCTCTATACGCCCTGTATTGCGGCGATTGCCTCCGTCAAACGGGAACTTGGCGCAAAATGGGCATGCGCCGTTGTCATCGGACAGTGCGTGATCGCATGGCTCGCTGCATTTATTATCCGGCTCGCAGGAATGCCGTTCCTGTCATGATCTGCAGACCCTGTCTGCTGTTTTCCGGTCATACTATGTTCGTGAGCGCGGCGAGCAGGTCCTGATACCGCTCGCTCTTTTCCTTCATATCCTGCTCCGTCACGCCATAATAGCGGTGAATATCCGCCATAATATTCTGCGCCTCTCTCATCAGCCGCTTACCGCCATGGCGGCGCATGGACGATGCGCTGCATCCACCGCTGATAAAACCGTGTACTTTTTCAAGTTCGATATGTACCTTGCTCCATTCTGTAGGTGTGATTTCGTAACAGTGATAATCCAGCGACATCACATCTTCGGACAGGCGGGCAGCGCGTTCCTGCACCGCCATGCATGCCTGCATATATTCCTGAAGCGCTTTTTTCCGTTCCTCTTCCCCAAGCCTTTGCAGCGCCTCCATATCCGGTTTTGGTGGTCTTTCCCTGACAAGTTCAGGGTGATATTTCATTGCAAGCGCCGCGCGCATGTTCTTACAATTTTCCACATAGACCGCGTCGTCACGGGAAACCTCAACCGCACCGTAGCGCGCGGTCATATACGTCTCAAGCTCCTCCATGCTGTGCGCGCCGGGCTTGATACTCTTTTCGGCTTTTCTTCGCTTACGCTTCCATTTTGCATCATGGTAAGCCATCTTCCACCTGCGGTACCAATTCTTTTCTTTTGTGTTTGTCCTGCCCGCCAAAAAAATACTGGTCGGTCCGTCGCTCCCGCCGATCACCGTCACTGCGGACGCCGCCTTTTTATGCATATGTCAAATCCGCTCCTGTCTTCACCCCGCGCCTGGCTGCATGGCTTGCGTAGTTCATGGGCTCTATTTATACGCTTTCCAAACACCTTTATTATCCCACCCTGCCCGGAACCTCATAGCGAATCCTAAACTCCGGCGCTTTCTTTAACTCCGCATAATAATTCGTCGCCCAGTCCTCTTTGTCCGTTTTAGGATTAACGCCGTCCGCAGGCGGTGCAAACATGGATACCATAACAGTTTCTCCCGCTTTGACCGGATTCTCCCAAAACGCAGGCATTAAGTCGATCGTTTTTGTCGTAGGCGCTTTATAAAACCAGCGTCCGTTTACCTCAAGCATCATGCCGATCTCATCCTCAATTGTGATCTCACAGAAATCCGGCTGCTTTTCAAACGTCACCGGAACACAGATTCCGTCCGCATCCTCCGAGCCGCCCCAGCGGAGCACGGCAGGAAACTGCGCCTCGTCTCCCGTGGTCATAACCGGATTAAAATACGGGTCTGCGAGAACCTCCATATAATCCTTTAAGAGCGGCTGCTCGATGCCGACACCCTTATTATTCGGGTCCTCCTGCTCCAAACCAAGCCTGCCGCGGTCGCGGAACTGATACATGGAAATACCCTGGAACCAGTCCGCTTTCTCATCACGCACCTTCCACGCAAAACGCTTGACAGCCTCTCCCTGCATTGCGGCTCCGGTCACGTCGCCGTCCACATTAAACTCCGCCGTCGTCATCGGCTTTTTACCGCACAGCTTTGTTAAATGGGCCGCTGTCTTTTTATAGGCATCAAACGTGTAATCCACACTCGTCGCAGTATACTTTCCGCCGCCCGCTTCCGCGATGTCATAGGGCCAGCCGAAATGCAGCGCAAGATAACGGTCTGCGGACCAGATATCCGCCGCCTTATACGCGTCGATCAGCGCTTTTTCCTGCTCCATCTCAGAGCCGTCGTCCTTTAAGAAGCCTGCGCACAGAATCGTCTGTACATTTGGCGCTTCCTCTTTGATAATCCGGTTAAACCGCACAAAGAACTGTCCAATCTCCTCAAAGCTGTACCGCTTATTGTGCGTAAACCAGTCTCCCGTGCACTCATGATTGATGCGGATGCGCATTCTGCCAAACGGACGTAAGTCCCGCGCGACCGCGCGCAGCTCGTCATCCGAAAGCCCGCAGTCCACGGTCAGTGTCAAAAGAACATCCTGCCCGTGCCTGCGGATGTCCTTCATCTGCTCAAACGGCTGCCCGTCCACGCCATACGGGAAATAATCATCATACGGATAATCCCACTGAAAATGAATCTCCATATCCTTACATGCCTCGCTGATGCGCTGCGGCCACTGCTCATCATGCGGATACAGCGTATACATGATATTGACACAGCGGTGCGGCCGTTTCAGCTTCCATAAAATATAGTCCTGATTCACATACTCCGCACGCTCGCTGCCGTCCCCTAAATCAAGCCCGCATGCCGCTTTTCCCAGATGCATGTTCCGGTAATTCTGTTCCATAAAAAATACCCTCCTTTTTTCTTTTATTGACTTGCTTTCCATTCAAGCGTAGAATAATTTTTGTCTGTAATATCATTAAATGTAAGAAAACCCAATTCATGAGGAGTTAACGCTATGACTGATACCAATTTCACGACCGCAAATACCCAGGGCGCCGCCTTCGTCCCGCCTGCCAGAAAGGGATTTTCCGGAAGCACGATCAAATTGATCGCGATCATTGCCATGTTCATCGACCACACCGCCGCCACAATCTTAGAACGCATGATGATGCGTGCAGGCTACATGCTTGCTACCATTAACGCGGGGACTATGGCGGACTGGATCGCCGGACACAAAGCCCTTTTTATACCCTATATCGTCATGCGCATGATCGGACGTTTCGGCTTCCCGATTTTCTGCTTCCTGCTCGTGGAAGGCTTCGTCCATACGCATAACCGCAGAAAATACGCGCTGCGCCTGTTTCTGTTTGCGCTGATCTCCGAGATTCCGTTTGATTTCGCATTTCACGGAGAATGGTTCTTCTCCGGTTATCAGAACGTATTTTTTACCCTGTTCCTCGGTCTGCTGGCCATGTGCGCTTTTTCCTTTTTTGAAAAGCATGTCAAGGGCGGCATACCAGCCCTGACTGGCATCGTGACCGGCATTCTCTTTACCGGCGTGTATGGATGCCTGCTTGTCGAAAATCTTGTTTACGGCCTGCTTGAACCTTTGTTTGGAAATCTGCTGTATTCGCTGGGCAGCAGAGGATTCCGGCTTCTGCTCATCGCTGTTATTGCCATAATAACCGCGCTTGTGCTCTTCCGGATTTCCCGAAAGCAAAAGCCCGCATACGCTGGATTGATCGGCGCGGATTTAAGCGCCCTCTGTCTTTGCGGGTTTGCCGCCGATCTGCTTGCGACCGACTACGGCGGCATGGGCGTCCTCACGATCGCGCTGATGTATGCCTTCCGCAAAAAACCCGTCAGATCCATGCTTGCGGGCTGCATCTGCTTAACAGTCATGGACATCATGGAAGCGACCGCGTTTCTCATGCTCATTCCGGTCTCCCGCTATAACGGCAGGCGCGGTCTGAATCTGAAATACGTGTTTTATGCGTTCTATCCGGTCCACTTAGGACTGTTATATCTTGTCTGTCTGGCAATGGGGCTTGCCTGAAAAACTCTGTAAATCGTGGCTGTGCAATATACCATATCCATAAGCAGCGCAAATATGCCTGCTTATGGATTTGTATAATTACCCTGCCCTTCCTTACAACGTCTCTTTCGGCTCCACGACCACATGCACATCGTCAAGTCCCGTGAGGTTCACGTTACGGTTTACTTTTGCGTCATAGGTATCCGCCTTCACGATCTCCGCTAAGTCAATGCCCGTCGTCTCTTTCATGCTCTCAAACAACTTTGCCATGACGGCCGGCACATTTCCCGCGACCTGATCGACGCCGTTTGTTCCGCCTTCTGTACCAATAATTGTAATCTTGTCAATCTGTCCAAGCGGCTCGGCGATCTTCGCCGCCACTTCGGGCAGTACCTGAATCATCATTTCCGCAACGGCTGCCTTATTATACTTCGCATATGCTTCCGCTTTTTTCTCCATCGCTTCGGCCTCTGCGAGACCCTTTGCCTGAATTGCGGCCGCTTCAGCTTCTCCGACTTTGCGGATACCTTCAGCCTCCTGCTCCTTTGCATAGCGCTCCGCTTCTGCCTGTGCTTTTCTCGCCTGCGCTTCGCGCTCGATCTCAAACTGCCTTGCCTCGGCAGCATGCTGCACTTCAAACTGCTTTGCCTCGGCTTCTTTCTGCCGCTGGTACAGCGCCGCGTCCGCTTTCTGCTGAGCCGCATATTTATCTGCTTCCGCCTGCTTCTTGACCTCCGCTTCCAGCGCATGCTCCTTGACAGCAACCTCTTTCTGTTTTAACTCAATCTCCCGTTCCTGACGCGCAATATCCGCATTCGCAGTCGTGATCTCGATCGTCTTACGCTGTTCCTCTTTCTGAATCTCGTAAGCCGCATCCGCCATCGCCTTTTTCGTATCGGATTCCTGCTGCAGCTCCGATCTCTTGATCGCCAGTTCGTTCTGGCGCTTCGCGATCTCCGTCTGCGCTGCTACGGCCGCATCATTCGACTCCTTATCCGCCGAAGCCTGCGCTACCTTGATATCCCTCTCGCTCTCAGCGCGGGCGATGGCCGCTGCTTTCTTAATCTTTACAATATTATCAATACCTAAATTTTCAATGACCTCGTTTCCGTCCACAAAGTTCTGGACATTAAAACTGATAATGTCCAGTCCCATAGCCGCCAAGTCCGGCTCCGCGTTCTCTTTTACAAGTGTCGCAAACTTCTGGCGGTCGGAGACCATTTCTTCCAGCTTCATCTTTCCGACGATCTCACGGACATTGCCTTCCAGGACTTCCCTCGCCACACTTGCAATGTATTCGGTGTTCTTGTTCAAAAAGTTTTCTGCCGCAAGCCGCAGCTTATCCGGCTCATTGCTGATCTTGACATTGACCGTCGCATCCACATTGATATTGATGTAATCCGCAGTCGGCACTGCGTTGCTCGTCTTTACGTCAATCGGAATCAGGCGCAGGTTCAGCTTATCCAGCCGTTCAAAAAAAGGAACGCGGATACTTGCCTTTCCGATCACTATTTTCGATTTTTTCTTGACGCCGGAAATAATAAATGCCATATCGGGCGGCGCCTTCACATACCCAATGGCGAATAAGATGACGATCAGCAGTACAGCTGCAATACCAACAATCACCGGCAACGATAACCCTTCCATAAAACACTTCCTCCTTTTCTCTTGCGTACCCCTTAGATTCTTTGAAATAAGATGACGATCAGCAAAATTGCCGCAATGTCGATGATAATCGGCAGTGATAACCCTCCCATAAACACTTCCTCCTTTTTTCTTGCGTACCCCTTAGTTTATTTGTTACAATACCGATATTAAGTATATAAGATTTCCTGTAAAAAAACAACGCTTGGGAGAAAACTATGATCGATCCGATCCGTGATCCGGCTTACCACGACTATCAAAAGAAAAAACTGTCGAAAAAGGTTTCCGGTTCCAATACAGAAAAAGGAAAATTTAATCTGGATTATGCCGAGGAGGGCGTCCTTTACGAACCTTCCTCCGACAAGGAAAAGGAGGCCTCCGGAGCTGAAAAAAAGCAGACGGATTCTTTTCAAGCTGCCGCCGCCAGAGAGCTGCACGAGCTGACGGAAACGGAAGCTTCCACCACCCCAAAACCGGCTGCTGCACAGTCCACCTTTACGGATACCCTGCGTGCGTTTTTTGTCCGCGCGCGCCAGATGCTGCGCCGGCTCTGGAGTACAATTTGGGAAAGCACCCCCGCAAAAGAAAGCAGTATCGTTTCGGATGACGAACTGCAAAGCGCAAAAGACGGGGACGCTGTTCAAGCATCCGCTGACAGCACTGCAGACGGAAACGTAATCGGCACTGACAGAATAACGGCGGCCGGTCCAGAAAGCGCAGCCGGTACTAACAGAATGACAGCGGACGGCGCAGATACAAAATCCGGCGTACAGGATGTCCTGCACGCCGGCAACGACGCCCGTATTCTGCATGCGCTTAAATCCGGCGACCGCCAGAACTTCCGCTCCCTTTTATCCGAAGACGGAAAGCGCATACCGGCAAGAAACTCTTCGCTGCTCACTTACTACGATGCAAAAGGAAATCTGATTTCTCCCGACGCCTCGGTTCAGCAGCGCGTCCTGCACGGCGACCGCGGAAGCATGAAGCGCTAGTAACAGTCCAGCCTTCGGCTGGACTGTTACTAGCGCTAAGCTTTCACAGCAATGCCTGTTACTCAAGCAGCGACACATCGATAACAAATTCTCCATGCTCCTCCGTATCGGCGCTGATCTGATTTCCATCAAGCACGATCACCAGATTTCCATCAGCATTAAAATAATAATTCTGATCTTCTTCAATCTGGGTAAAGGAAATCTCCGATTCCGGAGCTTCCATTCCCTCTTCATCAGCGCTTTCCGGCACATTCTCAGTTTTCTCCGCCTCTATCTGGGATAATATTTCATTACTGATAATCGTCACATAATCCCTGTCATTATACAGTTCTCCAAGCGTTATCAGCGCGTCTTGTTTTTTATCCACATTATAATAGGTGCGGCATTCAGAATCCGAGTCCGCATTCTCGTTCGCATAAATAACCAGCGTAAACCATTCGTCGCTGTCTGTAACAATCTCGTAGCCCGTCAGCATCAGCCTGCCGCCGTCCCGCTCATTTTCCGCCTCAAAGTGTTCCACCAGCCGCTGTGTATAGCCGTCCGTATCCGTGGTCATCGATCTTAATGAATCATCCTCACTGCATCCGCCTGAGTACGCCGCAATACCGTCATTCTCCGGCACGTCCGCGCATGCCGGCTCCGGCACTCCGCTGCCCTGTTCATAACCGTTCTCATCACCGGCGTATTTTGCCTGCGGCGCACCGCCGCAGTCAGCCCCCTCCTGCACAGCTTCTTCCGTATCATATGCTGCGCCAAGCATCATCGGCGCACCATTTTCATCTGCCGCGCTCTCTGTCTGAGTGCCATTATAATCCCGGACTGTTACCGCCCTGAAAAAACCGCCGACAATAGGAGCTCTGCCCATTCTCTCTGCCATCTGTGCGTTCAGATTCGGCAGAAGAACAAGAATCAGGATAACCGCTGCCGCACCGGACACCGCCGTACTGATATAAGCAGCCCTGCGCCTCTTTGCCGCGCGCTTCTTTCCACGTATGATCGCATCCTGTATTCCGTCACGGATACCCGCAGGCACAGGAACACTGCGATACTCTTCAATCAGCCGCTGCCATTCCTCATTCCTATCCATTTGGACCCCCTCCCTTCCGCATTTTTTATTATGCCGAAAGAGTGCTTTGCACCCTTTTTTATTCTTCGCCAAGCGATAATTTCAATTTCTCAAGTACCCGGTAAAGCCGGCTCTTTGTTGTGCTCAGATTCAAGTCCATGACATTTGCAACCTGCTCGATTGTCATATCTTCAAAAAAGCGCAGGGTAATAATTGCTCTTTCTTCATCTGTGAGCGCATCAAGGGCATTCTTCAAATCAATATTCTGATAGCTGTCCTCCTTTGACAGCATATCCTCCTGCACTTCCGCATAGTCTCTTCTGTTTCGTCTTACAAAATTAACTGCCTCATTCATCATGATGCGATAAATCCATGTCCCTGCAAATGATTCATTCCGCAGCGTATGCGCACGGGAAATCGCCTTATAAGCTCCCTCCTGTACGATATCCAGCGCATCCTGTTCACTTCGTACATAACTATAAGCTAACCGGTAATACTTCTGATAATTTTCCATCAGTATTCCGCTTATCATTTCCTCTCTGCCCTGTCTCACAACTGTTCCCCTTTGTAAGCCCTACTGATTAGACTCTTTCCCTTGCCATAAAGTTTCAAAGCCGCTCCTTTGGAGCGGGTTTGCCGCCCCGAAGAGGCGGGTATGACACCCCGGGCGGACATCCTGTTATTCCCGATACAGTGTATCCAAAACGTCAAAATAATTCTCAAACGTCTTTTTACAGCATCCGGGGTTATCGATCACAATTCCTTCGGTGCGCAGACCGATCAGTGAAAACGACATCGCCATCCGATGATCGTGATACGTACTTACTATCGCAGGCTGCGGCTGACCGGGATAAATGCGGATTCCCTCGTCTTCCGGAATCTCTTCGCAGCGGATTCCCATGCGCGTCAGTTCACAAAGAATTGCTGCCATCCGGTCAGATTCCTGTTTTCTGATATGCCCGATCCCGACAATTTCCGTCACAGAATCCGCATAGACGGCAAGCGCTGCCAGCGTCATGGTCTGATCGGAAAAATCGCGCATATTCACATGAAGTCCCGGATAATGCGTGATCCCCGACCCGCGCACAATGAGTCCGTCCGGCGTATCCTCAAGAATACAGCCAAGTTCGCCGAGCAGCCCGACGTACTTCATATCTCCCTGAAGCGAATCCGCATGCACCCGATGCACGAGCACGTCCACCCCAAGAAGCGGTGCAAGGCTGTAAAAATATGCCGCACCGGACACATCCGGTTCCACGACATAACGCTCTTTCCTGACACGCTGCCCGCCCTCAATATCATAATCGTTCCCTTCACGCTGTATGCGAAACCCAAACTGCTCCATCATGGCAGTTGTCATGCGGATATAGGAACCCTCCGTACGGTTTCCTGTCATACGAACATGAAGGCCTTCCGGCAGCAGAACCGCCGCCATCAGAAGCGCGCTTGCAAACTGACTGCTGACACTTGTGTCAATTGTAACCTCCGAAAACACTACGTCATGCGCATGAAGCGTGAACGGGAAATGCCCTTTTTCGCCATGATATTCAATTTCAGCGCCGCCCTGCTCCAGTACGGACAACAGCGGCTCCATCGGACGCTTCGCCATCTGTTCCGAAGAACGGATTTCATAATCGCCGCCTGCAAACGCAAGCATCACCGTGAGAAAGCGCGCTGCTGTTCCGGCGCTGCCGACATCGATCTCCGCCTGCGGATTCGGAATTTTCCCGCCGGTTCCGTGTATTGTGACACATTTGTCATCTTCTTCTATCTCAAGTTGAAACCCCATGTTTTCAAGACACTGAAGAAAAACACGCGAATCCTCGCTGAACAACACGCCCTCCAGCGTACATGTCCCGTCAGACAGTGCCGCAAGCAAAAGTGCACGGTTCGTCATACTTTTTGATCCCGGAACACCCACGCGGAACATGCCCTTTTTTTTGAGTGGTCTGACCTGATACGTCCGTTCCATAAAAATCCTCTCGCCTTTCCCATCCGGCTGCCGCATCCGCACTGCGGTACCACGTTAGCAGACTGCATTGTAAAAAAATCATATCATACTCCGTCTGCGCATACAACTTCATTTTGAAGGAACACTATCCTTATGAACACACAGCAAAAACACCCAAAACAGCAACTCGATACCGTCCTGCTTCTCTTTTTTATGATATCCGTTTCAGGATATCTTTGGGAAATCCTGCTCTATTTCTGCATGAGCGGTACCTTTACGAACCGCGGTTTTTTCCACGGTCCCTGGCTTCCGGTCTACGGATTCGGTGCAGTCCTGCTCGCCGCCATGCTTGGGAAAGTCCCCGTCCGTCTCAAACATAAACCGCTTGCGCTGTTTTTCCTGTCCGCCCTGATCTGCACAGTAACGGAATATCTGCTCGGAACTTATTTAGAAATGCGCCGCCATATGCGGTATTGGGACTACAGCGGCTGGCCGCTCTCTATTCATGGAAGAGTCTGCCTGATCTCATTTTTGTTTTTCGGACTCGGCGGTCTTTTCCTCGACCGTTTTCTACTGCCTGCTTTAAGCCGCATATCCGAACATTTAAGCGCACCAAAGCACATGCGCGGCAGAAAGCTTCTGCACGCTGTACTCGGTGCGCTCTGTCTGCTGTTTACGTTCGACCTGATCTATTCGTACATGCATCCGAATATCGGAAACAACATTTCTTTCAGAGTCCGCTGACCACCCTTAAAAGACGCTTCATCCCTCCGCGCTTTCCTATGAATCCCGGAGAATATGCATACTCCTTAATTCCTCATCCTCTATGCTGAGCAGCAGCTCCTTTGCATGCGCTTCCATATACGTATCGCCCGTTGTCGTCAATCCCTGCGCATGAAGCTCCTGCGCTATAACCTGACAGACCGCCTCAATGATCAGCAGCCTCCCATCCGCCTGACCCTGCCCCGTCTGCCATTTTTGTTTGGAGTCCGTCACGTCCGTCAGAAGCATCAGCATATCGCCAATTTCCGACAGCACTGTCATATCTTTAAGTCCCCGGTGCATCCATTTATAAAAAGGACAGAACTTCCTGTTCAGCAGATAGACAAGCGAACACGCAGCACGCACAAACTCCGAGAGCGAAAGCTCTGCCGCCAGATACTCTCCTCTTTTCATGCAGCGGGCATAATTGTACTGTCCGCCTTGCGCCATGAGCGCCGCACATACCGCCATTTTCTTTTTGCGCACATCCTCAGGATAATAAGCGAGCAGACCATCGCGCATCGTACTGAATACGCCTGCATGGTCTTCAAAGACACGCCCGTTCGTCGCCGCTGAGAGCCGCTCAGGCGGCAGTGCAAGCCATTCCCTGTTGGTCTGCGGCAGCCGGTCCGTCCCTAGAATCCCGTAATAAAACGCACCTATCTCCAGTACGCCGACACGCCCCGCCCCCTGTGCAGAAATTCTGCGCGCAGGAATTTTGTATCGTTCTAAGGCTGTGCGCTCCCATGCTGCGGCTGTCTCCTCGTACGCTGTCTGCACGACGGTCCCATAGCGCTCAAAATCAGTCTCTGTCAGCCAGATGCAGACGCCTGCGCCGTAATCATGGTCTGTAGAACAGGCGTCATCATATCCATAGCATTCTGAACCGTGCCCGGCAAGCCCTGCTGCCAGCGTATCACAAAGCGCCGGAAAACGCTGCGCAAGCATCGGCTTTACAGCTTCCATGTAAAAACACTCCGATAATTCCAATCCCTTCATCGTAAGCCGTTCCATCATCAACCCTCATTTACCCTCGGTTTTATCCCGCTTATACGCCTTTTACACTTTACATGGTTCCCATTCCGTCTGCGCACACAAACCTCTTATCCTTCAAGCGCTTTCCGCACACGCTCTGCGCGTGCCAGATATTCCTTCCTGCGCGCCGTATCACCAATCCGCTCGCAGACAGCCGCGCAGTTCTCCGAAAGAATCGCATAGCTTGCGTTCTCCCCAAAATGCTTTGCAACTTCTTCACATGCTTTATCATAGAACATAAGCGCACGTTCATAATCCTCTTTACGAAACGCCGTTTCGGCAAGTCCGGCAAGCGCGCCGCTGTAATGCGCGTCAGTCTGTTCTCCCGCCTCCTCAAAGATAGAGACCGCCTCTGCAAGCAGCTTTTCCGCCTCCCCCGTCCGTGACAGTTTCAGATTGATCAGCGCGAGATTCGTCAGCGTCGTCGCCTCTTCCATCCGCGCATCCGGCTGCTTTTTGATGATTGCAAGCGCCTTCCCGGTAAGCTCCGCCGCCTGTTCGTTTTCGTCCATTGCTTCCAAAAGCATTCCCATATTATTATAAAGCCCTGCAAACCGGTAATCGTCAGGCGCGATCAGCCCTTCATAGATTCCCGCCGCCCTCATATACTGCTCATAGGCATCCCGGTAACGCCCGCCCGCGCGGTATGCTGTCGCCGAATTGAGCAGCACTGTCGCGAAATGCTCCGTATTCTCTAACTGAAGCTCCTCCATAAGCAGCAGCACGTCCTCCGACGCCTGATACGCTTTTTCATGCTGTGAAATGCTCCGGTAAAATCCGATCATCTCATTACATACGGCAATATATGCCTGCCAGTCCTCATCCTCCTTCGCCTGCGATAAGGACGCCGTCAGATACGGCTCCACCTTCGTAAGCTCATTATTTGTAAACAAATCATCCAGTGTCTGGTAAAATACATTGACGTCCATTTTATGATCCATACCTTCCTGCAGAACATTCTGCTTGTAACAGTCCCGCCCCCGGCTTCACTGTCACGTTCATGGCTGAACTGCTGTTTCAGCTTTGATTCAGATGCATGATTTTTAACCGAATATGCTTATTATATCAGTATCTGGCAGATTTGTAAAAATTTTGCATAAAAAAATAATCTCAACATATTGACAGATTCCTCTTTTGGTTGTATGGTTAGTTACACAAGTAATGAACCGACGAACCGCGGAAAGGAGGACGCATGAACGAATATCTGTCTCAGGAAAAATCAATCTACCTGCAAATTGCCGAGATGCTGGAAAATGATATTCTGCGCGACGTTCTCCTTGAGGAGGAAC
Source organism: Lachnospiraceae bacterium UBA7050 (assembly GCA_002493905.1). Lineage (GTDB taxonomy): Bacteria > Bacillota > Clostridia > Lachnospirales > Lachnospiraceae > DLAJ01. The sequence goes on along the minus strand of DLAJ01000037.1, from coordinate 36,207 downwards.
GCGTTCCCAGTACAAACGAACTGGCGAAGCTCTATGCGATCAACCCGGCAACAGCCGCCAAAGGCATCAACCTGCTGGTAGACACCGGCGTCCTCTATAAGAAACGGGGCATCGGAATGTTTGTCGCCTCCGGTGCCAAGGAAGCAATCCGGATGCGGCGCCGGAATGGATTTTTTGACTCCTACCTGTCTTCCGTACTGGAGGAGGCAAGGCGCTTAAATATCAGCCGCAGCGAACTGATCTCGATGATCGGCGACAACTACGAAAGGGGCACAAAAGAATCATGAGTACCGGAAAACTGATCTGCAACGATCTTGTTAAAAAATATGGGAAAAAAGAAATCCTGCACGGGATTGACTTAGAACTCGAACCGGACCGGATCTATGGTCTGATCGGGCGGAACGGCGCCGGCAAAACAACGCTGCTCTCCACGCTCACGGCGCAGAGCCCCGTCACAAGCGGTACGGTCACTTATAACGGCTTGCCCGTCTGGGAAAATCAGGATGCGCTTGACCATATCTGCTTTTCGAGAGAGCTGAATCCTCTGATCGGATGGGGCGCTAACAGCTTAAAAGTCAAAGATTACTTAAAAGCCGCTTCGATCTTTTTCCCTCACTGGGATAAACAGCTCGCCGAACGTCTTGTCCAGGATTTTGAGCTTGAAACAAAAAAGAAAATCTGCAAGCTGAGCAAAGGCATGATGTCCATGGTCACGATCATCATTGCGCTCGCGAGCAAAGCGGACATGACATTTTTGGACGAGCCGGTCGCAGGGCTTGACGTCATCGCGCGCGACGCCTTTTACCGGGAGCTCCTCTCCGAATATACCGAAACGGGGCGCACGTTCCTTATTTCAACACACATTATTGAGGAGGCGGAGGATTTGTTTGAGGAGACGATCTTCCTAAACGACGGCCGCATCCTGCTAAAGGAATCCACACAGGCGCTTTTGGAACGCGCCATTCACATAAGCGGCAAAGCGGAGGATGTAGATGCCGCGACGACGGGGCTTGCCGTATATCATCCCGAAAAACTGGGAAGGAGCAAGGCCGTGACTGTCCTCTTACAGGAAGGGCAGTGCATTGCGGACGGCTATGACTTAAGCAGCCAGCCCGTCAATCTTCAGAATCTGATGGTTGCACTCTGCGGTCCAGATTCGCAGCACAGCGTGCCGGATAGTCAGCAGAATACACCGGACGTAAAAACCGGCGGCAGAAAAGGACGGTGATCTTCTATGAAGGGCTTATCACGTTCACTCCGCTATTTTACGCTTCTGGCGGGAGAATATATCGCTCTTTCTCTCGTGATTGCCACAGCAGGCTTTCTGTTATACCTGCTGCGCTCCAACGGTGCAAACCCGGAGGCGTTTCCGATTATGATCCTGTTTGTCCTATACCTGTTTCTGATTATTTTCAGCATGGGACACTATATGATTATGACTTCGCTTGTGATTCCCTTTAACTGTACGCGCAAATCGCTGTTTTGGGGAACGCAGTACATGATGCTGCTGATTGCCGGCACCATTTGTATCCTGCTCGGTACCTATTTCGGACTTGTTACCGATGTGGGGCTGCACGGCTTCTTCCGCCTGCTGCCCGCCATTGCCGGAATGTTTGCAGCATCTATCGGACTGGGCGCGCTCCTCGGAGGAATCATCTTAAAATTCGGCAGGGCGGCCGTCATTGTAATGACCGTTTTCTCAGGAATCTTAGGCGGCATCTTCGGATTCTGCTGCTCGGCGTTTTCCGATGCCGGAATTGACACGGTTTTTATGACGTTCTTTTCCGAAAACGCACGATGGATTCTTTTGACCGGTCTGGCAGTCCTGCTGTCCGGCGGCTCTATCAACTATATTGTTCTTGGAAAAAGCGCCGTAACCCGCTGATATTCAGTCAGAATAACAGGTTTTTCCTTATTGGCTGACTGCACCATCTTTTTATAAGGAGATGTCACGCATGAAAAAAACAGTGCTTTCTCTGCTTAAAATGGGGATTCCGTTCTTTACCTTAAGCTTTTGCTTCGTTTTGGGCTTTGGCCTGTTCGGCACGGTCTTTTTTGAAGTCGTGATGCGCGTGTCGGAATCCCACGCCGAAAATCCGAAAACGTTTGAAATGGCGTTTCTTATGTCACTGATCGCCTTTATGGGAGTTGCCCTGCTGTTCGGCATGCTCTTCCTTCAGCGACATTTTGAGACGGCCATCGGTATGAGCCGGACCCGGAAATCCTTTTTTGCCGGCAGTCTGGCATGCGCCTTTGCGACTTCGCTCTGCGGGACCGCCGCCCTGTATCTCTCCGCGCTGACCGAACAGCTCAGGCTTACATACTGGTGGAACGGCTTTGTCTGCGAATCCCGTTATTTCGCCGCCTTTACCCCGATGACCCTTGTTTTTTTCCTGCTTGCCTTTACTGTACTGGCACAGTTCATCGGCGTGTTGTTCCTTCGTTTTGGTAAAGCTGCTTTTTACGTGATCTGGCTCTTTTGGATGGCCGGCTGCTTTGTCATTCCGCGTGCGTTGGACGATCTGGAAAAGGAACAGGATACCCTGTTCTCTAATATCGGTCTTGTGCTAAAGCAGATCATATCCGGTCTTCCGCTTTTTGCATGGGCTTTGATCGGAACCGGGGTCTTATGCGGGTTTTTGTTCATCAGCTACCGGATGCTCTTACACCAGCGGACAGCCTGACAAAGGGTTATACCGCCCGGCTTGTTTTTTGAAATATGGCTATTCTGCGGGGACGCCCGCTCAATATAGAAACCAGAAACAACCAGAATTACCTATACAATTTTTTAATGAAAGGATGAAATTTATGAGTCTCGAAGTAAAAAATCTCTCAAAAAAATACGGTGAAAAGACCGTGCTTGAAAGCTTAAGCTTTACGATGGATAAACCCGGCGTTTACGCGCTGCTCGGCACGAACGGTGCCGGCAAGACCACTTCCATCCGTATGATGCTCGGCATGCTTTCCAAAAACAGCGGCGAAGTGCTCTGGAACGGAAAGCCGCTCGATACCGCGACCTGCAATGTCGGCTATCTCGCCGAGGAGCGCGGACTCTATCCGAAATACGCGCTGATGGACCAGTTGATCTATTTTGCCGGTCTGCGCGGCGTTTCGAAAACGGAGGCAAAAAAGCGCATTAAACATTGGGCGGCGCGCCTCGAGGTGGAAGAATACCTTTATCCGAACGCTTCCTCAGATACTTCTTCTGCCGCACCCGCACAAAAAACCGGTTTCGGCGGTGCACGCTCCGGCGCTGCAGTCCGGAAAAAGAAAAGCAAGCCAAGGCTTGCCGACCAGCTCTCTAAAGGAAATCAGCAGAAGATCCAGTTCATGACAGCGCTGATCTCCAATCCTGAGCTGCTGATTTTAGACGAGCCGCTTTCCGGACTTGACCCGGTCAATACCGACCTGTTCAAAAATATCATCCGCGAGGAGATCGCAGCCGGAAAATATCTGATCATGTCAAGCCACCAGATGGCGACGGTTGAGGAATTCTGTACCGATATTACCATCCTTGACCATGCAAAAGTCGTTCTTCAGGGCAACTTAAATGAAATTAAAAAGAGCTACGGCCGCGTCAACCTTGCGCTCAAGGTCGAACAGGACATCACACCGTATATCACGCGCGCGGGCGTCACGCTCTTAACAGAAAAGGAACATGAATACCAGTTAAAAGTAAGCGGTGAGGCACAGGCAAACGAGCTGCTCTCCATGCTGATCGCAGACCATATCCCGGTCATTACCTTTGATCTGCGCGAGCCGTCCTTACATGAAATCTTCGTTGAAAAAGTAGGTGGTGATGCTCATGAAACAGTATAAAGAACAACTGACAGGAACCGGCATGGTATATCGCTTTACGCTGACACAGTTCCTGAAAAACAAAGCAAATATCATATCGCTTGTCATCATGATTCTGTTCTCGATTGCTGCTGTTCCAGTTTCTTCGCTGATAGGCGGCGAAGGCAGCGTCAGACTGCACTCGACCGTTGAAAACGTGTATTTTGACAGCTGCATTGAACCATATTCCCTGACCGGTGCCGATCTTAAAAATGCCGCTGATGAGAATCCCTATTGGTCGGAGACTGCATTTCACAGCATGGACGAGTTAAATGGAGCCGCCGTACCCGGAGCAAACGACGTATTCGCATCCATCCTTTTTGATGCAGAGACCGGCGTGTACCAGCTTTCTGTCACCGCAGCGGAAGATACTGCGTTAAACGACGAAGAAATAAGCTCTTTAAGCAGTTTCCTCGCCGAACAGTTTGATCAGGCGCGTTACCGTACGCTGCAGATTTCAAACGAACAGCTTGAATTTGTCATGGCGTCCTGGGAATCCGGCACGCAGTCTTATGACTCCTACTTAGAGGACGAAGACCGCTGGGATACACAGTACATTGTCCAGCTCATTTACTCCATTGTCGTGATGATGGTAAGCGTTCTCTCCGTTTCTTATATTGTGCGTACTGTCATCGAGGAAAAGGCCTCGAAGCTGATAGAGCTTTTGATGGTAAGCGTAAAACCGCTCGCCCTGATCGTCGGCAAAATTCTTGCCGCCATGACCTATGTGCTCATGACAATGGGCGGCATGATACTCGGTTATTTTCTGTCCCGTGCCGTGTGCGGCAGATTTATGACACTCGCGCCGCTTTCGGATATGATCGGCGGAGGCCAGTTCAACGTTTCAGGAGGACTGTTAAATTTCAGTGTCATATTTATCATTGCCGTTGTCATCTCGCTCCTGCTCGCATTCTTAACATTTGCAATTATTGCGGGCCTTTCCGCAACAGGCTGCTCCTCCACGGAGGATACGGAAAGCGCAACCATGGGTGTGACGCTTCTGATCATGGCAGGCTACATCATTTCCATGGCGGCGACAACAAGCGGCTCCGGAACGATGGCTGTTATCACCAGCATTATCCCGATTCTCTCGGTGTTCTGCGCACCGATCCACTTCATGATGGGGAACATCGGCGTTGGCATTCTGATCCTGTCATGGGTTTTGCAGGCAATTGTTGTGATCCTGCTCGCCGTATTCTGCGCAAAGGTTTACACCAGCCTGCTGATGCACCGCGGAAACCGCGTGAAATTAAAAGATATGCTTTCTATGGCAAAGACATCCTCGGCAAAGGGGGTACGATAATATGAGTAAAATCAGTCAGTCAGACGCAACCAAACAAGTTTTTTCATTTACGCTTGCACGCCAGCTTGAGGCAAAAAGCTACCGCTTGATTACGATTCTTCTCGCGGCAGTCTGCTTCCTGCTTCCCGCAGTTATCATGCCCTGCGCGGAGGCGTTCGGAAAACATACCGCAAAAGCGGATGAACCGTCGCCGGTCACGGACGTATACGTTGTGGACAATACACCTGTTTCCGTTGATTTTAATTTCTTAAACCAGATGGGAAACCCCCGTTTTTCGGGTATTTCCTATACCGACTGCGGGGGCGATCTCGACAGAGCGAAAGAGCTTGCCGATGCAAATCCGATGAGCCTGATTCTGGCGGTTGACAGGCAGGGCACGGCTCCGGCTGAGTCCGATACGGAATATGCCTCGGAGGCAGACAAGACGGATTTCACGGATCCCCTTGCAGGAAGCGGAACCTACCGCTTTACCCTGCTGCGCACGGATGAGTGCGATATTTCAAAAGACGACGCGGAAGCTCTCAAGGACCATATCAATCTGTACTTCCGGCTTGTTCTCAGCGAAAAGGCTGGCATTTCCTATGAAACGCTCGCTGAGCTTTCCGTTCCGGTCGTAACACAGACCGCGCATGTCACGGCAGACGGACAGCCCGTAGAAAATGAGAATGAAGACCCTGATGATCCCATCACCGCAATGAAACCGGTTTTATCCATGATCCTGCCGTATTTCAATATCATGCTGATCTATTTCCTTGTTCTTTTCTACGGACAGGGCGTTGCAAACTGTGTCATCATGGAAAAGACCTCGAAGCTGATGGATACGTTTTTAGTCTCCGTCAAGCCGGCAGCCATGATATTCGGAAAAGTATTTGCCATCATCACCGCAAGCACCCTCCAGTTCGTCCTCTGGATCGCAGCGCTTGTCGGCGGCTTTGCGGCCGGCACCATGTTTGTAAAAATGATCAATCCGCAGACCGACATGACTTTGATCGCTTTCTTTGATCTGCTCGGCGATATGTCGGGAATGTTTACGATCGGCGGCGCCCTTCTTGCCCTGCTCATGATCATCGGCGCGTTTGCGCTCTACTGCGGACTTGCTGCAATCGGCGGCTCCCTCGCAAGCAAGCCGGAGGATTTATCTTCAACAAACAGCCTGTTTACGCTCATCCTGATCGTCAGCTTCTTTGCTGTGATCTCCTCCGGCGCAATGACGGGGGATATGCCTGCATCACCCGTATGGTACGACTTCGTTCCGTTTACGTCGATACTGGTGACGCCGAGCCGTGTGCTTTTGGGCTACGTCTCCATTCCGACCGCATGCATTTCTCTGGCGATCGTACTTGCCTGCGTTGTACTCTGTCTGGCTGCAGCCGGAAAAGTATACCGCATGATGTCGCTTTATAAGGGCAATCCGCCGAAACCGGCGGCATTGATCGGCATGCTGAAAGGAAAGTAAAATTTATCTGACACACAAAATACCGGCAGCCGGAATCAAAAGCTGCCGGTATTTCTTGCTTTTATACCGAAACCTTCCTATAATAAAACCAAAATTCACTCTGGGAGGCACCCCATGCAGCCTTTTTACGACACCATTATTTTTGATCTGGACGGCACCTTACTAAACACACTGGAAGACTTAAAAAACAGCGTCAATCACGCCTTATCCGTGATGGGCTTTCCCACGTGCACATTAGAAGAGGTACGCCTTGCAGTAGGAAACGGCGCACGCACACTCATCCGCCGCGTAGTACCGAAATCAGCCGGCGACACTGTTATAGAAGAGACTCTGTCCCATTTCCGTACTCATTACGAAGCGCACTGCAACGACTGCACCGCGCCCTACGACGGAATCCTTTCGATGCTTGACGCGCTAAAAAGCAGAGGTCTCCGGCTCGCCGTCGTCTCCAATAAACCCGACGCTGCCGTCAAAACACTCTGCTCCCTCTATTTCTCCAAATGGATTCCGGTTGCGATCGGCGAACGCGAAAATGTACGGCGCAAGCCAGCGCCCGATTCGGTGCATGCCGCGCTCCGCGAACTGAATGCATCCACTGCCGGCCCTGTTCCCTGCAGGGGCGGTTCCACAAACAGCGGTTCCGCATCCGTATCCGGTGGTCCCGCATCCGGCGCTCCCACATCCGGCGCTCCCGCAGACCCGCTTTCTGTCTGCCGCGCTCTCTATGTCGGCGATTCCGACGTGGACATTGCCACTGCTGCCGCCGCAGGCATGGACTGCGTAAGTGTCACATGGGGCTTTCGCAGCGAAGCGTTCCTGCACGAACACGGCGCGTCCCGCATCATTCATGCGCCGTCGGAACTGCTGACGCAGATTCTGACATAAAAATTCCTATTCCGGGGCATTTGCGCGGCGGTGCAGCACAAATTTCAAATCTGCGTCTGCCATCGACAGATTTGTGGCATTCGTGGACAAATTGCCGATTTTCCGATTCTCACCCTCACGGCAGCATAAAACGATTTCTGAAATGAAATACCTCCCGTTCAAATTCTTCTTTGTTCTTATTCCGCATGGACAGAATATACTCATGCGCATCATATACATCTTCCTCAACCTGCAGCATTGTTACCGCAATATTTGAGCAATGGTCCGAAATCCGCTCATAGCTTGTCGTAATATCGGACAGGATAAATCCCATCTCAATCGTGCATTTCCCTTTGCGCAGGCGCTTCATATGGCGGCGGTTGATCTCTTTATGAAGTTCGTCGATCACCTCTTCGATTGGCTCCACCTCCTGCGCAAGATCGCGCTGCCCGGCTGCAAACGCCTGAAATGACACATCTACGACCTCAAAAACGGCCTCCGTGTAGACCGCAAGCTCCTCCGCCGCTTTTTTTGAAAAATCCATATCCTTGCGCCGCATCTTCCGCGCCGCATCCGCAATATTGACCGCGTGATCGGAAATCCGCTCAAAATCGCCGATACAATGCAGAAGCTCCGAGACGGTCCGGCTGTCGCGCTCTGACAAATCTTTCGCGGCAAGCTTGACAAGATACGTTCCGATCTCATCCTCATAGCGGTCGACCTGTTCTTCCAACGCTGCCACTTTCTGCGCCGCCTCTTCCCCGTATGCGCCGACCAAAGCGACCGCTCCCTGTAATACCTTTTTTGTCAGTTCTGACATCTGAACCGCCGCATTCCGGCATTGTTCCACCGCCAGAGACGGCGTATCCAGAAAACGCTCCTCCAAATACCTTACCTCCCCCGGCGCCTGCTCCTTTCCGTCCCCATCCTTTACAGACGCACAGGCAAGCTTCTCCAAAACCTTTGCAAACGGCAGCAGCACAAGCGTTGCCGCCACATTAAAAATGCTGTGTATAACCGCGATGCCCCACGGCGTTGCCGCGTCGTTCAGAAAGGCAAAATGAAAAAATGCCTGCAGCGTATAGAATACGATCATAAAGCTCAGCACACCAATGATATTAAAATATAAATGTACAAGGGAGGCTCGCCTTGCATTCCTGTTTGCTCCGATCGCCGAAAGCAGCGCGGTTACGCAGGTTCCTATATTTTGTCCGAGAATGATCGGAATCGCCGTTGCATATGTCACGGAACCGGTCAGACAGAGCGCCTGTAAAATACCGACCGATGCCGACGAGCTCTGAATAACTGCCGTTAATAGCGCGCCTGCCAGAATACCAAACAGCGGATTGGAAAACACAATCAGCAGATTCGTGAACTCCGGCACGCCGGCAAGCGGTTTTACTGCACCGGACATCGTGTCCATCCCAAACATCAGCACGGCAAAGCCAATCAGAATCATACCGATATCTTTCTTCTTTTCCCGTTTGGCAAACATCATCATCGCAACGCCGATCATTGCCAGCACCGGAGAAAACGACGCAGGTTTGAGCAGACGGATGAAGAACGCGTCACTCTCAACTCCGGCTAAACCGAGAATCCATGACGTCACAGTCGTTCCGATATTCGCTCCCATGATCACGCCGATCGCCTGCGACAGCTTCATAATTCCTGAATTGACAAACCCGACTACCATGACCGTCGTTGCCGACGAACTCTGGATCACAGCAGTGACGGCAGCGCCGAGCAGCACGCCTTTTACGGTACTGTCGGTAAGGCGCTCCAATATTTTTTCCATCCGCCCTCCCGACGCTTTGGACAATCCAGTTCCCATTACGTCCATTCCATACAAAAACAGCGCCAGCCCGCCAATCATCGTCAATACGCCGAAAAAATCCATTCAGATACCATGCCCTTTCCAAGATTTGCATATCCTGCATCTTACCGATAATAATAATATCCACACGATACACATTTCTTTCGTGTCTCTCATATTCAGAGACATGTTACCATAAGCATGTAATATTCCGGCAAATTCTATGTAAAATCCATGTAAAAAAGACTTTCCTGCGGAAAGTCTTTCGAAGAATCGCTTTGCGATTCTTCTGGGAGCGAGAAATTTCCTAATACATAAAAAAGACCGCAACGCGGTCTTTCAGAGTTTGCGTTCCGCAAATTCTTTCGAAGAAATGCCGAAGGCATTTCTTCTGGAATGGAAAAAATTCCTATCTTACAAAATGCATTGGGCATTTCCGAACCTGAAATTTTACTATAAAAGCGGCGAGAACAACCGAAGCACCGACTGGACAAACCGCTGGCGCAAAGGACGGTGCATCCACTCGGCATATTGTATTTCCTTGCAGCTTTCAAGCGTATCAAAGAAATCCTGTTTGATTTCCATAACCGCAGGCGTTTTGCTCATCAGCACCGCATCCTCATAATGAAGATAAAAGCTCCGGTAATCAATATTGACCGTACCGCAGACCGCAATCTCATCATCCACAACTACGTTTTTTGCGTGAATAAAACCCGGCTCATATTCGTATACCCGGACGCCTTTTTCCATCAGCCGTCCGTAATTGGAAACCGTAACCATATACACATACCATTTATCGTATTTGTGGGGCGTGATAATACGCACATCCACGCCGCTTTCCGCCGCCCTGCACAGATCGTCCGCCATCTTCTGGTCAAGGACTAAATACGGTGTCGTAATATAAATATAATCCCGCGCCTTATTGATCATATGCGTATAGGCGCTTTCTGCCGTATTTTTCGGGTTGTTCGCCGGACCGTCCGCAAACGGCTGCACCATGCTCTCCGACTCTATCCGCACGGTCGGTTTGTATAAAGCATAATCCAATTCTTCCGTATTCTCTGCAATCTGCCACATCTCCAAAAAGAAACAGGTCAGCGAATAAACACCCGCACCCTCTAAGCGCACCGCTGTATCCTTCCAGTGTCCGAACCGTTCCACTTCATTGATATACTCATCAGCAAGATTGATCCCTCCGGTATATCCGATATTTCCGTCAATAATCGTGATCTTCTGATGATTGCGGTAATTAAAAGAAAGCCGGTTAATGTCCTTGTGAATCGGCGCAAACTCCGCAAGCTGGATACCGGCTGCACGCACCTCTTCGCGGAACTGTCTGGTGTTAATCAGGATACAGCCGAAATCATCCAGAAGAAGCCATACCTCGACTCCTTCTTTTACTTTCTCTTTTAACAGCTCGTATACATCCTGCCAGAAAACGCCGTCCTTTATAATAAAATATTCCATAAATATATAAGATTTTGCATGCCGGATATCCTCTAACATGGCTTCTTTCATCTGCTCGCCAAGACCGTAATACTTTACGGTTGTATTGTTATACATCGGAAATCCTTCTCTCGCAAGGTACCGGCTGATCTGCACCTTGTTCGGATGGATGCTCTGAAAATGAGCCAGCAGTTCATCGTCCTCATCCTGCTTTAAGCTGTCCAGCATCCTTTGTTCCACCTCGCGGATATGACGGTTTGTCTTACTGTTCGACCTTCTTCTGCCCCACATAAAGTACAAAAAGAATCCGAACATCGGCAGAAGGAGAACAATGATCACCCAGAATTGCTTATAAGATTCACTGTCATTAACCAGCGCAAAGATCAGGATCACGCTGAACATTTCAATTGCATAGTAAACCCAGACTGATAATTGTCTCAAATATAATACAAGCAATACCATCGTCACCACCTGCAAGATCACGGCAATGCCGACTGTGATCGCTCTGGTGATGCCTGACGCCTGATTTTTAATCGTATGGTTCGTGCTCATAACTACCTCGCTTCTCATGCCTGTCCCACGCTGCGGCGAACCGCATCCGATAAGTTCGTGCCTATTATAGCATAATTTTCCTGTAAACTCAATCACCGCGCGACCGCACCTAAGCAAAAGGGCAGAAACCGCGAAATCCGGTTCTGCCCTTTTTCATAGCAATTCCATATCTTAGATCAGCTTCTTGTGTAGATAGAAAACGTATAACCGTCTTCCGCCGGCCACGCCTCATCGATCTCGACCGAGCCGTGATGAATCTGGTCTGCTCTCCATCCCTGCGCCGTTTTTACAAGAAAAATTTCATAGACCATTCTGTACTCATCGCTTTCGCCGCCCTCATTCCCGACCACAAAGGCATGGATGCTTCCCGGTCCGCATTCTTTTACGACCACTGCATAGACAGAATCTTTCGTCCATTCCGGTACGATGGCGTCAACCTTATATAGGACACCGTCCTGCTCCAGATAAAAGGGAATCTCCCGCTCCAGCCAAATGCTTTGAAACTGCCGCACGCAGCCCGGTGTCATGATCTCGCCCAACTGTGCAAGCAGATCCTCCATGGAAGAAAAACTGTCGGAAGGATAGGGCTTATAATCATATCCGTCAATCGCAATAAGCTCCGCCGGATAGTCCCCCAAAAACCGATAGTCATAGTCCGCCCATTTCTCAAACAATTCTTTTACAATGTCATATGCTTCTTCCTCGGACGGTATCTCCGATGCATCGTCCTCCTGCGCCGCTTCCTCCCCTTCTTCGGAAAAATATTGTCTGTATATCGCGCCGCTTCCACAGACCGCCAGCCGGAAGCCCTGCTCATTTTTCGTAACAGAAAGAAGCTCCGCCGTTTCCAGATAATCGCTTTGTCCGCTGCCGGATAAATCCGCAGGCCGCCAGATCACAAACGCTTCCGCCTCTTCTTCGGAATACGACAGAATCGAAACTTCATACTCTTCATACGTCACCGGCAGCAGCGCGTCCTCCTTCCGTACGAGCGCACCGTCGTCAGATTTTTCATATAATCCGAATCTTTCCTCACACAGCCATTCCGCATACATCGCGCCCGCTTTTTCCGCTGTATAGACTTCCTCCAGCGCGGAAAGCAGTTCTTCTTCGGAAGAAAAATTTTCGATCGTCTGCATCAGTTCCCTCCGCTTTTCCAATAACAGCTCCACAATCCGGCGCGCATCCGTCTCTTCACAGATCGTACTGTTCAAAAGTTCCTGATCGGTCTGTTTTCGACTACATCCCGCAAAAAGCAGGCAGAACGCCAGCAGCAGGATATAGGTTATTCGTTTTTTTGCGATTCCGTTCATATCGGTTTTCCCCTTCCCCAAAAACGCGGGCATCCATCATTTGTCTCCAAAATATGCCTCACAGGTCTTCCCCTCATAGGTAAGCGCAAACTTCTCAAATTCCGGTACTTCATCCAAAAGAATCATAAAATAATTTCCCTTCCATGTCGCGGTCGTCGCATGTGCGTAACCCTGCGGTTCCTCTCCGTCAATCGAAAAAGCCAGTCTGTCCGGATGACTCCACAATGTCTGATCGTCCCTGGGTATCTTGATACAGACCTGAATATAATTACATTCAGGGTCATACAAGCAAAAATAAACTTTATATTTGGATGTTAACTGCTCATTATTTGTCTCTAAAAATACTACCTGCCGATGGGTTGACGGCGTCATGATCAGTTCCTTTTTTTCCGTAAGCTGCAAATATAACAGTCTCGCCGCTATCACACAGCATAACAGAATCAGAAGTTTGTATTTCGTGTTTGACTTCATAACCGAAACCATTGCCTGCGCCCCTCCATCCATTCTCCATGCGTTAATAGATTACCGCTCTATACATCTTTCTTCGCATATTCCCGCTCAAATAGGTTGTTTTCACTTATTATACTACAATTATTTCTGCTATATTTCAATCCATGTTTTCGAAATAATTTTTTCTCGTAATTTTTTTGCCTAAGTCCACCCTGTTTTTCTATTGACATGTCCTCTCCCATCTGCTAGTATAAAAATTCCCCGCCCCTTTTTGTCACTCGTGGCAGACGGGACGGACAACTTCATATTCCGCCCGGCGCATCACTTACGCGCGGGCAGCTACTTGGCAAGATTCATAGAAGAATAACTACCGGGAGGAAGCAAGAATGATTACGATGGAGCACATTTGCAAAACGTACAGGATTGCAAAACGAAACGCGGGCTTTGCAGAGGCCTGCAAGTCACTTTTTCACAGAGAGTATGAGGAAATTCATGCTCTTTCTGACATAAGCTTTACGATCGGCGACGGCGAGATAGTCGGTTATATCGGCCCGAACGGCGCAGGAAAAAGCTCGACGATCAAAATTCTAAGCGGAATCTTAACACCCGACAGCGGCAGCTGCCTTGTGGACGGACATATCCCATGGAAGGACCGCACTGCCTATGTCCGCGGCATCGGCGTTGTATTCGGACAGCGCTCGCAGCTCTGGTGGGATGTTCCGGTCATTGACACATTTCAGTTATTACAGGAAATCTACTCAATCCCCGACGCTCTGTATCGGAATAATCTCGAAGAACTGACAGATTTACTGGACTTACATGAATTACTCCGCACGCCGGCAAGACAGCTTTCTTTAGGACAGCGGATGCGCTGCGAGCTTGCCGCAAGCCTGCTGCATAGTCCTAAAATCCTCTTTTTGGACGAGCCGACAATCGGTCTTGACGCCGTCTCCAAACTCGCTGTGCGCGATTTCATCCGTAAACAGAACGAAGCGCACGGTACAACCGTCATTCTGACGACACACGACATGCAGGATATTGAAGCGCTGGCAAAACGCATCATCCTGATTGGAAAAGGGCACATTCTCATGGACGGAACGCTTGCCGACATTCAAAAGGGCGGGGAAAGTATAGATGAGACGGTCGCGGAATTATACCGAGCTTATGACATCTGATAGGGGGAAATCCGTATGAAAAAATATATTGCTTTTTTCCGCCTGCGGTTCGCAATGGGTCTGCAATACCGCAGCGCGGCTCTTGCCGGCATGGTCACGCAGTTTGTATGGGGCGCCATGGAAATTCTTGTATTCCGCGCGTTTTATGAGGCGGATGCCGCAGCGTTTCCAATGAGTCTTGAGGCAACCGCCTCCTATATCTGGATGCAGCAGGCTTTTCTTGCTTTTTTTATGGTCTATTTTATGGAAAATGAACTGTTCGATGCGATCAAGGACGGCAATGTCGCCTATGAGCTGTGCCGCCCAATCCGCATTTATGACATGTGGTTTGCCCGCAGCATTGCCAACCGCTCCTCCCGCGCCGCGCTCAGATGCATTCCCATTTTGCTGGTGGCAGCTTTCCTGCCAAAACCTTACGGTATCTCAGCGCCCGCGGATTTGCAGCATTTCCTGCTGTTTTTGCTGACCATGTTCCTCGGCGTTCTCGCCGTAGTCGCATTCTGCATGATCGTATACGGGCTTGCTTTTTTTACTATTTCACCGGAAGGACTCCGGATCTTCTTCTATTCGGTCACGGAATTTTTTACGGGCGCGGTCATTCCGCTCCCGTTCTTTCCCGATCCCGTCCGCCGCATGATGGAATATCTGCCGTTTGCCGCCATGCAGAATGTCCCGCTGCGTATCTACAGCGGAAGCATGACCGATTCCGAAATGTTTAGCGCAGTCGGGCTTCAGGTTTTCTGGCTTGTCGCCATGATCTTATTTGGCAGACTGCTTTTTGCCCGTGCGGAGCGGCGCGCCGTCGTGCAGGGCGGCTAGACCGGAGAATGCATGCGCCACTTTTTCCAAAATGAACCATTCCACCGCGCGGCTCATGATGCGCGCAAGTCAGGAGGCTTAACGCTCCGGAAAGGAGATTTTTATGCGCAAGACTATCCATTTATATCTGCATTACGTTTCCATTAACGTACGCAGCGCCATGCAATACAAGCTGTCCTTTTTCCTTACCGTCATCGGACAGTTTCTCGTATCCTTCAACGTGTTTCTGGGCGTATTCTTTTTATTCCAGCGCTTCTCCCATGTGAAGGGCTTTACCTTCAGCGAGGTGCTGCTATGCTTCTCCATTATGCTGCTGGAATTTTCGCTTGCCGAAATGACGGCGCGCGGATTTGACTGCTTCTCCCAAATGGTGCGCACCGGCAGCTTTGACCGTGTGCTTGTGCGCCCGCAGAGTCTGATCGTGCAGGTACTCGGCAGCCGCTTTGAACTGACGCGGATCGGGCGGATGCTGCAGGCGCTCGTCATGTTTTTCTATGGCATTTCCAAAAGCGGCGTGCAATGGACGCCGCAGAAGGTGCTGACGCTTCTTTTTATGCTGATCGGCGGCACGGCGCTGTTTTCCGGTCTTTTTCTGATTTATGCCGCGCTTTGCTTTTTTACGTTAGAGGGGCTTGAGTTTATGAACGTGCTGACCGACGGCGCGCGCGAATACGGCAAGTATCCGCTCGGCATTTACGGCAAAAAAATGCTATTGTTTACCACTTTTATCGTCCCCTATGCGCTGGTGCAGTATTATCCTCTTTTATATCTGCTTGACCGGCGAACCTCTGCCGCCTATATTTTCCTGCCGCTTTTAGCAGTGCTGTTCCTGCTGCCCTGCTACGGATTATGGCGCTTTGGCGTGCGCCATTACAAGTCCAGCGGTTCCTAATGTTCAAATACCCCGCCGCAGGCATGGCACCCGGTTCATTGCCGGTGGGAATATCAGCCTCTGACCGGATAGTTATGAAAAAAGCATAAACATTTGCATTTTCATAGGCGGATATCACAGAATATGGTAAAATGTGCCTTAGAAAAACGCTTTGATCAACGCTTCCTTGGACCTTACAGGCATTCTGCCACATCAAAGCATGCGCATGATACGCCGGTTTTCATATTATAATAACAGCAGACATTTGATCGGAGGAAACTCACATGTATTATACGAACATCTTAGACCTGATCGGGAATACGCCGCTTATCAGCTTAGAGGAGACGACGGGGCTGCCCGTCTATGCAAAAGCGGAATTCTTAAATCCGGGAGGAAGCATTAAGGACCGGATCGCACTGAACATGCTCGAAGAAGCCGAAAAAAGCGGAAAGCTAAAGCCCGGCATGACAATCATTGAGCCAACGTCAGGAAACACCGGCATCGGACTTGCACTCTGCGGCGTCAGAAAGGGCTACCGCGTCATCATTGTCATGCCCGAAAATATGAGCGACGAGCGCAAAAAGATCATTCGCGCACTTGGCGCAGAGCTGGTCTTAACTCCGCCGGAATTAAGCATCGACGGCTCGGTGAAAAAAGCAATGGAGCTTTGTGCGGAATCGGATTCCTGCTTTGTGCCCCAGCAGTTCCAAAATCCGGCAAACCCCGATGCGCATTACCGGACGACCGCGCGGGAGCTTACCGAGCAGCTCGGCAAGCGGATTGACATTTTCGTGTCCGGGATCGGAAGCGGCGGCACATTACAGGGCATTGCGAAATACCTGCTTGAATTAAACCCTGAATGCAAAATCGTCGCAGTTGAGCCAAAGAATGTTTCGGCGCTCTTAGGCGACGAGCCGGGCTTACACCAGATACAGGGAATCGGAGACGGCTTTATTCCCGATATCCTCGATACTTCCATCATCACGGATATTGTCGAAGTATCCGACGATGACGCCATAGAAACGGCGCGTTCCCTCGCACGGGTTCAAGGTCTTTTAGTAGGAACCTCCTCAGGCGCAAATGTGTGGGCCGCCATGAGAATGGCTGAAAAATACGGACGGGAAAGCGTTGTCGCTACCGTTCTTCCCGACCGCGCAGAACGGTATTTCAGCACGGCGCTCATCTAACCTTCTTACACAAAGAAGAGGCGTGATCTTATGCATCCGACAAAAAAAGAAATTTTCTCGATTCCAAATCTCATGGGCTACTTCCGGCTGTTACTCGTGCCGGTCTATCTTGTGCTTTATTTTCGCGCGACCGATGCGCACGGCTATCTGACCGCAGCGGCGGTGCTCGCCGTTTCCGCCCTGACAGACATGTTTGACGGTAAAATTGCACGGCGCTTTCACATGGTGACGGAGCTTGGCAAAATCCTTGACCCCATCGCCGATAAAGTAACGCATGGGGCAGTCGCCCTAAGTTTAACCTTCCGTTTCCCGCTGATGTGTTATGTTTTTCTTTTGTTTGTGGTAAAAGAAGCCTTTATGGGATTCATGGGATTGTATATGATCAAGCGCCGCGGGACCCATATGGACGGCGCGCAATGGTACGGAAAGCTCTGTACGGCGGTTTTATTCCTGCTGCTTCTCATCCTGCTGCTCGATGTAAATATTTCATGGTTTATGGCAGGTGTTCTGTGCATCCTGTGTATTGCTGTCATGCTGTTTTCTCTTTGCTGCTATATTGTTTTTTATGCCCGCATGCTCCGCGGCGTACCTCTTGAAAAAAATAAGATTTCCATCCGCAGAGTTGTTCTGACCTTCACGGCGGCGGTCCTGCTTCTGCTTATTTACGACCTTTCCATCGGACTTTCCGTCTACTCTGAACAGCCCTCATTATCCGCGGAACATGCCGCTGAAATCGAAGAACAATTCGGAGACTGGAAAGCAGGCACACAGGCGGGGACCGCAGTCCCCGCCGATACAGATAACCCGCTGACAGACTCAGACGGTACCATACGGACAAACTCAGACGGCATCATGCGGACAAACTCAGACGGCACCATACGGACAAACCCTGCCGGTGCGGAATACGGTGAATCCGCCGCCGTCATTGAAGATAACGGACAGGCGCTTTTGGAGCGCGTCCGTCTGATCGAAGGTGCGAAAGAACGCATTATCTTATCCACGTTTGATTTCCATTCTGACGAGAGCGGAAAAATCATCCTCGGCGCCCTGCTTCGCGCCGCCGACCGCGATGTAGAAATCTCCGTTTTAGTGGACGGCTCCTTTTACTGGCTCCATATGGAGTGGAACCCGTACTTTTACGCACTTTCTTCTCATGAGAACGTGACCCTGAAAGTATATAACCTTGCAAACCCGCTCGTTCCCTGGCGCTCCATGGGACGCCTGCATGACAAATACCTGATCGCGGACGATGCGGCTTATCTGCTCGGCGGGCGCAATACTTACGACTATTTCCTCGGCGATACGACGGATTACCGAAATTATGACCGCGACGTCCTCGTCCGCTGCGACGGCGATAAGACCGGCAGTTCCCTTGTACAGCTGGAAGCCTATTTTAACAGTATCTGGGAATACGATCAGACCAAAACCGTACACAACGAGGCTTCTCTGTCCGGCCGCACCTGTGTCAAGCGTGCGCGCAGGGAGCTTGACGCCGCCTATGACGCCTATCGGGAGATGCAGAGGGCTGCACTGACAGACACGTCACTTTTTACCCGCACGTACCCCGTATCAAGGATTGCGTTCATCAGCAATCCGATTCATACCGGCGTGAAGGAACCGTACGCATGGCACGCTCTTATGACACTTATGTCACAAGCAGAAGAACGCGTGAAAATCCATACGCCGTACATTATCTGTAACGAAATGATGTATGATTCCCTGAACGCGCTGTGTAACGCGGTTCCCCATGTTACTTTAATGACCAACTCGGCTGCCAATAACGGAAACCCGTTCGGCGCTTCCGACTATGCTGCCTATAAGGACAGGATCCTCGCAACCGGACTTTCGGTATGGGAATATGAAGGCGGCTGTTCCTACCATGGAAAAAGCATGGTAATCGACGACGATATTGCCATTGTCGGCTCATTCAATCTCGACATGAGAAGTGTCTATTTAGATACGGAACTGATGGTTGTGATTCAGAGCAAAGATGTCTGCAGACAGCTGACTGAAAATATGGAGTTCTATGAGCACAGCGCAAGACTTGCGCTGGCGGACGGTTCTTATGAAAATCCGTACGGCGTTGTCCCCGTGGAACTGACGCCAAAGCGCGCAGCGCGAATCTTTTTGATCCGCCGCCTTGCGCTTTGGGCGAGGTATTTGTTCTAAAAAATTTCTTAAAAAGTAATGTTAAGAGCAAATAGTTCCATTTGACACATTGAAAAACGCATCGCAATAATAGATAATTTTCTGATTCTGTGATATGATGCTTATAATAATAGAGAAAGGGTGATGTTTATGGCAACAGCAGCAGTAACAAAAGCAACAGAAAGCACATATTCCATAGACGACGCAATGGAAGTATTATTTCATAAACTGGATGAGGCAATTGACGATATGGAAAACGGAAAAGTACAGACCATAGAAGATGCTTGGAAAGAAATTGACAGCATTTAAGGGGAGCAGATGAACAAACGATATAAAGTTGTAATCGCTCAAAGCGGAAAAGCAGATGTAAAAAATAAAAAACATTATATACTCCAAAACTTTAAGTATCGTGAATATGCTGAAACCTTTTCAGCAAAAATAAAGGAAGCCGCAGAAGAATTAGCGATATTTCCAACCAGCCACCAAACAACAGGCTTTCAATATCGAAATTATAATATTTATATGAAATCTCAGAGCAATCATTTATTGTTTTACGTTGTAGATGATGATAAAAGTATTGTAACCATACTTCGTGTCTTGCAGGACGGCATGGATTGGGAATACATAATTCAGCATTGGATTCAAATAAATTCATAAGTTCAGGTCTTTCCGTCATAAGACTTGTGATGCCCCATCATCACATCATAAAAACTCTCACTGCCTCATTCCCGTGAGGCAGTGTCAAGCTTATTTTTCCAACCGGACTTTCATAGGAAAAAGCAGTATACCAGTGTATTGAGCGCCTCCTGATCTTCTCCCGCCATCAGTTCGCGCGCGGAATGCATTGCAAGAACACCGATGCCGAGATCAACGGTAAGCATCGGCAGATACGCTGACGTGATCGTGCCAAGCGTGCTTCCGCCCGGTATATCGGAACGGTTGACAAATTTCTGATACGGTATATGATTTGCCTCGCAAAGCTGGCTGACGATCCCAACCGCTTTCGTATCGGTCGCATAACGCTGAGAATAGCTCAACTTGAGCGCCGGTCCCTGTCCGCAGATCACGCGCAGGTTCGGATCGCTCTTCTGCTCATAATTCGGATGATGCGCATGCGCCACGTCAAGCGAGAGCATCATACTCTTAAAATAGCTGTCGGTCAGCCGCGCGCGGTCATAGGATAACCCGTCATATATTTTTTCCAGGATCAGATTGGCGACAAGGGAATCCGCCCCCTGCTTTGTACGGCTGCCGATCTCTTCATTATCAAAAAGCACGATCAGGTTCAGTCTCTCAGAATCCTTCCTCGCCCCCGCTGCCGCCGTAATCGCCTGCAGGCAGGCATAACACGAGGTCAGATTGTCCAGGCGCGGCGCGCTCACAAATTCATCATGCGCACCAAGCAGACATCCTTTTTCCGCATTGTATACATAAAGATCAAAATCCAGAATCTCCTCAGGCGATACGCCGCATTCCTTCGCCAATAATTTGAGAAAGAAGTCCTCCTGCTCCAGCTTGTCCTGTACCATGGCGATCAGAGGCAGCATTTCCGACTGCTCGTTCAGCCTCACACCGTTATTGACTTCCCTGTTCATATGAATGGCAAGATTTGGTATCGTCAAAAGCGGGCGCTTCCAATCCACAAGCCTCATCTCCGGCTCGTAAAGCTCACCGCTTCTAAGCGTCACCTGCCCCGCAATGGAAAGCGGACGGTCGAGCCATGTGTTTAAGATCGCGCCGCCGTAGACCTCCACATCCAGTTTCATATAGCCGCGGCTGCACAGTTCTGCTTTCGGCTTCACGCGCAGACACGGATGATCGGTATGCGCGCATGCCGCATGGATCACGCCCCCCGCCTCAAAATGTTCTCCAACGCAAAAAGCAAACAGCGTTGTACCGTACACGGGTACCATATAGGCTCCGCCGGGTTTTAACTCCCATGGCTCACACAGCGAAAGCTCCTCAAATCCCGCCTCCGCAAGCAGTCTCTCAGACTCCTGCACAACCTGGAACGGAGCGGTCGCCCGCTCTATAAAATTCAATAGGTCTTTCGCACTTTTTTCTCTTTCTTTTTTTGTCATAGCGTCTTCCTTTCTTTTTCGTGAACAGTGGTAAATTTACGACTTTGTCCTACTTCTCTGCTTCGCACCGGCAGTAAATATACGCATTCCCCTGCTTTCCGATCCGCTCTACCAGCCCCAGCGAAAAAAGAATATTAAGCGCCGTCGAAGCCGCGCCGTCTGTAACATGTGCAGCGCGTTTATAATCTTTTGTCGTAAACTCTATCGGCAGATTATCAGGCAGAAGTACGCAGTAATCCTCCCTCGTATTGATGCGTACCTCATCAAAAATTCCCACGGGAACGCCGTCGCTTCGGTGGGAACCTCTTTTTCGATTTGCGCTCCAGCCGTCCAGAATCCGCGTTTCCTGCACATCAATGAGTGGAATCGTAAAATGCAGGCGTTCGCTTGACAAATACATCTTCAGCTTATACAGCTCCGGCACCAGACGGTAAATCGTACCGGTTTTCGGCGATTTGCGCGGCTTTGTAACCTCTCCGGTTTCAGGGTCGATCCACGAAAGCCACTTCGTATGCGCGATCGGGTAAATAATGGTCACGTCGTGTTCGGGAAGAAATGCCTCCAGTTTCCGGCGCAGATTTTGAAACGCGCGCGTCTGTATCTCCAAAATCTCGCCGTCCACCATAATATCCGCCACAAAAGATCCAACTTTGCGCTCATGATAAGCGGGATTCGGCGCATAATAATATTTCATGATAGCGTGAATCGTTTTTTCGCCGATCGTACCGATACCCATGGCGCCTTTTTCAAGTCCGCGCACATAATCGCAGGCACGCAAAAACAATGCTTCGTCAATGTAAGGATTTTTATGATCCGGCATGAACTTTCCTCTGGTGTATGTGATGAATTCTTTTCGTTCTATTATTATACGACGCTTTTGTAAAAACTTCTATGAAAAAGTGAAAAACAAATGCCGATTTCGTTGAATTGAACCTTTTTTTTACATGGTTTGCGTGATAGAATGAAAAATCATAAGAACGATCATCGGAGGAATGTCATCATGGAATCCTATGTTATTTTTAAGGATTTGGCAATCATCATTGTATTTGCAAAGTTTTTTGGCCTTTTGGCGCGCAAGATCAAAGTACCCCAGGTCGCTGGCGAGATCATTGCCGGACTTTTGATCGGACCGAGTGTTCTCGGTCTCGTCGCACAGAGCGATTTTCTGTCAAAAATGGCAGAAATCGGCGTTGTTCTCTTAATGTTCACCGCCGGACTTGGAACAGACTTAAAAGAAATGAAAAAAACCGGAGTTGCCGCGTTTCTCGTAGCATGCTGCGGCGTGGCGGTTCCGCTAATCGGCGGCACGATTCTTTACTCCTGCTTTTACGGATGGTCGGCGGTCGGAAGCGAACATTTCTTAAAAGCCGTCTTTATCGGCTGTATTATGACGGCAACCTCCGTCAGCATTACAGTGGAAGCGCTGAGGGAGCTCGGACACTTAAACGGACGTGTGGGGACGACAATCATGTCCGCCGCAATTATTGACGATGTGATCGGCATCATCGTGCTCACATTCGTCATTGCCTTCAAGGACCCGGATGTTAAGCCGCTCCATATCGTGACACAGACAGCGCTCTTCTTTCTGTTCGCCTTTGTTGTCGGCTATCTGCTTTATAAAGTATTCCAGAAGGTCGATCAGCGCTATCCGCATACAAGGCGCATTCCGATCGCCGGTCTTGCGCTCTGCCTTGCTATGTCCTACATTGCCGAAAAATATTTTGGCATTGCCGATATTACAGGCGCTTTCGTCGCAGGCATCATCCTATGCAACATCCGCGATTCCAAATATATCGCGGAAAAAATGGATGTGGAGTCCTATATGATGTTCGGACCGATCTTTTTCGCTTCCATCGGCTTAAAAACAGATATCGGCGATCTTAACACATCCATACTGCTGTTTTCGGCTGCGTTCATTATCGTTGCACTGATCACAAAAATCATCGGCTGCGGTCTGATCTCTAAAGTCTGCGGTTTTTCATGGGGTGACTCCTTAAAGATCGGTGTCGGCATGATGACACGCGGCGAAGTGGCGCTGATCGTCTCCCAGAAAGGTCTGGCAGTCGGTCTGATGGAGCCTGTTTACTTTACTTCCGTGATTCTGCTCATTATTGTATCTTCGATCGCAACGCCGGTCGTACTAAAAATCTTATACGCAAAGGAGGGTGCACATGAAGTTTGATTACAATGTTATCCGCAATCCCGAAATTTTTGCTATCCGCCGCTTAAAAGCGCATTCCGATCACGCATGGTACCGGGATGAGGCAGGCGAACAGGACTCAAAGCTATCATTAAACGGTAATTGGAAATTCCGTTACAGTGAAAATATCGCATCTGCGCCAAAAGGCTTTGAACGCGAAGGATACGATGACTCTGAGTGGGATACGATTTCCGTTCCGGGCCATATGGAGCTTCAGGGCTACGGGCATCCGCAGTACTTAAATGTTACCTACCCGTGGGACGGCGTCGAGGCTGCGCTGCCGGGCGAAATACCAGTGCGCTATAATCCGACCGGCTCCTATATCCGCGAGGTCTCGCTCGTGCTGACCGACGAACCTGTATTCCTCTGCTTTCACGGCGTGGAGAGCGCATTTGCTTTATGGGTAAACGGTTCGTTTGCCGGATACAGCGAGGATAGCTTTACGCCCGCCGAATTTGAAATTACCCCGTTTCTGCGCGACGGAAAGAATAAAATCGCTGTTCAGGTATACCGCTTTTCTTCCGGTTCATGGCTGGAAGATCAGGACTTTTTCCGTTTTTCGGGTATTTTCCGGGATGTTTTTCTTTATACAAAACCAGCATGCCACTTAGAAGACCTCTTTGTAAGGACTGCCTTAGAAGAAAACAACACAAAAGCCCTGCTTTCCATCAGCCTGCGCTATGAATACCTTCATATGAGCGAGGCAAATGATTTTCTCGCGGAATACCGCGTCTATTCTCCCGAAGGTAAAGAGCTTGTGCGTTTTACAAAGCCCGTGGAGGGCCGTCCCGCATTGCACGAGACCGTCAATGCGGAAACGCTCACCACGCCTGACGTTTATACGCAGCAGCTCACCGTAAAGCTGGAGCAGCCGCTTTTATGGAGCGCGGAGAAACCTCAGCTCTATACGCTTAAAATCTTTGTGCGCCGTGTCGATGCCGACGGCAGCATCTGCGGGCTTGTCGAGCAGATTGTGCAGAAGGTTGGTATCCGTTCTTTTACGCTGCAGAACGGTATTATGGAATTAAATGGCAGGCGGATCGTCTTTAAGGGCGTGAACCGCCATGAATTCTGCGCGCACTCAGGACGCGTACTGCCCTATGAACTGCAGAAACAGGATGTTCTGAATATGAAGCGCAGCAACATCAATGCCGTCCGCACGTCACATTATCCTAATTCCAGCTGCTTTTACGACTTATGTGACAGCGAGGGCATCTATCTGATCGACGAAACGAATTTGGAGACGCATGGCTGTGTCTACCGCGACGGCGCACGTCCCGACGATGCGATTTCCATTCCCGCAGATAAGCCTGAATGGCAGGCAGCCGTGTTAGACCGCGCCAATTCCATGTTTGAACGGGACAAAAACCATCCGAGCGTACTCCTCTGGTCCTGCGGAAATGAATCTTCGGGAGGCATGGACATTTACAAAATGTCCCAGCTTTTCCACGCTAAGGATGAGACGCGTCTCGTACACTATGAAGGACTGTGTCACGATGACCGCTATCCTGACACCTCGGATGTCGTCAGCCGCATGTACTGGAAGCCCGCGGAGATTGCATCCTTCCTGAAAGAGCATCGTGAGAAACCGTTTATAAGCTGTGAGTTTGCCCACTCCATGGGAAACTCCACCGGCAATTTCGACGAATATACGAATCTGGCAGAAACAGAACCGCTCTATCAGGGCGGATTCATCTGGGATTATGTCGATCAGGCAATGGAGGCAGCGAACGCAGACGGCAAGCCCTATTTAGGCTACGGCGGCGATTTTGCAGACCGTCCCCACGACGCCGATTTTTCAGGAAACGGCATCATGTTTGCCGACCGCACGCCTTCCCCGAAGCTTGTGCAGGTGAAGCATGACTACCAGAATTTCCGTATCACCGTACAGCATGACCGTGTGATCCTCAAAAATCTCTCCCTTTTTGAGAGCACTGAGCCTTACCGTGTTATTGCCGTTCTGACGAAAAATGGGGAACGTGTTCGGGAAGACGAACTTCCTGTACGCGTTGCTGCAGGAACCGAGGCAATCTATCTGCTTCCCTATGACGCCAAAACCATCAGTGCCGAACACTCAGACGGCGAATATATGATTACCGTGTCGGTTCTGCTGAAAAAGGACAGAAGCTATGCTCCCTCAGGCTATGAAGTCGCTTTTGGGCAGTCGGACTGCTTCGGGCGTTATCTCGACGATACGCTTGTCCGCGTTGCGGCTAAAGCGCATGAAAAGAAAAAAGCTCTCAGCGAGACGCAGAATGCTCCCATTGTGGAAGAGTGCATTTATAACGTAGGCGTACACGGCGAATATATGACGTCGGACCCCAAAACGCCAATGCAGTTCCATTATATTTTTAACCGTGGAAATCAGGCGTTCCTTTCCATGACATTAAATACAAACGCCATCCAGAAATACCTCCCGGCAAAAGAACTGCTTTACCGTCCTTTGAAACCGAATTTCTGGCGTGCGCCCATACAGAACGACATCGGAAACGGCATGCCGGGCCGCCAGGGAATCTGGAAACTGATCAGCGAAAACATGACAGCGTCGCTCACAATGACAAAACGGGAAGCGGACGGAACCGTTTTAGTCCGTTATGAATACCGCACGCCGTTCTACGAAGGCATTTTATGTACAGTGACTTACCGCGTGAACGCGGCAGGACTCATCAAAGTGACAATGGAATGCGACGGATTCACGGGTCTTCCCGACCTGCCGGAATTTGGCATGTGCGCCGCTCTGCCGCTGTTTTATGACAATCTGCGGTGGTACGGCAGGGGTATGGAAGAAACGTATGCCGACCGCAAGAGCGGTAGTAAGATCGGCTGCTACCATAACCTTGTAATGGATAATGTGGCACCCTATCTGTTTCCGCAGGAAACCGGAAATCACACGGATGTGCGCTTTGCAGATATCACAGACGCGGACGGCTTAGGACTGCATATTCTGTATGACGGGCAGAATCCCTTAAATGTAAGCGCGCTTCCTTACCTTCCGCAGGAGCTGGAAACAGCGCGTCATCCGTTTGAACTGCCGAAGCCTTACGAGACCGTCGTACGCATCAGCGGTATGCAGATGGGCGTCGGCGGCGACGACAGCTGGGGCGCACCGGTTCATGAACCGTATCTGATCCCCGCAGAAGGCAGAAAGGCATTTTCCTTCTATCTGCTGCCGTTAGCATAAAAAAAGGAGCGTCAGCTCCTTTTTTTATGTCGTTTTACCACTCATTAATATTCGGTCTCGGCACTCTCCACCATTGCTCAAAATCAGTTGTATACTGTGACAGGACGCGCCCGATATCAGTCGGGGCTTCATAAGCAGTCAGCTTCAAAAAGTATTCTGCAAACTTGTCAATGTCCGGCATTTCCTGCGTTTTCGCGCAGATTCTTCCGAGTGAAACAAGCTCCGCCGTCTCTTTAGATATTCCAGCCACAAACTCTTCCAGCCTCCGGTTACTCGGAAACAAAATTTCGTGTTCCTGCAGAATCATCCGGTAAATACTGTAGATCACTTCATTGACGGCGTGCAGTTTCATATAGCCGTCAAGCGGACAGCATTTTAGAAAATAATAATAATTCAGCCAGAAATCAGAATAAAAGGACAGCATCTTCTCTTCCTTCTCCTGTTTCTGAAAGATTGGTATCCGTGCCAAAATCTGCGGTATCTCCTCATCTTTCGTAAAGAGTACCCTTGCTTTTACAAACGCATTGCGCGCTGGCTCGCTGCCCTTTTTAGAAGCGTCCTCTAAAAACTGCTTCGTCATATACTTGACATCGAAATAGCCGCCCTCATATGTACAATGACCCTCAATTGTTTCCGCCGTCCGGTTTTCCTTCCGTCTCTGCTCATAGGCCTCCTCCGTAACCACGACCATCGCATCTAAATCCGAATCGGGACGCTCACATCCCTTCGCAACCGAACCGCCGAAAATCAGCGCAATCACTTCATCCTTATCAGAAAAATACTGTATTAAATTGTCAAGAGATTCTTTATGATGTTGATACATAAGGGTATTGTAGCATGAGCCCTGAAAAAAGTCATCCTGTATTTTGACCTTCCGTCTTGACATCGTATTTGTATTGTTGTATTATGCGTATAACACAATAATACATTAGTACAGTGATACAACTGATGACGCACCGTTTTCACGCTGCGGCGCATCGGTTCATTCAAAAAGAAAGCGGGGTGATGAAATGCCATGGGAACTTGACTCAGACAGACCGATCTTTCAGCAGATCATAGATAAAATTCAGACCGACATCCTTTCCGGCAGATACGCGCCGGGTGATAAGCTTCCTTCCGTCCGCGAGCTTGCCATGATGGCAGCAGTAAATCCAAATACGATGCAGAAAGCGCTTGCCGAATTGGAGCGCGCCGGACTTGTATACACACAGCGCACAAGCGGCCGGTTTATCACGGAAGATACGGCTATGATCGAGCTGTTAAAAGAACGGAAAGCAAAAGAACTTATTGACACATTCTTAGAAGGCATGCAGCGAATCGGTTACAGCGCTCAGGATGCAGCGGACGCGCTGAAACGAAAGGCAGCACCGGCACAAATTCCGGACTGCAGCCAGGCGGACAATTGACTATGTATATATTCATACAGCCAGACATTTCGCCAAAACATCAACATTCAAATAAAGGGGAGGAGAATCAGACATGAGTACATTAGTAGAATGTACGGGGCTTAACAAGAATTATGGTAAAGTGACAGCCCTGCATGACGTCAATCTGACGATCGAGAGCGGACATATCATCGGTCTGCTCGGACCGAACGGCAGCGGAAAGACTACCTTGATCAAAATATTAAACGGCTTACTGACGCCGACAAGCGGAACCGTTTTAGTAAAAGGAAAACCGATCGGCGTGGACAGTAAAAAGGTGATTTCTTATCTGCCGGATCATACGTATCTGAACATGAATCAGCGTGTTTCAGAGGTCATTTCATTTTTTACGACATTTTACGAGGACTTTGATGAGCGGCGCGCTTATGACATGCTTTCTAAGCTCAGCATCAACCCGAAAGACCGCTTAAAAGCCATGTCCAAAGGTACAAAGGAAAAGGTACAGCTCATCCTTGTTATGAGCCGCCGCGCGGACCTCTATATCCTGGATGAGCCGATTGCAGGCGTCGATCCGGCCGCGAGAGATTATATTTTGAATGTCATCCTTACAAATTATGATGCGTCCGCTTCCATTATCATTTCCACGCACTTGATCGCAGATATTGAAAATGTCTTAGATGAAGTGCTTTTTATCCAGAACGGACAGATTCGCCTGACTTCCTCAGTAGATGCAATCCGTGAGGAACAGGGCAAGTCGGTTGACGCGCTTTTCAGGGAGGTGTTCAGATGTTAGGAAAATTACTGCGAAACGAATTTAGGTCCACATACAAGCCGATGCTTATCATCTATCTGATGACCATCTTATCAACCGCGCTCGGATGCTTTTTATTCCGTGACTCTTCCCGAAGTTCATTGCCGGATGAGGTGGAAAATGTACTTACGATCACATTCGTACTCTCCTATACTTTTGTCGTCATCGCGCTTGTCATCCTCGTTTTTATTATGACATGCGAACGGTTTTATAAAAGTATGTACTCGGAGCAGGGATACTTAACGCACACGCTTCCGGTAAGCCCTCTCTCTAACTTAAACGCACGGCTGATCACCTCCATCGTGTGGCTGCTCATATCAGGAGTCATACTGGTCCTAAGTATCAGCTCCATTAATCTGGCAAACGATCCCGACGGATTTATCAACGGACTCCGCGCTATCAGCTATCGGGATTTAGAGCAGGGCGCCCTGTATTCAACCGGCTACCATTTTCCGGTTCTGCTGCTGATCATTCTGCTGCTGATTCTTGCCGCCTGCTGTAATTCACTGCTGCTTGTATATGCGGCATTATCCTTGGGGCAGCTCGCAAGTCTGCACAAAATACGCGCGGCAATCGGCATTGGTATTGGTCTGGCTTTCGTAGAGCAGATTATCGCAACCGTTATTATCACTCATATTCCGGACCGGTGGTTCTCTGTCTCCCCCGCTGCGGGCTTCGAAGAAATACGTAATGCTATCATCCACAGTACGCAGACCGGTCTGTGGTTCTCCATCGGCATGTTCTCCGCTTTTGCAATCCTCTACTATGCGGTCTGTGCCCTGATTGTAAAGAAGCATGTCAATTTAGAGTAAACGATCCTTTCCTATTTCAAACAGAGGGGCATTTACAAACGCCCAGTCATTCAAAAAGGCAGGGGAAGCCTTCGAAGCTGCTCCCCTGCCCTTTTTATCCATCCGAAAACGGCATAGAAAAAACCATATCAGACATTCTCTGCTTAAGGGCTGCCGTATTCCCAGCCATGCAAAGCTCCGTTCCCGTCAATAAAACAGCCCGAATTCCGATCTGTCATGCAATAGCCTTTCACCATGTCAAAAGGAACAATCTGAATGATCTGCCACGTTTCAAATTCGGACGGCGTGAAATTCTCATACAACACATAACGGTCGGACTGCCCCACAACATCTCTTAAAACGATTGCCATCCGCGGCTCTCCATTTTCATAAAACACAGCCGGCACAGGCGCATCCGCGTAATAAGCGTCCTCATGAACCGGAACACTGACGCTCTCCCATGTCCTGCCGCCGTCCTGCGTCCCGTAGAGATAATCCGTTTCATGACGGGGACTCACGCCGATATATCCCGTATTCCGGCTGCAAAACGCCATTCCGCTCGGGTAGCCGTTGATCACCCCGCTTAAGTCCGCCACAAAGGAAAAACTATCCCCTCCGTCCGTTGTCTCGTACAGATGCTTTTCCATCAGTCCCGCAGCAGGATCGGAGCAGACAAGCAGATACCCGTTTTGTGAGTCCGCAAAGCTCACATACATATCTCCGTTTGGATAATAAGCCTGTAGCGGAACCCGCGTTCTATGCTCCGATACAAGAATCTGTCCATTGTCGTCCCCCGCCGTCGGTTCTGACTGAATGCTCAGTCGAATTACAAGTGCTTCGCCCTCGTTCGCGGAGACCCCTGCAAAATAGGCGGTTTTTTCATTCAGGAAGCAGCTCGATACCTGCATATTGCTGTCCTCAAGAAAGCTTGCCGCCGCATCCGCGCTTCTGATTCCCGATACAAACGGCAGACTGCCCAGAATCGAAAACCGGTCACCTCCTTCATACGTGTAGAGAATCCGGTGATCATCGGTAAGCGCCCATCCGTAACTGCCCTCCGGAAACATGGAATAGGCACTCAGCGCTGTCTGCATCAAGCCTCCCTCCGCCTCCTCCTGCTTTGACATTTCCTGATACTTCTCTAAAAGATCGATCGTTATCGCTGTGCGCGTTTCTTCTCCGTCTTCGGAAAACGAAGATAATGTTACAACCATTAACAGCTCGGAATTTTCTGACCAATTCATGCCGGGCATCACGCAATCCATTTCCACATAATCCTTTTTTTGAGACTGCCCTGCGGCTTCTCCGCCTGATACCTCCACAATAGCGCTCCCTGCTGTGGTATTAAAATCCGAGCCGTCGCTTTTTTTCCCGCTAAACGAAATAGCCCAGTCCTCCGGCGCATGGCTGCTCTGGGGTATTGTAAAGTAGAGATTTCCGTCCTCATCAAACTGTACGCTGTCCTCAAAAAGAGAAAGAAGCTCCAGATCCGGTGATGCCTGTGCCGCAGGCTCTCCCGCATCATTTTCTTCTCTTCCGGCTCCGCCTGCCATTCCGGCATCTGCGCCATCTTCTGCAAAAAGGTCGTCCGCAGCCGGTCTGTCCGTACCGCTCTCCTGTCCTCCGCCTTCCCCGGCAGGATTCCCTGCGCTGTTCTCCTCCGTATCAGGACTTCGGTCATCCGCTCCCGTAAACGTACAGCCGGCTGCCAGCAGCAGCATCGCCGCCGTAAGAAGTACGGCCCCTGCGGATACCTTTCTTCTATGTGTGATCGCAAGAAGCCTCCTCTTTAACTGTCTCGCACCGCCGCTCATTGAAGTAGATACCGTAAAGGGCATTCCAGCCCGTTTCAAGGGAACCTGGCTGAGCAGAGCGCGCCCATACTGCGTACATTCTTCCTCCGTAATCCGCGCTGTCACGCCCTCATCACAGGCTAGCTCACAATCCCTTGCCGATAAGACCGCAGCCGCCCAGACAAGCGGATGAAACCAGTAAACCGTCACCATGACAAGCCGTACGAAACTCCAGATATGGTCTTTATGCCGGTAATGCTCCCTCTCATGCGCCATTGCATAACGGCGGCTCCGCTCGTCGGCAAGCGCTTTCTCATTCAGATAAACCGCCGGACGCCGCAGCCCGAACAGACAGGGTGAAGCCAATTTTTCACAGCGGTAAACAGGCAGCTCTGCTCCCTTCTTCCTGTCTCCGGCAGGATTCACCAGTACCCGTGTCCTGCGCAGCCTGCCCCATACAATCAGATTGATTGTCATCAGATAAGCACCGATGCAGACCGCCCCCGCCATCCAGATGATAGGCAGAAAGCTTGTAAACGGCATTCTTTTTTCAAGCGGCACTCTCTGCGGCAGGGTGCCATCAAAGACCAGTGCGCTCTGCGGCAGGATACCGTCTGAGACCGGCGTCCCCTGCGTAATATCTATACGGCTTACTTCTGCTGCGCCCTGCCGTACCATCAGCATGATACCATCTCCGGCTTCCTCTCCGGGCAGGCTGTCCGCCATCGTTACCGTACCCGCTTCCCCGCTTCTATCCCGCGCCGCTGCCGCATTCTCCCAAACGGATTGAATGCGGGTCACAGCATTCATAATACTGAACGGACTTCCCGGCATCGTAAATGGCAGCGCTAAGCGCAATACCACAATCAGCCACATTGCATAGCGCATGCGAAAGCCGGTCCGCCTGCCGGACACCGCCCTGAGCACAATGACAGACAAAATCAAAACACTCGAACTGATCATGAACTCCCCCATGCCTAATCCTCCTGTTTTCGTACGGGCGCCTCGTTTAAGAGCGCAAGCAGACTGTCACGTTCCTCCTCAGTAATTCCCTTTTGCTGCACAAAGGCATTCACCAACAGACCGAGACTGCCGCCGTACACACGGTCAAGCAGCGTTTCCGTCTCCTCCATCGCTGCCCTGCCGCGCGGAATACAGGTAGAATACAGCCTTGCACGTTCTCCCTCACGATATGCGACGGCTCCCTTTGCTTCCAGACGGTTCAGCATCGTAATGACTGTATGTTTGGTCCAGCCGTACAAAGGACGAATCCCTGCCGTGAGCTGCGTAATAGTCTGCGGTTCCTTCTTCCATAAAAGCTCCATCAATTTCCATTCATTTGCAGATAATTGAATATGTTCCATCCTGTCAATCCTCCATAAGCATTTGGTATGTCTTTGTCTACCTAATACTATACACATTCGGTAGACGCATGTCAACCGCATTTTCTTTCTTTTTTGACTTTTCAAAAGAAGGCAGCGGCATATGCATCCGTTACAGGAATTTTCTGTTTTTCCTTGACAGGGTATGAATAATTGTATATATTGTATATATACTTTTGGCCTGCCGGACAGCCGCGGAGGGTTTCATACCAGCCGTCCCAATACCAGAATTTGATCATTCTACATTTTGCAGACAAAAAGGATTCACGACATGAATATCATCATCAGCAATTCTTCGGATAAACCGATTTATGAACAGATTGTTTCCCAGATAAAGCTCGCCATTGAGCACGGCAGCTTAAAAGAGGGAGACGCCCTTCCCTCCATGCGCCACCTCGCCGCCGATCTGCGCGTCAGCGTCATCACGACAAAACGCGCTTTTGAAGAATTAGAACGCGAAGGCTACATTGATACGCTGGTTGGCAAGGGCAGCTTTGTAAAAGCCCGCAATGCCGAATGGACGCGGGAAGAAGCGTTAAAACAAATTGAAGGTTACTTAAATGCTGCGGTCATCAAAGCCAAAAAAAGTCATATTGACGCGGACGAATTAAAAGAATGGATTTCCATTCTGTATGAAGACTGACGCCGTCTGCCGATATGTTTCATCACTGGTTTTTATAGGAAGGGGAGGCCGAATGACGGACTATGAAAATGCAATAGAAATTGAAAATCTGACAAAGCGGTACGACGGCTTTACGCTGCAGGATGTCAGCTTTCAGGTGCCGAAAGGCTCCATCATGGGTTTTGTCGGACAGAACGGTGCCGGGAAAAGCACAACCATGAAAGCGCTCTTAAATATCGTAAAAAAAGACAGCGGCAATATCCGTATTTTCGGACTTGACCACATCCGGGATGAAGTCGAAATCAAAAAGCATATCGCCGTCGTTTTTGACGAAGTCCCGTTTCATGACGTGCTGAACGCCAAACAGCTCAGCCGCATCTTAAAAAGCATCTACAGCGAATGGGACGAACACATATTTTTTCAATACTTGGACCGTTTTTCCCTGCCTGTGAAAAAGCCGTCCGGACAGTTTTCCAAAGGAATGAAAATGAAACTCCAGATTGCGGCTGCACTTTCGCATAACGCCAAGCTTTTGATCATGGACGAACCGACTTCGGGCCTTGACCCCGTTGTGCGAAGCGAAATGCTTGATGTGTTCATGGAATATATTCAGGAAGAAGACCATACCATCCTGCTTTCTTCCCATATCACGAGCGACTTGGAACGCATTGCGGACAGCATCACCTTTATTCATGACGGAAAACTGCTATTAACAGAATATAAAGACGACATGTTATACCGGCACGGCATTATCAAATGTACGCAGGACGAGGCTGCCGCGTTCCCCGATGAGGAAGTTGTCAGCATCCGTATTACCGACTTTACCGCTTCTGTTATGGTGAACAACAGGAACAATCCGATTTATGCCGGCTATACCGTGGACCCTGCACCGCTCGACGAAATTCTGCTGTATTATGTCCATGCAAAAAACTTGCGCGAGAACTCTATTCATGAAAATTCTCCGCGTTCGGATTCCCCGCATGCGGGTACGCGCACAGAAAACGGCGCTGCGCAGGAAAAGAGGTGGCAGGCATGACAGGGTACATCAAAAAGGATTGGTATGTGTCACGAAGACCGCTGCTTATCTCCATCGTTTTAATCGCCTTGATGGCAGCACTTTCCTACTATATCCGTTTCGCGTTTGATTACGGCAACCTGACTTCACCCGAAGCCAGGGCAAATATTCCGATGTGTGACATTCTATTCTGTATGCTGCCGTCCATCCTGTTTTTGTTCTGCTCCGTTTTGGCGACAATTGACTCCGTTCTGCAGGATAAAAAATCACACTGGAATTTCTTTTTATTTTCCACGCCGATCTCCAACCGTATGATCGTGCTTCTTAAAATTGGCGAATGCTATGGCCTTGTTCTTGCAGGCACTGTTTTAATGCTTGCAGTCAACGGCGTTTACGGCGCGGTTTTCGGGTTTCGGAACGTCAGAACGGGCTGTCTGGTTCTGATCTTCATTTGTTTTTCTACCTTACTTCTACATCTGATCAGCCTGCCTTTCGCTTACCGCAGCGATTCACAGAACGCAGTCGTAGGAAAGCTGCTGCTCGTGACTGCCCTGCCGTCCTATGCTCTATTGATGGGATGGGCGCTCACACACGCGGAGGACTTAAAGAAGATAAGTCCCTCCGATGATATTTCCACCCTTATGCTGCAATTTTTCCGCGAACATGCAGCGCTTCTCCTCACCGCCGCCGTTATCCTTCTGGCGGCGGCAACCGCAATCGCCTATTTTGGCAGCCTGCCTGCTGTTCAGAAAAGGCAGGAGCTGTGCGGAAACTGACGGCACGGATTTCAGGGCAGCCGCACAGACATCGGACCGGATATACATGCGGCGGAGCGTCAGCCGGATGACTGCTATATTCATCACACAAAAACCATTCTGATCTTACACCGATTTTTAGGGGAGGGATACCATGCTTGGACTGACATATAAAGATTTTTGCGTCGGAAAAAAAGATTTCTTTTTATACGGCGGTATGATTCTGCTTTTTTCCGCCGCATTCTTCATCCCATACAGTGATGAATTTATAGACCGGGCTTCTGTTATACTGCCTATTTATAAGCTGCTCTGCATCTTCGGCGCCTATCTGTGCCTCGGCGCTATGCAGCAAAGCTTCCTGAATGCCGATGAACGGACGGGATACAAATATTTCATGTGCACGACGCCTCTGCGAAGCGACGGCGCCGTCAGAGCACGTTTTTTATGGAATCTTGTATCAACTACCGTATTGAGCGCATGGCTCCTGTTTGCTTCTTATGTACAAAAATCAATGACCGGCATAAACGGTGGCGAAAAATATGTCCTGTACTTTTTCTTTCTTGCCCATCTGCTTATCCTCACGCTTGATGTGCCGTTTTACCTCCGCTTTGGGGTGAAGTACGGCAAATATTATAAAATGGGCCTGTTCCTCGCAGTCATTTTCTTCCTGCTGTGGTTTGTCTTATATGGGGATTTTGGAAAAGAGGCATCCCTTTATTCCTTGGTCGAGTGGTCGCTCAGTTTTAACCTTACCAAAGTTTTAGGCATATTCAAACGTTTTTCTATGCCTGTGCGGGTCCTGCCGTTCATCGTGCTGCTGCTCTACTATCTATCCTATCGTGTGTCATGCATCTGCTACAGGCGGTCCTTTAACGACTGAGGGGTTTTGCAGACGGTATATCTTCAAAACGTATCTTCAAAACTTTACAGCACTGGTGAAATGAAAAGGTAACTTCC